>JASJDH010000450.1 GCA_030065175.1 Leptolyngbyaceae cyanobacterium MO_188.B28 | reverse complement strand
AACCGTTACTCAGGTGCTCAATAACGACTTTGACCCTGTTCTGATTCGCGACAAAATAGTGCTGGTAGGAAGCACTGCCCCCAGTCTGAAAGGGCACGTTGAAAATCCTTATAGCGCTAACCAGGATAATCCATTCACCCCAGGCGTAAGCATTTACGCCCAAATGGTCAGTCAACTTTTGGATGCGGCGGCGGGTGAAAAAGTTCTATATACCTTCTTACCTGAATGGGGCGAGACCCTCTGGCTCTGGAGCTGGGCCTTGCTGTCAGGCAGTATGGTCTGGCGAGGAAAACGACCTCTCTTCGTATTCTGCGCAGGCGGGTTTATGCTCTTAGGACTTTGGGGAATAGGCTGGCTAGGATTGGCTTATCTAGTCTGGCTTCCCATTGCCGAACCCATGACGGGGGTGATCGTCTCTGGGGGACTGATTACAACACAAAAGCTTCTGTATAACAGTACCCATGATGGACTCACTGGACTGCCGGACAGAGAAGTCTTCATCCAACACATCCATCAAGCACTCCAGCTTAATCGACGTCGCCTAACTGCTCAGCCAGTGGTCGTAGCTTTTTTAGATATCGATCGCTTCAAACTGATTAATCAAAGTTTAGGGCATCCGGCTGGCGATCGTGTATTACTCACTGTAGTAAGGCGCTTACAACAGATCCTCCCCCGATCGGTTCAATTATCCCGTGTGGGGGGAGACGAATTTGCTCTGTTGTTTCAGGAAATGACGCGCGAGGCGATTGGACAAGCCTTGGACACTCTCCAAATCACCTTATCAGAACCCTTTTACCTCGACCAGCAACGCCTTTCTATCACGGTCAGCGTCGGCATGGTCATTATCCATGACAACTATCCCCATAAACCAGAGGACTTACTGCGGGATGCGCATACAGCCATGTATCGCGCCAAAGCATTGGGAAAATTCCGCTATGAGGTATTCGCCACAGGAATGCTTGACGAAGCCGTTCATAGACTGCGTTTAGAGAGCGATTTACTCGACGCTCTGGAGAACCAAGAATTCCTCCTTTACTACCAACCCATTGTTTGCCTTAAGAGTGGTCAAATTGAGGGATTTGAAGCACTGACTCGATGGCGGCGACAAGACCAGGAATTTGTCATGCCTAGCGACTTTATCCCGGTCACCGAAGAAATTGGACTGATTATGTCTTTGGGGCAGTGGATTTTCCAAACAGCCTGCCGTCAGCTCAAAATTTGGGAGCAGCAGTTTCCAAACTATCCCTTAAAGATGAGTATTAACCTGTCAAAACGCCAGTTATCTCAACCCGATTTGGTCAATCAGATTGCAAGCACTCTGCAGGATATTGGGGTGAATAGCCATGCCATTTGGCTAGAAATTACAGAAAGCATGGTGATGGAAGAAGTTGAAGACGCCATTGATTTAATGTTACGGCTTAAAAGATTAGGCTTACAACTCAGCATTGATGACTTTGGCACAGGCTACTCATCTTTGAGTTATCTCCATCGATTCCCCATGGACACGCTCAAAGTAGATAAGTCCTTTGTCGGGCGTATGGAGCAAAGCAGTGAAGATTGGGAAATCGTTGACACCATCATTACCCTAGGTCATAAGTTAGGGATGAATGTGGTGGCTGAGGGCATTGAAACCCCGGGGCAAATGATAATGTTGAAACAAGCTCACTGCGAATACGGTCAAGGCTTTTTCTTCTCTGAACCGCTATCCAGTGAAGAAGCCACTACACTGCTCAAGCAAAAGCTGAAGGGTTAATCAAAAGGCCCCGGTTCAGGATGACTTAGCCGCTAAAATCTGATTTCCTTCCAACTTCACAGCATAGACTCCGAGGGCTTCCCTAGCGGGGCCGCGAGCCACAGCTCCATCCAAGTCAAATTCAGACCCATGACAAGGACACGTAAAACGAGTTTTCTCCGCTTGCCAAGCAACCGTGCATCTGGCGTGAGGACACACAGGATTGACTGCCCGCACAGTGTCAGAATTATCCGGATCACGAATCACTAACACTGGGCCAATGTCGGTCGTTTCGTTGAGCAACTGACCTGAGGCGTCCAATTCAGCTAAGGAGCCCACCCTCTCAAACTCCCGAGAACCAGATTTTGAGGAGCAGGCGGCGATCGCAACGGGCAACGAACTCCCCAAAAACCCAACCCCAACCCAAGCCATAAAGTCACGACGATTCATCAAGCTCTCCTCTGATCAACTAAATTTACTAAATGCTGTAATAGCTCATCCCAAGGGCTATCAAGTGAAAGCGGGAAATTAAACCTATGCGAGAATACACAAGTCAGGAAGAAAATTCCTGATTACACTCCTTATCCTTTCATCGCCAGACTTACCCAACCTTAACAGGCCGCGAAAAATCCAAGAAACATTAAAGCGCTGGGGGATGTCATACCTCATTATGCTAATCAAAGAAAAAGGAAAGGGTAAACTACTCGGTGAAGGTTAGTAAAAGTTATCCTTCAGCTATTTTAGAGATAATCAATCTTCCTTGTAGCAGGATTTGCCCTGCCCCAAGTCCTAGGCGATAAAGCAAACATATCGCTTTAGAAAAATCTGTCGTTCATTATGATTCGAGGCGCTGCATGGCTGTCACGAAACGCAGTTTCCGCTCTTTCAAGTACCGAATTGCACTTTTAGCCAGCCTCGCCATCATTGTGCCCCTAGGATTTATCACAAAATTCTATCCTGGCCCCGGCCACGAATGGCTCAATAATGCTTTTGGCGGGGTTCCCTACGAAATTTTCTGGATTCTACTCGTTGTTTATCTGCGTCCAAAAACATCTCCCCTGAAGATTGCCGTCGGCGTCTGTCTAATCACCTGCGGGCTGGAATTTCTACAGCTCTGGCAACCTTCTTTTTTACAAGTTATCCGTCAAACTTCCCTAGGACGACTGGTGCTAGGCAACTCTTTTAGCTGGCAAGACTTCCCGTACTATTTTATCGGCAGCGCCCTTGGATGGATGTGGGTGCGATCGCTCCGTCGCCGCCAACCTCCAGAGGCCAACGTTTAGCCGCCTGCATGCTCCACCCTATGGACATGCGCCTGGGTAATGAAGTTTACACCCTGGATGCAGAGATTCAGACGGTTTCTGCAGCGCTTTTCTTACCATTAATTTTGCCATCCCACTGAAGGGTCCGTTCTGAACGGTCCCATTTTAAGTTGACATCCTTATTAACAAAATATAAGACGCGAGACCACTTATAAGTCTCTTTTTTTACCATTAATTCATACAACAACAAGACAACATCACCGAAAAAACACTGCCGGTCAAAAGATACATCAAATACTCAAGGGAAAACTATAAGTAAGAGGCAACTCAAATTTTAGTATCATAAGTAACATAGGAGTGCATATGTCTTGCAAGCTAAACCTGCGCAGTTTATTGGCCGCCGCTTTCGCCTCTGCCGCAGTAATGAGCATGACGACAGAAGTCAAAGCTCAAGATCGCTCACTATGGCTATACAATGGCCAATCTACCAGCATGGAAGGTTACTTTTTAGCAGGGGAGTATATTTACGGCGACTGCGATCAAGATTGTTTTGATCTCGATTTGTTTCTCTATGATGCCTCCGGCGAACTTGTATATCAAGATGTAGAAACTGACGCCGCTCCGGTGCTGGTGGCGCCCTATGAAGGCTCCTTTTTCGTTGAAGTTTCGATGCCGAACTGCTCACACCCGGAAGGATGTGAAGCCTGGGTAAGCTCTGATCATGGTTTTTAAATTCCCTATGACATCCCTCTCGACAGGAATCTGTTAGACAGTTCAGCACCATGGGAGAGGGCAGCTTTGAAGTGGATCGTACGTAGAAAGGGTGGACGGGGAGCCGCCCCTATGCTGCCTACGGTTTACTCCACTAATGGGAGACTAATAGGAGCCAATTGTCTGCACCCACAGGCGAAATTCACCTGCAGTAAATTGCGGATTGAGTACGCCGTCATACTCAAACTTACTCAACATCAATTGCATCGAGGCAATTTGAGTTGTGTTTAAAGGCTGAGCCCCTCGCACTGTTCTGGCGCGAGAAACCGGAATCATCTCAGCAAAGGGAATATGCACCGTTATCCACTGGCCCGGAACGGTATCAAATGAGTAAGCATAGGCCATACTATCCCAGCTTGCCGAATCACGAACAAAAAACTTGTAACGCTGTCCGTCGCCTTTAACAGAGAGTACAATTCCTGTATAGCCGCCCAAGTTCAGGGGAGGTTCAAAGTTGCGGGTCCGGACTGACGCAAATCCGCCAGAGTTATCTGTGGACACATAGCCGGTAAACAGCGCCCCTTCAGGACTAGGTTGGAAGGAACTGGCGCTAACACCGCCCATCACCACATCATCCAGAGCTCCCCAAGTTTGCCCCAGTGTCTCAGACTGTCGCCGGAAATCAAAGATTAGGCCTGCCTGAAATTGAGGGGGAGGGGGAGGGGTTGCGCCAAAAAACATTTTCTGAAGCCAATTAACAACAGGAATCACCTCAAAGTAGTTGAGGGTTTGCACAAAGCGGCCCGCGTCCCAGGATCGCCGAATGGGGTTAGACATAACATTAAGAAGTGGCGTTCGCCGACAGACTCAAGGAGCGTATAGCTATCCAAACATTATGATGCCTGATTTAGCTCTAGCTCTAGCTCTAGCATAATCTACCGCCGCCAACGGCTCTGGGCGACAGGCGGCGGTAAAGTCGATATGAGGCAATGTTCAGAATTTTACCTAGCTGAGGCTA
Source organism: Leptolyngbyaceae cyanobacterium MO_188.B28 (assembly GCA_030065175.1). GTDB lineage: Bacteria > Cyanobacteriota > Cyanobacteriia > Phormidesmidales > Phormidesmidaceae > JAKSDM01. The sequence continues at coordinate 3,428 of JASJDH010000450.1, read as the reverse complement.
CGGCGCCTTTCAAGCAATGGCTCTATGACCTTTACCTTGCATTAAATTTTTACCCTACTTAGCCTGCTAACTTAGCCTTCACTAGGGCTTGGACTTTCGCTCCATCAGCTTGCCCCTTCAAGCGCTTCATAGCGGGCCCCATGACCTTGCCCATATCCTTAGGAGATGCCGCTCCAACCTGAGCGATTAACTCATCAATAACTGCTTCAACCTCTTCGTCTGAGAGTTGTTGAGGCAAGTATTCTTCGATGATGGCAAGTTCTTGGGCTTCTTTGTCCGCCAAATCGTCTCGATTGGCCTTGCGATATTGTTCAATTGAATCTTTCCGCTGTTTGGCCAACTGCACCAAAACTTCCATCTCTTGAGCTTCGGTGAGAGTGTCTTGCCCCTGAGGTCGAACGGCCGTCTCTTTTTCTAGAATGACCTTCTTGATGCTACGGACCGTTTCCAGACGGATTTTATCCTTGGCCTTCATAGCGGCTTTGATTTCTTCGCTAATGCGATCTTTTAAGCTCATACCTCAGCTTTAATTAAGAGTTCAATTTTTCATCCTACTCTTTTAGCCAGTCATGAGTACTGAACTTTAATCTTAAGTTAATAGCAATCAGCTGGGATTTTTGAATTGATATTCATTTTCAAACTCATAAGCTCTCCTAGAAATCAAAATTGCCTACTCAATTTTGTGTATTCAACTCTTACAGATTCAGACTCATCATCTCAAGTGAGAAATTTTCTCTGGGTTCGAATACAGCAGTCAAGAGACAGACTTCAGCGATTAGACTGTTTATAGCCTCAGGATCATCTAAGAAAAGCGCAGCACACCGCATCGAAAAATCATCGACTCTCCATTGGATTTTCTCAATGTACTGGAATCCCAAAAATCAGGCCTATTTCATCTTCTTTTATGAATTTCAATAATCTTTAGCGGCCATGCCATTTTAGTGATTCAACATCACTAAAATGGCGAAGATTTCAGATAGCTTTTGAAGTGTCAAGCTCTTTGATTAGGTGCGTTACGCTACGCTAACTGCACTCCACAATAATGCTGACTGAATGAAATAGATCACAAAATATAAACTTTCAATAAGCTCATTTGTTTCTCGATAAAATCATCTAGAGGCCCAAAAACGATAAACTTTCATAAAGTTAAATTCTTCAGTTTGCTAAGCAGATCGCGAATGTTAATCAGACTATACTTGAATATATAGAAAACCGATAAATTATCGATTGATCTGGAACTTGACATCCTCTGAAAATGTCTATCCACATTATCCCAAGGCGAATCTCGACACCCATACGTAGCGAAACAGGGATATCCAGATTTTACTTGCCTTGAATTCAGGGATCTTGATTTGACAGCAATGTTCTCAATGTTTTGATTCAGCATTATGACTGACGGTAAACAATTTAAAACCGAAGAATGGTGGAAAACAGGGGTGATTTACCAAATTTATCCCTTTACCTTTGCAGATGCGAATGGAGACGGCGTCGGCGATTTAAAGGGGATCATCCAGCGGTTAGATTATCTGAATGATGGGAATCCAGAGAGTGAAACGTCACTGGGTATTGACGCAATTTGGCTGTCCCCCATCAACCAATCCCCCATGGTGGATAATGGCTATGATGTCAGCGATTACTATGACATTTCGCCAACCTTTGGAACCCTCGAAGATTTTGACGCACTGGTGGCGGAGTCCCATAAACGGGGCGTCAAAGTCATTCTAGATCTGGTGATTAATCACACCTCAAACCAGCATGAATGGTTTATTGAATCCAGTACCAGCAAAGATAATCCCAAGCATGATTGGTATCTATGGCAAGATCCTGAGCCAGATGGGGGATTGCCGAATAATTGGCTGTCTTACTTTGGCGGTCCCGGTTGGACATTTAGTGAAGCCCGCGGCCAATATTACTTCCACACGTTTAACAAAAATCAACCCGATCTGAATTGGCGTAATCCCGAGGTGAGACAAGCTATCTACGCCATGATTCGATTCTGGTTGGATAAGGGGGTGGATGGCTTTAGATTGGATGCTTCGAGTGTTTTTAGCAAGGATGAATTTTATCGGTATAACCCGGTCAAATTTGGGGCGACCGACAAAAATGCTTACCACAATCAGCACCACTTATACGACAAAGATCTGCCGGAAAACCACGAAATTATTCGAGAAATCAGGCAGATCACGGATGAATATGAAGATCGGTTGCTGATCGGCGAAACATTTATTGACAGTCGACTCTACGATTCAACGATCTTTTACGGGGTCAATAACGATGAGCTGCACTTGCCCTTCGCCTTCGAATTTTCTTTCAGTCCTTGGTATCCGGGATATCTGCAACGAGAAATTGAGAAGAAGGAATTGATCACGCCAGCAGGCGCTTGGCCCACCTATTTTTTAGATAATCACGACATTCCTCGACATTTATCGCGCTGGGTTGAATGCAGCCTCTGCACCAATCCTACGGAAATCGCCAAAGCGGCAGGGGCGTTGTTACTGACGACAAGAGGTACGCCGGTCTTATATTACGGCCAGGAAATTGGCATGGTGGATTACGTGGATATGCCGTCGGACAAATCACGGGACACCGCCGTGATGGATGATCATGGCGGCGCACTGCCCTCTTCTCGGGACGGCGCCCGTACGCCGATGCAGTGGGATGATTCGGTGAACGCTGGATTTAGCTTCGGCAAGCCGGTTGACCCCTGGTTACCGGTCAACCCGAATTACTTCGAGGTCAATGTTCAACGGGATCTAGCGGACAAAACCTCGATTCTGAATTTCTATCGGCTTTTGCTCAAGGTTCGGAAAAACAGCGAGGCGTTAAGGTTGGGGAGTTGGAGGACGTTAATCCACTATCCCGATGAACATCTGGCCTATGTCAGGGAAACGGACCATGAAAAAGTTTTGGTGATCATCAACTTTTCCTATGAAAAGCCGTTTGTCGTGGATTCCTATATTGAACCTGAAAATTGGCTGGTGTTGGCTTCCAATATTTTGGAAGCGGGGAAGCTGATCGATTTGCCGGACACCCTACACCCCTTTGAAGTCGCCATTCTCAGAAAGGAATAGTTATAAGTGGGTAGGCAAAATTAATTACAGAGAAAAATCGCTGCCCCCCCTGAATACCTGAATCCATTTTGTAAACGTCATTGCCCAGGTACTTAGCCGCGCTCAAGACACAATTGGAAAAACCTCTTCCCCACGCTTCTCCCAGACTGGGGAGAAGCGTGGGGAGAGGATAATCCCAAGCGTCTGTTTAGGAAGTCGCAGGATGTAACTGAAGTCAGGCCTTTAGGTCCTGCTCATATCAAGTCGGGTTAAATACCCATAATTAAGCAGCCTCCTTTGCACCAACGCCTGGCCACCAGTGATAGGCGGTCAACCCGCGAATCAGCTCTTGCTGTTTGAATAGCCGTCGGCATCGCT
>JASJDH010000449.1 GCA_030065175.1 Leptolyngbyaceae cyanobacterium MO_188.B28 | reverse complement strand
CTCGATGCCGGTTTCCGGTAGGTTTTCCTACCGTTGAGAAATTTATTTAACCTTGTTGAGTGAAGCTGGACAAAATCACTTTTTGCTCGGGCTTCACTCAACAAGGTTAAATAAATTTCTCAACGGTAGGAAAACCTACCGGAAACCGGCATCGAGATAAAAGAATAATGAATCTACCTTTTCTGTGAAAGCGGGACGAGACCAGAGGAATAACGATTTGACCGCCAAGAATGGAAAAATCTAGCCAATTGCGGTGTAAGCCATTGCAGCTAGCCTGAAAAGGGCGTCTCCCACCAATTGCCCAACAAACTGCAGCAGGAAAATGGCCAAAATTGCAGAAAAATCAATCCCGCCTAGCGGTGGGATGATGGAACGAAAGATGTTTAGGTAGGGGTCAGTCAATTGACTCAGAATGGAGAAGGGAGGGCTGAACCAATCTACATTAGGGAACCAGCTCAGTAGAATACGAAGAATTAGTAAAACTACATAAATCTGCAGAAAAGTCTGAAGGGTTTGAGCCACTAGGGCGAGTAATGGTGCCATAAGTTTTGTAGATTCCTTGACAGGCGTTGTTCAAGATGAATTCTGACCTTAGTTTAACGGATAACCGCTTTTCTCGAGGAGGGTTCGGTAGATTCTACATGTCTTCTCAAGAATCAAGTAGGGAGGTTGGGTCAAGCGTTTCCCCCTGAGTGTGGCCGTTAACCCCGCCTAATTGCTGACGCACATCATCAATCGCTTCGTTCAATTGGGCGATTTTATCTTCTAACCCCCGGCGAGCGATCTCCATTCGCTCCTCACTCATTCCCTGGAGTGTTCGACCCGATTGTGATTGATCTTCATCTTGGGCGAGTTTAAACGAATCGGATTCATTGGATTCTCGATTCAGACGAGTGGTGACAAGCACCCCTACAATCCCCCCTATAATGCCCCCAAAAAGGGAGCCTGCTAGGAATCCACCGGCAAAGTTATCAGACTGACTCATTTTCAGTTTCGAAATATTTCGGTTCTCTTCGGGTGTGAAATATATTCAACCCCTTTTCACAGCTTAACCGTTAAGGCTGATGTTGTATTCAACCTACACTTCCTTCTTAGCATTTTCTGTAGATGATAGACCGCAAAATTAGCAATTTCCCCCTTCCCGGCTTCTTAGTCGCTCCACTTTTTCCTAATTCACCGCCTTGGTTATGCGCCATAAGATTAAGCGCCATAAGATTAAGCGCCATAAGATTAAGCACTAATCGTATTAAGTGCCAAAGGTGCGATCGCCCGCATCCCCCAATCCTGGAACGATAAATCCCTTATCGTTTAATCCCTCATCTATCGTGGCGGTAAATATGTTCAGATTAGGATAGGCCGCCGCTAATTTTTGCAGGGCCGGAGGCGCCGCCACCACTGAAATGATTCTAATCAAGGCGGGATCAACGCCTCGTTTAGTCAGTTCCTGCATCGCCGCCATAATGGTGCCCCCGGTAGCTAACATGGGCTCACTAATCAGAACCCGGGTTTCAGGCGCAAATGATTCAGGTAATTTATTCAGGTAGCAGGTGGATTCCAACGTTTCTTCATTGCGAACAAACCCTAAATGGTAGACGGAAGCCAACGGTAATAGAGCCTGAGCGCCTTCCATCAGAGCCAGTCCAGCCCGCAAGATTGGCATAATCACTACAGGGATTTCTGGATTGATAAAGGTCGCCGGACAGTCGGCTAACGGGGTTTCCACAGTTGTTTCCAGAATTGGCAACCAGTCTCGGATGGCTTCATAGGTTAGCCAACGCCCCAATTCTGTCATGGCGCTGCGAAACAAAACCGAGGGAGTGGAAGCATCCCGCGAAACCCCCAACCAATGTTTAATCAGTGGATGAGGGGGGACAAAAACACGCAATTGCAAAGTCATACAGATGGAATCTTAATGAATTAACTGATCAGGACAAGAGAAAAAAATCTGCATTATCTTACATTAGAGCAGGTAGGTTGGGTCTAATGGATAAGAGCGCTAATTAGGGTGTAACCATTCAAGAACGGTTGAATTATCTGAGTCAATGGCTATGAATATTCCCCCTGATGATCGCTTAATTGAGTCATTTGAGCGATTGGCTAACCTGCTAACAGACTCAGACTGGGATAATACGATGCGTAGTGAAGCGGAGACCGTGGGCCTTGCTCTCTGCGACTACCGTAAACTATTCACCCAATGGGAGCTAAAACAGTTACCAACGGAAACTGACGATCATCAGGATTTGTAAGGAGCGATTTGAGAATGGACCCGGTACTTGACCAAGCTGTGCGGTATTTAGCAAACTCATCGGGGACATTGCCCACTCATGCATCTGTGGTTGAAACTTTGCTGGAAGCGGAGAAAATTACTAAGCAGACTAAAGTTCAACATGCCTATTCTCAACTACTCGGAAATTGGCGCTTAGGCTTTATCACTGGGACTAAGCGCACCCGCCAGAGGGCGGGGGTGGTTCTCGGAGCAGGACGGTTCCTCCCCAGATGGGTCAAAATTTACCTGACCTATGTTCAACCCGATACCTCATTGGACCAGGGGACCATTCAAAACCAGGTCGATTTGGGACCGCTTCAGCTAATTCTCACTGGACCCACCCGATTTTGGTCCAAAAAAAATATTCTCGCCTTCGACTTTACCCGCCTCAAGGCGACATTGTCCGGCCTGAAGCTTTATGAGGGCTTTGTCCGCGGAGGACGGGACCGAGAAGCGACGTTCCAAGAACAACGGTTGAAGGGGCAAGCTTTCTTTACCTACTTTTTGGTGGAAGCGGATTGTATTGCGGCCCGCGGGAAAGGGGGCGGGTTGGCCTTGTGGGTTAGGGAGGAAGGATAGGGGGATGGGGGAGATGGGGGGATGGGGATGTACGTAGTAACGCAATTTATTACGTTTGGGGGAAAGGAGAAAGGGGAAGAAACCCCATCCAAAATCCAAAATTCAAAATTCAAAATTCATGAGCCGCTGTAGGGGCATTAGCGAAGTCATGCCCCTTGGGCTATAGCATTTGGCGGTAACTCTTCAGCGACTTCTGTTAATCTTGCTCCAAATGCTTTGCCCGGATCAATCTTTTTTCTTGACACGATTTGTCCCTTTTCCGTCATGATCAGTAAGGCCGATTGAGCTGAGGTAAAAGTGGACGCTAACGGAAAGGTGTATCTGGTTGGGGCTGGACCGGGGAATCTGGCTTATCTAACTGTGCAGGGACAACGATTATTGGCGCAAGCGGATGTGTTGGTTTACGATGCGCTGATCAATCCTGAGGTTTTGGAGTTCCTGCCTGAAAGCTGTGTCCGCTTTGATGTGGGTAAACGGGGCGGCAAGCCTAGTCACTCGCAACCTGAGATAAATCAACTTTTAGTGGACCAGTGCAAATTGGGAAAGCAAGTTGTCCGGTTGAAGAGTGGAGATCCCTTTATCTTCGGACGGTGCGCCGCTGAGATCCAGGCCCTCAAAGCTGCAGCTTGTCCATTTGAAGTAACGCCTGGTCTATCCTCTGCATTGGTTGCGCCGTTGTTAGCCAATATTCCTTTAACGGATCCGGTATTGAGTCACTGCTTCGCGGTCTTCACCGCCCATGATTTAAACCAACTGGATTGGGATACCCTTTCCCGACTGGAAACACTAGTGATTTTGATGGGCAGCCGATCTTTAGCGGAAATTACTCATCAATTACAGCGTCATGGTAAACGCTCTGAAACCCCAATCGCCATCATCCAATGGGCCAGCCAACCCCAACAGCAGATCTGGCAAGGCACGTTGATGAACATTGGGCAAAAGACTAAGGGTATGCGTTTGTCTCCGAGTGTGATGGTGGTCGGTGAGGTGGTTCGGCTGCGGGAGTATTTGGGATCGGTGGAAGAGGGGGAGCAGGATATAGAGAGGGGACATGTTGCGTCTGGGCGTAGAGGAGATGGGGAAGATAGGGAAGATCGGGAAAATGGGGGAGGTGGGGGAGAAACCCAATCCAACATCCAACATCCAAAATCTAAAATCCAACTTCCGCTTTCCGGTAAGACTGTGCTTATTACTCGCGCTGCAGGACAATCCAGCAAATTTACTCAACTGCTCCAAGCTGAGGGGGCTGAGGTGGTTGAGACGCCTGCTCTGGAAATTACGCCGCCGTCGAGTTGGGAGTTGATGGATGGGGCGATCGCTAAGCTCCCTACGTTTGATTGGTTAATCCTAACGTCTGCGAATGCAGTCAATTTTTTCTTGGACCGACTGCTAAGCCAAGGGAAAGACATTCGCGCCCTGGCTGATGTCCAAATTGCAGTAGTGGGTAAGAAAACGGCTCAAGTCTTAAAGCAACGGGGCTTGATCCCCGACTTTATTCCGCCAAATTTTATCGCGGACTCGCTGGTGGAGCATTTTCCCCAGAGCGATCGGTTAGCCGGAAGTCAAATCCTATTTCCGCGGGTAGAAAGCGGCGGACGGGAAGTGTTGGTTAAGGAATTGATGGCGAAAGGCGCAGAGTTGACTGAGACGCCTGCCTACCAGTCCGCTTGTCCCAAGGCGATTGAACCTGCCGCGTTAGCCGCATTGCAACAGCGTCGAGTTGATGTGGTTATCTTTGCTAGCTCCAAGACGGTTAGGCACTTTTGCCATCTTTTGGAGCTAGCGGCAGGGACAGACTGGCGAACCCTGCTGGAAAAGGTTTGTGTCGCCTCCATTGGGCCGCAAACCTCTCAAACTTGTGAAGAATTATTGGGGCGGGTCGATCTGGAAGCGGCGGAATTTACCTTGGAGGGGTTAACCCAAGCGATTGTGCAATGGGGGCGACAGTCATGAGCCAATGCCGCATCATTGGCTTGACAGGGGGAATCGCCACCGGCAAAACGACGGTTTCAAAGCATCTCAGTCAGGTGCATCGCTTACCCGTGCTGGATGCTGATGTCTACGCCAGAGAAGCGGTGCAATTGGGTTCTCCAATTCTAGAGGCGATCGCAGATCGCTATGGGCCCGAAGTTCTGTTGCCTAGCGGGGTGCTTAATCGACAGCGATTGGGAGAGATTGTGTTTCACGATGCCGCAGAAAAGCAGTGGCTAGAGCGGCAGATTCATCCTTATGTGCGAGATCGCTTCATTAAGGCGATGCAGGATTTCAGGGATGACCAAACGGTGGTCCAGGCGATTCCACTCCTATTTGAAGCAGGTTTGACGGATCAGGTGACTGAAATTTGGGTGGTGTCCTGTTCGGAAAAGCAGCAGTTGGCGCGGCTGATGCAGCGGGATCGGCTTTCCCTTGAACAAGCCCAAGCGCGGATTCAGAGCCAAATGCCTTTGGCGGAAAAGGCGGCTCAAGCGGACGTGGTTTTGGATAATTCAGGCCGAATTAGTGAGTTGTTGGAGGAGGTGGATCGGGCTTTAGCGGGGAAGCATTGAAGGTTATTCTGGGTTACGACTGGATTGTCGAATCGGAATCCGAATGACAAATTCCGCGCCTTGCCCAGGGGCGGATTCACACCAAAACTCGCCGCCATGTTTTTCCACCACAATCTGGTAACTAATGGATAGCCCCATCCCGGTGCCTTTACCCACCGCCTTCGTGGTGAAGAAGGGGTCGAATAGCTTGGGGTGGATTTCCTCGGGAATCCCAGGTCCATTGTCGGCGACGTGGATTGTAATATAGTCGGGGTCAGGGCGTTCAGTTCGAATACAAATGGTGGGCCTTGACCGGTTCTCAAATTCACTGGTTAATCCGGAGGAAAGGGTGAGGGGCCGATGACTTGACTCATCTACCCATCTATCCGCCCAATCATCCACCGATTCTAGGGCGTCAATTGCATTGGCGAGTAAGTTCATAAAGACTTGATTCAGTTGACCCGGCAAACATTCCACCAAGGGTAAATCGCTGTATTCTTGAAGGACGGCGATCGCATCTCGGCCGGAAGTAGCTTTCAGTCGATGTTGCAAAATCAACAGGGTACTATCAATGCCCTTGTGGATATCCACCTCTTTGACCTCCGCCTCATCCATGCGGGAGAAAGTTCGCAGAGAGGCGACAATTTGCTTAATCCGGTCTGTGCCCAATTTCATTGAAGAAAGAAGATTGGGGAGATCGGTTAAGAGAAATTCGAGGTCAATGGCGTCTGTTTCCGACTGGATTTCAGGGCCAGGATTGGGAAAGTGCTTCTGATAAAGATTTATCAGGCTGAGTAAATCTTGGGTGTAATTGTCTGCGTAGTTCAAATTAGCGTAGATGAAGTTGATGGGGTTGTTAATTTCGTGGGCCACCCCCGCCACAAGCTGTCCCAAACTGGACATTTTTTCACCCTGAATCAGTTGCGCCTGGGTTTGTTGAAGCTCTTGCAGCGTTTGTTGGAGTTGTTGAGTTTGTTGTCTGAGATGGGCTTCTGATTTTCGTAAGGCTTCTTGGGCGATTAACCGCTCAGTCACATCTTCAAAGGCGCCCAGAATGCCCACAATTTCATTCTTTTCGTTATAAAGCGGCACCTTGCTCGTCTCTGACCATCGTTGGGTGCCATCTGCATAGGATTGGGGCTGGATGATGCGATACAGCGGGGCTTGGCTTTCCATCACTTGACGGTCAAGTTGACGAAACCAATCTGACTCTTCCAACTTCCAGGCCAAATCATAGTCCGTTTTGCCCACAATGTTCTCGGGGGAGCCTACCCCCGCCGCTTCGGCAAAGTTACGGTTACATCCCAGGTATACGGAATTTTGGTCCTTCCAAAAGATTCGTTGCGGGATTGAATCCATGACGAGCTGTAGTAACTGTTGAGAGTCCCGCAATTTCAATTGAGTTTGGTGGAGTGCGATCGCGCCGCCCAAGCTGCCCACAGCCACCCATAAAATTGATTTCTCGCTGTCAGACCAAGTGCGATCGCCGCAGCAATCCTCGAAACTCAAAAACCCCCAGAAAGTGTCCTCAATTTCGATCGGTATGATCAAAATTGAACGGGTCCGCTGGAGTTCTAGATCTCGCCCCATCGTCGGCAGAAAATCTTCCACTAAGCCGGTCACCGGCTCCCCTTTCGATAACATTTCGTAGCAATCTGGAAAGAGCGTGTCGTAGGCGATAGTCTGAACATCAGAATCCTCTTCTGAGGTCTCTTTGCTGGAAAGGATGCCCTCTCCCCCCCAAATCCACCGTTGGATAGCCCGTCGTCTGACATTACTCGAATCAGGTTGATTTTCAGACTGGTTTTCAGATGGGTCTTCAGGCTGATTTTCAAATACGTAGATCAGGTCTGCTGCTGCTGCAGTTCCTAGCGCCTCCAAAGCCTGCTGAATTGACTGATCAAAATTGCTAACGGTCAACAGGCAATGGGTTGCCGCGGCAACGCCATTAAGTAGCCGATCTCGATCCTTTAGGGTTTGCTCCGCTTGTTTCCGGGCGGTGATGTCATTGGCTGTTCCGGTGACCCCTACAACAGCCCCAGTTTCATCCCGCAGCGCCATGGCGCTAATCACCAGATTAACCCGTCTCCCCGCCTTCGCCAGGAACGTCGCCTCATATTGAAAAATAGATTCCCCAGCCAGTAACCGCTGAAACACCAGCCGGTCTTCCTTCGCATATTCGGGCGCCAGAAAGTCTGAATACGGTCGTCCAATGATTTCCGCGGGTTCATAATCACAGATCTGAATCGTCGCCGAGTTGACAAAGGTGTAATTCCCTTGAGCGTCCAGGGACCAAATAATATCCTGCGAGGTTTCCACCAAACTGCGATACTTACTTTCACTCTCCTGCAGCGCAACTTCCGCCAATTTGCGCTCCCAAACCTCCTCCAGCAGCTGTTCTACTGTCTGTTTCAAGGCATTTGTGCGCTCTTCAACCCGAGCCTCTAGCTCCACCTTAGCTGCTTGCAGCGCCAATTGCGCCTGCTTACGCTGGGTGATATCCAACCCCATGGAAATGATCCCCAGAATATTGCCATCCGCATCCGTTAGCGGCGTGTTATACCACTCGCAGGTAATGACTCTGCCGCCCTTAGTCAGATTCTCTTGGGTGCTGCAGACTCCCCCTTGCTGTTTAAGCAACGCCTTAAATTCCTGATCTAAATAGGATTTTGAGCATTCCGGCGCAATCAGCTCCGTGGCGTGGCGGCCGACCGCCTCCCCCTTGCTATAGCCAAAGATTTTCTCAGCAGCGGGATTCCAATCCACCGCCTTAAATTCTCGGTTCCATTCCACCACTGCGATG
>JASJDH010000024.1 GCA_030065175.1 Leptolyngbyaceae cyanobacterium MO_188.B28 | reverse complement strand
TGAGGAAATTGGGCAAAAGAGCGATCGCTATCTTCCCTTTACCCAGAGGATCTCACGACTGGCCAAACAATTTGAAACCGAAAAAATTGAGCGGCTAGTTCAACAGCGCCTTCACTCTGCCCCAGTATTAAACTCTGCCAATCCATGATTACAGACGTGATGAAACTAACAGGGCTGATCTTAATCGTTGATGATATCCCGACCAATCTCGATGTGCTCTCGGAAACACTCAGTTCGGTGGGGTATGACGTAGCGATCGCCACCAGCGGAGATCGGGCGCTAAAACAATTAGCGCGAAAATTACCCGATCTCATCTTGTTAGACATCAAAATGCCTGATATGGATGGTTTTGAACTTTGTCAAAAAATCAAAGAAAATCCCCGTACCTGCAATGTTCCCATTATTTTTATGACCGCGCTTGCGGATATAGAGAGTAAAGTTAAAGGGTTTGAATTAGGCGCATTCGACTACATCATTAAGCCTTTCCAAGAACAAGAAGTCTTGGCTAGAATCAAAACGCATTTGCAATTAAGCCGTCTGACCCAAAACTTAGAGCAGCAAGTCGCCCTCAAGGTGGTTTCTCTTCAGGAAGCAAAGAAAGCGGCAGAAGAAGCGAACATCGCCAAGAGCCAATTTTTGGCTAACATGAGTCATGAACTTCGCACCCCCTTGAACGCTATTTTGGGGATGACCGAAGGCCTTCAAGAAGAGGTGTTTGGCAGTGTCAACGCACAACAATTAAAAGCGCTACAAACCATTGAACGCAGCGGCTCCCATCTATTGTCGCTGATTAACGACATTCTAGATTTGTCTAAAATCGAATCGGGACAGATAGAGCTAGACTGCGCTCCAACCGCCGTAGCTCCTCTCTGCCAATCGAGTCTAGTCTTGATCAAACAACAAGCGCTAAAAAAACAGATTCAGGTAGAGACAAAGATGTCCCGGCATCTGCCGGAATTATTTGTCGATGGACGGCGGATTTATCAAGTCTTGATCAATTTGCTCGACAATGCTGTCAAGTTCACCCCGGAAGGTGGATCAATCACTCTAGAAGTCAGCCTTCAAGCGCATCCAACCACTCCAGAGTCTATTGATTCCTCACCAAACTATCTAAGATTCGCCGTGAAGGATACGGGCATCGGCATTGCCCCAGACGATATCAAAAAGCTATTTCGGCCCTTTGTCCAAGTCGATAGCGCCTTGAATCGACAATATAATGGCACAGGCCTGGGGCTTGCGCTGGTGAAACGCATTGTCGAACTGCACGGCGGGCAAGTTGGGATCACTAGCGAGGTGGGAGTAGGAAGTTGCTTCACAATCGATCTTCCCTGTACACTGCCTGCCCAGTCACTTGCCTCTGAGCCAGAACCACAGCCTAAACCGATTGCCGCCCCCCGTCCGCTTGAACCCGAATCCCGCCCATTAATTTTGCTGGCGGAAGATAACGAGGTCAATATCCGGACGATTTCGAGTTATCTAAGCGCAAAGGGGTATCGTCTGTTGTTGTCGAACAATGGACAGGACGCGATCAAGCTGGCCCAATCTGAAGCGCCTGATTTGATTCTGATGGACATTCAAATGCCTCATATGGATGGGTTAGAGGCGATGCAGCGGATTCGTCATGATCCTAATTTAATTGATGTGCCCATTATCGCCCTCACCGCCCTGGCGATGAATGGCGATCGCGAACGTTGCTTGGCGGCGGGCGCTAATGATTACCTTAGCAAACCCGTTAAGTTGAAACAGCTGGCGAACGTCATACAACAACTTTTAATCCCTCAGGAGAATATTGAATGACCCCACCCACTGTTTTAGTCATTGATCATGAGCCTGATAATTCTGATGTACAAAAGCCGTCTATCCTGGTTATTGATGACGAACCTGATAATTTTGATGTCATTGAAGCGCTTTTGAGCAATCAAGACTATCGGTTGCAATATGCGGCCAATGGCTCCGATGCGATCACTCTTCTGGAAACGTTTCAGCCTGATCTGATTTTGCTAGACGTGATGATGCCCGGCATAGATGGCATTGAAGTCTGTCAGCGAATTAAAGCGATGTCGCAATGGGAAGCGACGCCGATTATCATGGTCACCGCCCTCACCAACAAAAAGGATTTGGCCCAATGTTTGAACGCCGGGGCGGATGACTTTATCAGTAAGCCAGTCAACCGTTTAGAGCTAACCGCCAGGGTGAAATCAATGTTGCGGATTCGGCGGCAATATCAACAATTGGCTGACTTCAACACCCGATTAGAGGCAATGGTGCAACAGCGAACGGCTGAGTTGCAAAGAATGATTTTTCAGGATAGGTTAACTGGTTTACCCAGTCGAACTTCTATCCTGCAGACATTAGCTGAGAACTTAAACTCAGGCGAATCTTCCGTTGCTGTGGTTATGCTTGACTGCGATCAGTTCAAACTGGTCAACGGTTCCTTTGGCCATGCCGTCAGCAATCAATTACTCATCGCCATTGCTGATCGATTACAGCAGCATCTTTCCCCCGGCGATGTCCTCGCTCGCATGGGGGAGGATGAGTTTTGCTTTTTGCTGAATCGGATTAGGCGTAAGGCGGACCTTGAGCCCTGCATTCAAGACATTTTTCGGAGTTTTAACACCCCTTTCATTGTGGCGAATTGCGAGATTTTTATCTCGGTCTGTATCGGGGCCGCCTTAGGGGACGACGTTGATCAACGTCCCGAAGAACTTTTGCAGGATGCCGATACTGCCATGTATCAGGCTAAGGTGCGTGGTAAGGGCAGTTATCAACTCTTTGATCGTCGGATGCATCAGGCCGTGTTAGCTCGATTGACGCTGGAAAATGATTTACAGCGAGCCCTGGAGCAACAGGAGTTCATTCTTTATTACCAACCGATTGTCAATCTTCAAACTTTGAAAGTGGCGGGATTTGAGGCGCTGGTGCGGTGGTGTCATCCTGAGCGGGGTATGGTTTCACCAGGTGAGTTTATCCCCTGTATGGAGACAACTGGATTGATTGTCCCAGTCGGGATTATGGTGCTAAAGCAGGCCTGTCAACAACTTTACACCTGGCGTCAACGGGGTTGGACAGACCTTACCATGAGTGTGAATCTGTCGGTGCGGCAATTTGCTTCCCCGACTCTGTTGGCGGATATCGATTATGCATTGGCGGAAACAAAAGTTAATCCGGCTCACCTCAAATTGGAAATTACTGAAAGTGCGATTATGGACAAGGCTGAGGTGGCGATCACCCTCACCGAAGCTCTACGATCGCGACAGATTCAGATCAGTGTTGATGACTTTGGCACAGGATATTCCTCCCTGGGATATCTGCATCGATTTCCCGTGGATAATCTAAAAATTGATCGCTCCTTTGTGAATCAAATTCAAGTAGGCAATCGGAAATACCACGTTGTTGACACCATTGTCGCCCTCAGCCAACAACTCGGACTATCGGTAATTGCAGAAGGCATTGAAACAACCCAGCAACTGGAATGGCTACAACGCCTCGGGTGTGAGTTTGGCCAAGGCTATCTATTTTCTAAGCCCTTATCAGCGGCTGAAATTGACGCCGCCTTTCCACTGGGGTTAGAGGCTAAGTACAGTCATCTTGCAACTCAGCCTTTAGGCTCCATGAAGGGCGTGCAATTTAAGCCGGGACAATCCAGCCAGGAAGGAAGTCAGAAGTCAGGCAGAAACTAGATTCTGCCTCCTGTATTCTAGATTCTGCCCCAACGGAAATTTCCCGCTATCAGTTGATAGCCCGTGAAGCGCTGCACCGCTTAATCAGAAAATTGAGGCAAGGGTGCGGCAAAATTGGTCAACTTCCGCTTCACTGTTGTAGTAGTGCACAGAGGCGCGGACAAAATCTAGATTGCCTCGGACTTCCATATCCAAACGGGCGTACAGCAGGGAAGATACCGAGACATTGATGTCCGATAGAGAAAGGGTGTGTTTAATCTGCTCTGACGGCTTGTCGGCCACGGTGAAGGTGACGATGCCGCATTGTTCTTCGCCCAAATCCTGCACCACTACATTGGGCAGCGTCATGAGCTGATCCCGCAGTTGTCTGGCGAGGGCGGTAATCCGGGCGTAGATAGCAGTAAGCTCCCATTGGCGGGCATAGTCAATCGCGACCCCCAGACCAATTTTACCGGCGTAGTTAGTCTCCCAGGTTTCAAACCGTCGGGCGTCTGAGCGAATTTGATATTGATTGACGGCCACCCAATCGGCTGCATGGAGATCCAGGAAGGGAGGCTCAAGCTGCTCAATCAAGGGGCGTCGGACATAGAGAAATCCAGTTCCTCTAGGACCCCGTAGATATTTTCGGCCCGTTGCTGAAAGCATGTCGCAGCCAATGACGTTAACGTCTATGGGCATTTGTCCCACCGATTGACAGGCATCCAACAGATAAAGTACGCCTGCGTCCCGGGCAATTTTACCCACAGCGGCGGCCGGATTGACCAATCCGCCATTCGTAGGCACATGGGTGACGGCGATCAGCTTAACCCGGTCGTCAATGGAGTTTTGTAAGGCTTCAAGGGAAACTTGACCGGATGCATCGTTCGGAATGACGTCGATAATGGCGCCGGTTCTTTGGGCCACGTGTAGAAAGGCGATATAGTTGCTGGCGTACTCAGATATCGCTGTGAGGATGCGATCGCCCGGTTTGAACGGGATTGCGTAGAAAGCCATATCCCAGGCGCGGGTTGCATTCTCAATAATGGCGATTTCATCGGCTTCACAGCCAATTAGTTGGGCGGCGGCGGCATAAACGCGCTCGACCGACTCCTGGGCGCGAGCGGCAGCCTCATAGCCGCCAATTTGGGCCTCTAGATTCAGATGATTCACCACTGCGTCTAAAACACAGTGGGGCATTAACGCTGCGCCTGCATTGTTGAAGTGCAGCACATTTTCGCAACCCGGCGTTTCACGACGAGCGCGGGATAAGTCAAAAGCCATGGTTATCTCTACAGACAGGTAGATGCTAAGGGAGTGCGTTAATTTGCTTGTCACTTGTTCAGTAAGGGGGCGATCGCTAGTAAGGGGGCGATCGCTTCATTCCACAAGAGATTGATTATAAAACTACGCTTGTCGCTTAACCTGATCTAAAACAGCAAAGCGATGGTCATCAAGCCAAAATTCATGACCAGATGCATTACCTGCGCCCCTCCTTTCCATCTTTGATTATGATTGTGCCGTAATCCCCTCAAATGCTAGAGGAGCCCTCAAATTTTTCGATTATGATTGTGCCGTAATCCCCTCAAATGTTAGAGGAGTTCCTCAAATTTTTCAGCAGGAACAGCCCCTGAGAATGTTTGGCCTTGGAAGAAAAAGAACGGTGTTCCACGAATGCCGAGTTTAGCCGCTAGGTCAATGTCCTTTTGAATCATGTCCATTGCTTGGGCGCGATCGCGGTTGAATTGCTCTAAGTCAAGGTTGAGAATGTGGGCCGTTTTAAGGTAGAAGTCTTCACCCATTTGGTCTTGGTGTTCGAACAAGGCATCATGATAGGCCCAAAACTGATCCTGCTGTTGGGCTGCGTAAGCTGCTTTGGCAGCCGCTAAGGCTTGAGGATGAATCGAACTAAGGGGAAAGTGCTTATACACCAAGGTAACCTGCTCAGGGTGTCTAGCCACAAACGCTTGCACCGTTTCATGGGCTTCGGCGCAGAAAGGGCATTGGAAGTCTGAGAACTCTAGCAAAACGGCTCGATTTTCGAGGGGGCTAGTGCTTGGAGAAAGTCCCACAATCATTTCAGGTTGAGTAATGAGGTCTTGCGCCAATGCTTGCTGAGTCTCTTGGGCTTGTTGCTGCTGTTGCTGCTGGTAGGCTTGAATCGATTCCAGAATGACTTCGGGATGTTGGCGAATGGTTTCGAGAACCCGTTGGTCAAAGTTGGTATTGGGTTGGGCAAAGGCAGATGGGGGCCAGAAGCAAAGCAGTAGAGAAAGGCTCAGGATAACTATGGATTGCGAAAATCTCGACCAATTAAGTCGCGGAGCTCGTTTCGTTATGACGTATACGGGGATTGACTTTAGATACATCTGTAGCACTGCATTTTATAGCTATTGAAAACAGAATAGTCGATACAAAAGAGCCTGTAGAACAATAGTCTGCTCTACGGGCTCCGAAAGTTCTTACGCGGCATACAGGGAGCATTTCTATGCCGTATATGCAGTAAAGCGCCCCTTAGCATTCTCACCTCTCACATGGCTACTCCGGACAGGAGGGTTACTCAGCCAATTGGAGCACGCACTGACCAAAGAGTTCATTGTATTCACTGTTACCTGGACAAGCGCAGGAGCTGGGATAACCAAGCGGATTTATATCCTTTGTGCATATAGTAGGCAAAGGTTGCGCTTGAAATGAACACGAGCTTTTAACCGAGCGGTCGTCAAATCCACGGCTGGTTGCCTGATCAATGTCGTCAATCAAGCAAAACCCGACATTTGCATCATATCCATATCCATCCGGGCAATTGCATATACTAGAATTGCCGCATGGGTTGAGATCCAACGTACAGATGTCTTCAGGAATTTTGACGGCTGGTACATCCTCTTGAGCCATCGCCGTAGGCGACGCCATCAAAAAGAGCTGCACTGCCATCAAAAATGTGCAGATAATCTTTAAGGCCATCGAAAATCTTTTCATGTTTTTTCCTTTGTCAACTTGGTAAACGTGTGGGGACTAACGTTCTTGGTCCAGAGCTGAAAATGACCTTTGCACCTCCCCACCATCTTATGTCAGTCCGCAGCGCCAGGGTTGTTATGCCGTCTTCTAATGTTAGTGTTACGAGTTAAATTCGATATACACTTAAGCTGCATTTGTTCCAAGGATCAGCCTTTCTATTTTCAATAACATATTTTCTAATAAGAAATCCAACTGGTTTAGTTAGTGTTAACACATAAAAATGAAATGTTTGGCTTCTTTATGGAAAATTTAGTGGACACTACTGCAATGATTACGTTTATGACACCAGGAATATAGAAATCCTAGATGATTTGCAAATACAAAATGCTTTTTAGAGCCTTGTAACTCCCTGTTTGAAAATACTCCCCATTTCTCAGGATTTAGGACTGATTTAGGACTGCTATATCGTTAATTACAGGGGTGTATTCTACAATCACAGGGGTGCGATCGTAATTTGCGGAACTCAGATCGAAAAGCGTAGGGGGCGGCAACCTTACACAAGCCGCCGGTTCCATCTACATTTCTAGAAAAATTCTCCATATAATTGTGGAAAGTAGTGTCTTTTAGCGTGGCAGTAAATGAATACCATTTTTGCAAATCGATATTATCGATAAACACTCCGGGATGGCCAAATTCTTTGTCCTTCTTTGCGATTTTCTCCCAAAGCATCCAGGCTCCTGAAGTTGATTTTTCTTTTAAGACAGGTGCTTTTGTCCATGAGCCATTATCTGGTGAATAAAGCGTCTCATGTATCGTCTCATTTCAACTAGGCTGCTCCATTTTTGGAATACAAACATAGATGACCAAATATACCAAAAATTGGTTTTGAAAAAATCTTTATGAAACCATTCCTCTACAGGAATCCGGTTTGACTTTTCTAGGTCTCCCGAGATGAAAAGTCTTACAAATTAAGGGATATGCTTTCAGATTTTTTCAGAAATCAAATAGGATTTCTAAACAGACTGAACCAGTACCCGGAATCTGCAGCAGTCAAGCGATCCAACCCCTTACTATAAATCGATAAAACTCTCCAGTGTATTTTTCCATTCCTCGCGCACGAGCCGACGCTTCTCTGCAGCGGTCATTTCAGGAAAGTCCCACTTGATGTAGTCCTGGTTCATATCAGCCGTGCCCAGTTCGGTTGGATCCGGGATATCACCATCGCATGGACAGATCGTGTTCAGATCCGTATCTAGATAGTGGCCTCGCCTGAGCTGACGGATGCGGGCCCGCAACATGCCCAACACCCCCTTTGCCAGGATGGAGAATGAGGGATTGTGCTTAGAGCTGACAATTCTGCATCGCTCACCGCTTAGTTTGTGAATGGCCATATGTCCTGCATTCGGATTGATCATGCAGCCTTCCAGGAAGTCGTCGGTCACATCCTTGGCAATTCTTGCACAGGAGCCAACGGCAAGTTTTTTGCCTGGCAAGCCTGCAATATCCTTAAGGCTGTAAGGGTGGCCATCACGGTCAAAGTACCAGATTCCGCCATCGATTTCCACACCACAACCGATAACAACCACCAGTTCGAAAGAGCGATCGACTCCCTCATAATACAAGTAGTCAAAACCCAATCGAGTGGTCGCCAGGCAACCGCCACGGCAGTCAAGCTCCATTTGTCGCATCATCTCGGGGGTGACACTGTCTTTGTCAGTAATGATCTGTGAGTTAGGCAGCCGGTGGCCGATCAGGATTTTGACCTGCGGGAACAGCGCTTGAAACGCATCGTTCATCAGGGAGGGATCAGCGGGGCGAAACGCCATGGTTTCCTCCTTGCCGATCACCTCAACCGAAGAATCTCCAAAGCCCTTCTCGGTAGCGATCCGCGTCAAATCTACCTCGTCAGGATTCTGTCCCATCATGCGCGTGGCCACGCGGTCGGTTTCTACCGGGTTGTCGCCAGAGATGATCACGCGGCTGTCAACGGGGTCCACCGGGGCTGGACACTGCCCCTCAGCGCCAACAATGCCGTCAATAATTACTAGGTCGGGCTGAAACAGGTAGAGGATATCCACCAGCTTTTGATTGATGTTGAAATTATGATTGCGCTGGCGCAGATTGTAACTCAGGCAGCCCATGCTATTTTTGAATCCCAGGGTGACCTTGGTGTAAAGGTTGGTTTTCAGCTTGGGCATAGAGATATAAAAGGCCCGACCCTCGACAATTTCGGTAAAAATCTGCGGCACAATGACCTCTTTCATCGCCTCGGCCTTCGGCAGAAAGTAGCGGTCCACCTGCTGTTCCTCAAGCGCCATCAGCTCAATGCCGTGATGCCTAGCAAGGCGGTCAACGCCTGCCATCTTAAAAGAAGCCCGGGTCGGTATGGGCCTGCCTGAGGATTCTGCAATTACGATGTTTGAGGTGTAGTCCTTAAGAAATAGCACCACTGCATCAAGCACGCGCGGGTCCGTGGTGTTGGGGTAATCTGGTTTAACAAAGCCCATATTGTGACATACGGTAACCAAGTTGGGCTTGATCACAACCTTGCGGTCTGTTATCTGGTCGGTGAAGTGGGTCTTGCGATCAAGGGTAGTCAGGTTCTCTCGTACTGTTTTGATAATGCTCTGGACATCATTGCGATTGTAGTAACTGTCAGCGCCGTAGTCATCAGGTAACGCGACATAGTCGTGCTGGTAATCTATATGGGAATCGTGGGTGGATGACATCCCCAGCAAGTTTTGTAAGTATCTGAGCGTAGCTTGCAAAAATGACGTTTTATGATTATGGACCTGCCTATCCGCTACTTTTGTGATAACAACAAAACTCTTCTTCTTAGTCATCTTGTGGTTAGCTTTTTAGCAGAAATAAATTTGAAACGATTTGACGGCGTTTCAGCGATCCGACTTGGGCAGCGTAACATCTAGCGTAAGCGGGCGGCGATGCTACGCTCTGATTTCAAATTACGCCGGATTCGCCGCTCCGGTTCACGCAATTGTTACCTATTTTTTTTAACGGAGCGGCTAAACAACGTCCAAATAAGAGACGCTCTTGTATTAGGGGCTGTGAACTCAACGAGAATTGCACGATTCGGCACAGTTGCCTGTTACGCCAGATCTATTCAATCAAGCTTCAAAGGCGTGACCTGAACTTGATGTTTACCTGTTGCATCTTGGATGGTGATGGATCGCATGTTGCCGCCTTCGTCGAACTTGGCGCTGGTATGGAACATCGTGATCACCTGTGGGACGGGCCCACTTGGTGGAGTGCTGACGAGTTGGTAACCCTGTTTAATCTTGACCAATTCATTGGTGTAGCCGGGCGTTGGGTTCAGACCCACCGCAAACACTACGAGATCACTGTCATTAAAAGAGTATGCATTGTAAATTACTTGGCCTGTAATGCTCATTTAAAGTCTCCTATACGTATTTGAAGAACGAGTCGTTATTCATCATGCCTATTAAAGCGGTTGTCGGTTGAGTCGGTTAAGGCCCCCTTACAGTCACCGGCGCTTTATTTCTACCGGGCTGCACTAGCTGCGCCGCCGCGCAAGGTCTCTTCCACCGTGCGCTGACAAGCCAGACAGAACTCGACCAGTCCCGCTGAGACTTCCTCGATCACTCTCAATGCCTCGCTGTAGGGAGGTTGGAACTCTGTCCCCGTTTCTATAACGAAGCCCCGAACCTTTCCTTTGGAAGAATCCACGAAGTGGCGGGTGTAGACGTAGTCCTCGGAAGTTCCCGTCGTCGGGTAAAGACCGACAGCCTGCTGCACAGTGTAGGTGTGACCGCGCACTGCGGCAATTGCGTCACGCACTCGGTTGCCAGTGGACACATACCAATCCAGATCTGATTGGGGAATGTACTCCCGATAAAGGCTATCTCCCGGAGTCCCCCGCAGTCCGTCATAGGTTGGGTTTTGGAAATTCATGGCGGGGTCAATTGTCTGATTGTCATCGTCACCCCATGGGTAGAGGATCAGCTCGGAATAGGAGTGAACGTCGGCGAAGTAGCCAATGTTGGGATAGGTGTCCAGAAAATGGCGAACATTAAGAATTTCCGGCTCTGAAAAAGCCCCAAGCCCCTTGAAAATGTCACTGCACGAATCGGGTGACGTACCAATCCCGCTCGACCAGAGAAAGTCGAAGTTCCGGTTGAGATCCACCCCCATGCAGGGCATACCGGGGTTCGGATTCCGATTCTTGCGCCACATCGCGTAGCCCTTCGGCAACTGTACGAAGGCCCGCCCATCTGGGTTGGCCAAAGGAAGCAAGAAAAGGTCCAGTTCGTTGACCAAGAGCTGGATGCTCGAGGCATCATACGTCCTGGCTCCGAAGGTCAGTCCCGAATTCGCCGTATAGGCTTGACACAGCTTCAGAGCGAACCACACCAGCAGGTCAGGATTGATCAGCTCGCGCGCATGGATCCCAGCGATCAACAAGACGCCCCGCCGATCGCCTCCCTCCCCGCCAGCGATCTTGAGACCGCGAATGGTTCGTCCTTCGATGGATGCTTCGGGTAAAGGGATGAGCTGACAAATAGAAGAATAAGTGGCGACTAAGTATTGCTGGGCCGAAGCAATGCCTGTGACTGATAGATATCCATTGGGTGGCATATTCTTATTCCTCCATTCCTTTCAACCAGTCCTGAAACTCGATGCCCTCTGTGACCGCGCGCGATCTTTTTAGGTCTCTTTCCTGGACTAGAACCTGATAACCATCCTCTACAAGTCGATCAATTTCTTCTAAGCTGAGTAGCCCATCAATGGAGAACTCCTGCCTCTGGCTCGTCTGACCAGTAGGTTTGTAGGTTTCTCGCAGGGCGGCCTCACGGACTGCCCCCAGCACACTCTCTGTTTTTTCTGTCACCTTAGCTGACTCTCGAAACAGATCTAATTCGTAACTTCGGAGACGCTGCAGCCGAGAGCGGCTAGGTGCGACTACAGTAACAAAAAACCTGTGTGACTCCATTATTTTTTTCCTGCAATTCGTTCTACTATCGCTCTTCAATCACTCTGACGAGATAAAATCTGAAACGCTGATTTCTCGTTAACAATTTTTCCAATGGACAGGTCATGAAGCCCGAAAAATAGTCGTTACAAATATTCTCGGGAGACTTTGATGGAAGAGCGCTATAGCAGTCCTAAATCAGTCGTAAACTCTATGAAACGTGAGTCATTTCAAATAAGGATTACAAGGCTCTAAAAAGCCTTTTGCATTTACAAATCATCTAGGATTGCTATACCTAGGATTGCTATATTTAAATTGTCAAAAACCTAGTGTCAATCTCATCATATTTGATGAATTCCCAGATTGCACGATTAATGCCGATAATTTAAGGTTTTTTAACTAAGTGGATAGCCAGAATTAAATATAAAACCCACCTTCGGCTAGAGAAGCACTCAGACAAAACAACAACCCCAAATCCATGAATTTTAAGTTCTATACTAATAATCGCTCTCAAATGGGACATCAACTTAGTTCGGCAACAGTATCTTGCACTCTGTTGCGGTTACTTCGACTCAAACCCATCTTTTGTCATTCAAAAGGGACAATCTCAGGGGTCAGTCACAAACGAACTCCAGGTCTATTTCAACTTCTCCTATGTTCGTTACCGTTACTTGTTGTGCGCCGGGAGGGAAATAACTGTCGATAGCTCCCTGATCACATGGGACAAAATTTCGATTGGTTAATGGGGTGGGTGAATTGGTAAGTGTTATTGCGTATACTCCTGTCATATTCTTATCGCAACTTGGAGTGGTGCTGACCTCAATCTGAGGACACGATGGCGGACCTATGATCTCCTCGCCTGGGGGTATGATTACAGGGTTGGCGGGAAGGATTATGGTTTGTACGAGCGTGATGACTATTGCTACAATTATTAGCCATTTGATGACTCGGCTAATGTGCTTGTTCATGATTGGTTCAGATTTTAGGGTGATCGCACTTTTTTTGTGTAAATTGTACTTGGCAAATAGACGTTCAACCTACGAGGAAGGGGCTAGACAATCCCTCTTCAATCAAGGAAATTGCATAGAGATTGAATCAGTCCCTTTCACATTCGCTTATCCTTCATGTTAAAAAGTTTTGGTGCGCCTACTCATCCTCCCCTGCTACTGCTGTTAAAAATCTCAAACGTAGCTGTGTCAGACCATTACGGTGCGTTAGGCAGTTACAATTTTCTGAAACAGAATTGCACAATTTCAAGTGTGTCAGTCCACTACTGGTCTGGGGGAGAAATACCCCTAGCTATCCGATTCGGTTGAGATCGCACAATTTAGGCAAAACAGTCACAGTTCTGATAAGTCGCCACTAAAGACGTTAGAGAATCAATTTGAGGAACTTGTGAGGGGGGAATTATAAGCATAAAGCTGATGATTGGGGAATTATGGCGAGGGTATCGCCAACCGCCAAAGAGCGATCTTCGGTTATTCTCCCCAAAAACTGCTACTGGCAAGAAACTGTCCATCGGGGCTAATGGCAATGTGATCAACCGAATTCAACACTTTTGGCAGGACATACAAGAGCTGGCCAGTCTGAAGATCCCAAACTTTGATGACGTCGTCGAGGTCATCGCCGCCTACCAGGATTTGTCCATCCGGGCTAATGGCGATCGCATCAATCCAGCCATGTACTCTGCGGGTTTCTGTTAAGCGCCCCGTAGTTACATTCCACAATTCGATCATGCTACCCCGTCGGCTTCGCCCACCAATAGGGTTTTCTCTTTCCCGATAAACATTGATTAGCGTTTGCCCATCAGGACTCATGGCGATTTCTCCGAAAATAACGGAAAACCCATTTCCAGTGAGCGTATGCAAGTGTTGGCCTGTCTTCAAATCCCAAACGTCGGCGGTACCGGTATCCTGATCAATCAAGAATTGTCCAGCGAGACTGAGGATAAAGCTGCCTCCACGTTGATTTACAGACAATGTCTGCAGTAATTGACCGATCGGCAGTTCCCGAAGCTGAAGGATATCATCCCTGTTTCGAGTGGCAAAGGTTTGGCCATCGGCGCTAATGGCGCTGGACGAGGCTCCCTCTTGATGGAAGGTGCGAATCAGTTGCCCCGCACCCAGGTCCCAAAGCTTCACTACTCCATCCCAACGCCCACTACTGGCGAGGGTTTTTCCATCGGCGCTAATGATCACCGCTTGAACTTCTTTAGAATGACCTGTCAGGGTGTGGCGCGATCGCCCAGTTTTGATATCCTGTTGCTCAATGGCTCCGTTACGGGCGCCGCCGGCGATTAGCTTGCCATCCGGGCTGATCGCCAGCGCTGTGATATCGGCTGAAGCTCCGTCGAAAACCTGCTGTAAGTAGGTGCTACTGCGTAGGACGCCAATCATGTCGCTGGGAAGCGATGTTCCCTCAGAATAGTTCACGAAAGCTAGGAGTCCCAGAGCCCCTAGTAAAACCCACCTCCACAATACTCTGGGTTGTTTACTCTGATCCCATTGCTTAATGAGTTTCGGCAGGTCAGGGTGCTCGTTTAAGATATCAGAGAGTTGGCGACTGTTTTCTAAACTGACCCCATCCTCAAAGTGGGTGCGTCTCAGTATCGCTTCTCTCAAATTGGTGTTTGCGACATGGGTTCCGGTCAAAATGGCGTCCGTCAGGTTCGCTCCGGCAAAATTAGTTGTTCCTTGAGCAACACCGACAAGCAGGAGCATCCTGAGGAGACGCGGGTTTTCGACGACGAGCAGGAGTATCCCGGAAAAACGCCATTCTTCGGCGACGAGCGGAAGTATATTAGGGAAACGCCGTTCTCCGATTTTGACTGACCTGGCAATGGCAGGCCCTAGCACTGCTATCGCTGCGATGATGGCAATAATAATAGCTATAAGACATAAAGATATTCCCTTTGAAAACGATCCTACCCATAGGGAAACCAAGCTCCAGCCAACCGTCCAGACCATTGCCAGGGTCCACGTCCCTTTAAAGGTTGAAATCTGATCGAGCGCTAAGGCGAGGATGAGTGCAGCTAACACAGCCATCCACGCAGCTATATACCCAATGAGGGGCATCCAACAGATTCCCAACAAAATAAAACCTCGATCATCCTCAAAAATTAGGAAAAAACCGAGTACACCCATCGCAAACATCGTCAAACCTAACCGCCTTAATGTCTGCTGACTTTGGCTGGGCAGATCTAACGTTAACATCGCAATCCAAGCGCCCAACAAGGTCCAAGTCACCCCTGCGCTAACAGTGGCGACGAGGGCTTCTCCGGCAACGATCGCCGTCACGATAATGACGGTAATACCTGCGACAGCCACAGTCCCAGTTGCTAGCGTTATTTGAAATCGTTGGGGTTGGCGACTCTTAACGATAAACCAAACACTGAGGGCGGCGAAGAGGGTGACTCCGGGAACAACCAGGTAGGCTTTGAGCAACTGGGTATTCATGCTCAAAAGGTTGAATGGGGGTGTTAAGAGCATCATCATTAGCCAAGCCAGGATAATGCCTAAGATCCCTAAATATGAAAAGGCATGGGAGATCGCACGTCTTGGACGGAAAGGCAATAGACCGATCCTGGCGTGGCTAAGGTTAGCGCCCACCAACGTGGCGTTTTTGAAGTCAGCGCCGCGAAGGTCAGTCTGACTGAAGTCCGCTCCCGTTAAGTCTTGATTAGCAAAGGAGCGGCCCCGAAGATCTTGACCGGAGAAATTTTGCGGCATCTGACCCTTCCCTTAACCAACAGGTCATTCTTTCGACCTCTGCTTGCAGCATTTCAGGACTAAAACAAGCGCTGTACCGTGAGGTCGGACTGTGGCGTTGGATAATCACTCAAATTTCAGTTCTTCTCTTCGGCTTACTCGTATTAATCAGGTCGCTATTAAAGACGTTAGAAAATCAATTTGAGGAACTTGTGAGGGGGAATTTTTAAGCATAAACTTGCAGTGCGATCGCTACTCTTAGATCACATTTCAGCTGAGAAAACACACCATTTAATGGAATATCTTATCCATTCTTTATTAAGATATAAATCCTAGATGATTTGCAAGTAAAAAAGTCTTTTTAGCGCCTTGCAATCTCTATTTGGTAGTAATTCTATTTTTATGTAATTCACGACTGATTTAGGACTGAGATATCTTATTAATGCTCAATGCTCAACTTGAGGGTTTTCTGTTTATTTTCTCAGTAATGATTAATACCCTCAATGCCAGTCAACCTACCGTTCTGGTGTAGGCCAAGTTAACTGTCTATTGAAGGTTTACCTTCGGAACCCACTTTGCCCAGAATAACTTCAATAGCTTCTAAGATCACCTCAGATTGATCGATCCAGACAAAATGACCGCTCTGATCCGCCGGGATTTGAACGCAATCCGTCGAGAGCTTGAGAATTTCACCATGCATCTTCTCCCGCAGCCGATTGGCCGCCGGGATTGGCATAGCGGACGTCCAAAGCGACCGTCTAAAAAAAGAACTCGCTGTAATCAGCACGATCGGTAGCGCATCGAACTGATTAGCAACCTGAAGCTGACGCCCGCTCGTGTCCAAGTTGAGCATTTCTCGGAACATAGTCAGCCAGTGTTTGGGGCGGCAAAATGAGCGTTTGACTAAATTTAGGATACTGGGATGAAACTGGCGTAATTCTGGCTTAAGCAGTTCGAACACCCCAATTCTCCTGAGTAACCGGACAATGCCGAGAGCCGATCCCAGCGTGGACATCACAAAGCCGGACATGAAGAAAAGCTTCAAGGCTTGCACCTGAAGCGGCATCTCTAGCATGCCCGCCTCGTGGAGTCCATCCGTGAGGACCAGGCCCGCCACTTTTTCCGGAAACCGGTGGGCGTATAGCCGCACGTTGTAACTGCCAAAAGAATCTCCCACCAACAGATAAGGGGGATCAATGCCTGCCTGGGTTAGAAGGGTATCGAGTTCTGACACGATTTGTTCGCTGGTTCGTGGCTGAGGACTTTGTTCGCTCCAACCGTATCCAGCGCGATCGTAGATACAGATACGCGTCAGTTTAGCAATGTCTTGAATGAGAAAATACCCTTCAATTCCCCCTAAGCTATGTTCCAGAACGACCGTTGGACTGCCCTCACCCATCACCTGGAGATGTAGATTGCAATCCCCTACCTCAATCAATTGGCCAGGCGGGGACTGTCTATCCTCATTCCAGCTAGCAATGACTTGGTACGCCGTTGTAATCGTGAGTAAGAGAAGCCGAATCGGAATCACGGTTTTTTCAGTATCGTACTTGATCTGAAAGTTAGCTTACACTTGATTTTAATGAACGAATTTCAGAATAGCACCAGCCGAAGGCGACTATGAACAATAGGTCAATAATGGCAAAAGGTTTCCACATATCAGGAATCTCTGAAAAGAGCCAATACCAAAAAACAATTCCGCTGTAGGCTACTTTAAGGAGTATTCCATAGGGCATAAACGAAATCTTTCCTACCGGATCTTTGGCAATATTAAAATACATGATTGCAAAGATGAGGAGCAAGCTCGCCGGGAATTGAACGTATGCTAGATGATTAGGATGCGTCACATTAAATAAATCAAACGCGAATAATGGAAAGAGCAAAAATACAATCCCCAGAAACAAATCGTAAATTCCGGAAGCTGCAAAAGCGATGCGAGAAACTTTTATTGAATTCATGGAATAAATCCCCCAATTTAATTTTGATAACTTAGCTGTTTTATGTACTTTTTGAAGTTGCTCTTTCGCCAAGTGGTGAGTTCGTCGCTATATAGCCGCATTACTAAATCTCTAAACCCATCTCGCAATTCGGAGACACTCATATAGTTAGGTTTAAAATTCAGATCGAACAACGTACATCTGTCCCATGCTTCTGGTTCGAGCAATCTTCCTGCCTGCCGTAATCTTGAGTAAAATGGAGTTCCAGGAAAGGGGGTTGGCAGGGTGATTTGGATATCAAATAGTTCCGAATCTATGGAGAATTGGTAAACTTGATCAAAAATTTTACTATCGTGTCCATCCAATCCAACAATAAAACACCCAATAACCCGAATCCCGTGAGACTGAATTTTATGGATGGCTTCGAGATAGGAAGGCAGCTTATTTTTCTTCCAATTATTTCTCAATTCAATGCCTTCTAACCCTTCAATGGTAGGACTTTCTAAGCCAACCAGAATTTGAACGCAGCCACTCTCTTGCATGAGCTGTAATAGTTGCTCATCTTCACTCACAGAGATATCGGTTTCAGCAAACCAGTGCAATTTTCGAGACTTCATTTGAGTGAGCAATTTCTTCCAGTAAGATTTATTGATAAAAGCATTGTCATCGACAAATTCAATAAATGGGCGCTTCCAAATTGCTTGGATTGTATCCAGTTCTTTCAGTACCTTTTCTATCGGTTTTTGCTTGTATTTCTGCGTGATTAAAATGGAACTGGCGCAGAACTCACAGCGATAAGGGCATCCCCGTCCTGTTTGTACGGTAATACGATTGTATTTTTCTGGATCGAGCAGGTGATAAGCAGGCATGGGGGCGTTCTTTAAATCAAATTCTTGCCCTTTAGCATTGTAGATAGGTTTCAGAACACCTGCTTCTGCATCGCGAATCACCTTAGGCCACAGTAGCTCACCTTCGCCCACGAGTACTGAATCACAATATTGGGCGGCCTCTTGGGGTAGACTGCTAACGTGAAGTCCACCCATAACAACTTGCATGTTACGTTGCTGGAAGTAATTTGCCATTTGGTAGGCTTCTCGAATTCGGGCGGAATAGCTGGAAATAGCGACTAAATCGAAATCATTATCTAAACTATTTAGCTGACCGAGGTCATCAATATCTACATATTTAAGCTGATGTTCAGGAGGGGTTAGTCCGCCTAAAATTAACAGGCCTAGATTGGGAAGAGAAGCAATAACTTTACTGCGCTCGACAATTCCAGGTAACGTAAGTCCTCGATTTAATAATTCTTGATCGTGCACTTGTATGCCGCTCAAGGAGATTAATCCAATTTTCATGTGAATATTCCCCATTTCAAAAGGACAATGACGCCAATGAATAATGAAATGACGGGGAGGGGAAACAAATAACGACCTGGTTTCCAAAAGGCGGCGACAATACAGGCTGAAGGCATCGTTACTTCAGCGATCGCAAAGCAGATTGACGGAATCCATAGCAATTCGTCGAGTTTAAGATTAGGAATGGAGAAGACAAATGCAAAATTAATGATCGCGATGCCTATAAAAGAAATATGACCCAGACGTAATAGTCGCCTTGACCAAGATTCATAACCTCCCAGCCATTCATTTTGATGAAAAAACAATCCGATTGCCGCGCCGAGTAAGAGTCCACATAGAACGCCTAACCAAGCAACGGATAGATTAAATGTGTAGGGGTCGTTAATCATAATGCATATTAACTGATCAATCGTTTGAGCTGCTGAGCATTCTTAACCGCGTAGCTGCAAGCATCATTATTGAAGTAGAGATAGACATCGTGTCCTGCTTGCAACAAATAGGCGATTCTTGCAGCGTCTACTTGAAGCCTTTCAGGACTATAAAAAGAGCTATATCGTGATGTTGGTCCGTGTCGTCGGATATAAATAAAGTCAGCTGTTACAGGGCCTTGCACCAACAGCTCTGGCCAATCCATCCAACAAATGGCGACATTGGCGTCCTTCAATTGCTCGAAGACTTCAGGAACTAACCAGCTGGAATGCCTGACTTCCAATGCCGTTCTCAAAACTGGGACGATGCTTTGCGATCGCAGTATGTTCAGGAAATCTTCTAGTCGTTCTAGAGATAACGGTAACGATGGCGGCAACTGAAAGAGAACAGGCCCCAATTTTTGTTTGAGGCTTGATATTCGCGCCAAAAAGCTCCTGATATCTTCTTCAGCGTGCTTTAGTCGTTTCAGGTGGGTAATGAACCGATTGCCCTTAACGGCAAAGATGAAGTCTGGAGGCGTCGCCTCATACCAATGCTTCAGAGTCTCTTCCGAAGGAAGACGGTAGAAGGTATTGTTGAGTTCTACGGTATTGAAAGAGCCGCTGTAATAGTTCAGCCAATCAACCGATTTTAATTGCTTCGGATAGAAAACGCCTTTTCCCCAATGGGAATAGCTAAAACCGCTAGTCCCAATGAAAACCTGTCCTTTATCAGTGACAGGAGAATTCACATTCTTTGGTACCTTCCCATCAATTCAGCCTTGGCTAAGACATGACTAGACATCGAGGCTTCAACTTGCTGCTTAGTGGCTCCGGTTGCTAGCTCCAACCCCGTATCTAACGCATAGAGTTTGAAAAAATAGCGATGTTCTCTATCGGGCGGGCAGGGGCCATAATAACTCAAATTATGACTGGTGCCTATGCCACAGGTCCCTTTAGGCGCTTGACCTTCCTGAATAACCTGCAACGTTGGCGGGATGTTGAAAACTATCCAATGGTCCCACATCCCATCTGCCCGTAACCGCTTCGGCACATCTGGATCATCCATAATCAAGACCAAACTCTTGGCCGCCGCCGGGACATTAGATATGGTCAGTGGAGGATTAATGTTTTTCCCATCACAGGTGTACTTAACGGGAATGTCTCCCCCAGGCTGAAAAGCAGAACTTGTCAGTTCCATTGGCTTACCTCGCACTATTCGGGTCGCCACTAAAGAGAGTAAAGAAAAAATTTGAGGAATTTGTGAAGGAAACGACAAACAGAAGTAATGGAAGAAATAAAAATGTCGTCCTAAAGGCAACAATCAATGCTTGCTGATCCGGTCAGCATTTTCCCTTTAGAAAAGCCAGAAGACATTAAGGCTGAAGATCCTGGCTCGTTACGCCTGTATTCTCACTCAGAGATAATGTTTTGTGCTCAGTTGAACGCCTTATCCCCTGGGACTCCTCCAATATATCGAGCGTTAGCGGATCCGGCGCTCCTGAAAAATACTTGATAAGCGCCTCGTTAAAGAGCTTATTATCTTTTGCGGCGGATGAGAATAAGGTCATAGAGGACCGGAATTTAAGATGGTCAGGATAATCAAAAATTTGTTTAATAGTGCGAGAATGTGCATTAAGGACAAGTTGCGTGCATTGTCTTAGCCTTGATCCGAGTATGGAATGGTTTAGATAAGCTTGTGCTTCTTCCAGTGAGGAAATTGCAAATTCCTGCGCCGCCCAACTCCAACCTAACCCCTTCATTTGTGGGAAGATATACCACATCCAGTGACTCCGTTTTCGTCCCAGTTTTAGTTCATGCAGAACCTCATCGTAAATTGGGTTTTGCGCCTCTAGGAATCGTCGCAGATTGTAAGTGTCACGCATAGATATTCCTTCTCCGACTCTCTTCAGGCTCTTGACCGTTTCTGGTTTTCTGCATCCCTGAGGAAAGTTTGAAACTCGCCAGGTCACACGTCTTCCTCACCCATTACCCATTCCACAATTTCCTCTAAGCGAAGTCCTCTAAGCAAAATTTGCAGTTTGGTTGACCTTCCCAAGAATTCCTCAGGCCAACCCTATTGAATTTAAAGAAAAAGTTTGAGGAACTTATAAAGGAAAACAAGGGATATTCGGTTTATGCAGTTTGGTTGAGGGTTAAGTATTTGCTTCGCCTCACAAGATGCTCAAATTCCGCTGCTTGAATAAATGTGGCGCCTAACCTATCGAGTTCTCAATGCGGTGGACGTTGCTGAATCCAGGGATGAATGGGTTTAATACAACGATTCAACCCTCCTTCTAAGGGAAGAATACGCGCTAGGCTCTAAATCCCTCGCCCGAATTATTTCGAGGGCCGAACAGTCCTCGGCAGAGGAGTATAAAATCTATGCTCGCCAAATCAAAGCGGCCCTGGCCCAGTCCAGCCATTCAAAAAATCGCCAATGCCTTTCGCCTATGGGGGTGGGTTGGCTTCTGGGCGCAGTTGAGTCTAGCCTTTACCTCTGGCATGGTCTTACTCTTTGCGGTTTCAGGACGCAGTTTTACCGCTGATTCAGAAGCTGGCATTGGACTGGGTATATTCTGGGGAGTTGCTGGAATTCTTGCCTTAGGCGTCGGTATTGTGTTGGCCTTTCGCTACACCCAAATTGCTAAAGGGCTGCGCGATCCGGCGTTTCATTTTCATCCCAAAAAATCCTACGCCGTTCAGCTTTTGAGGATAGGGGTTTTGACAGGGTTGGTGGGTGTTCTGTTTACCTTATTGGGGGCAGGGGCGACGGTTAGCGTACTCATTGCCAAGACTGTTTCTCAACCGCCTGGAGTTGCGATTACTGACCCCACTAAAATTGTCCGCGCGCTGGATGTCTTTGTGATGCTGGCCAACCTCAATGGGATTACCGCCCATTTTGTGGGAATAGTCACTTCACTCTGGCTGCTTGAGCGACTGCATACCCCTTAGCTAAGAGAAAACCATCATGAATTAGAGAACCCTTCGCCTAGAGGTTGGCTGAGACTATAACTGTGAAAACTGCAAAGCACTAGAAAAGTTGTAACTGTTAGGAGGATTAACGGCCATCCGGCCCAGGGGAAAATAAAGTCACCTGCAGATCAAGTAACAAGTTCGTAGATGATCACTGGCGCCGGATGAACATGGATAGCTAAGCTTAGTAAGTTTCTACGTGCCAGCGACCGGCCCGTTTCATCTGACGTTGATAGTCAGACCAATCTACGCCGCTTCTGCCGGCGGCGGCGGTCATCGCCTCATCAATGCCGCCCTCCATGCCTTTCAGTCCGCAAATGTAGGTGTGGGTATTTTCCTTCTGGATTAGCTCCCAGAGGGTGTCAGCATGTTCAGCCACCCGGTGTTGAATGTACATCCGGCCTCCCTCAGGATTCTGTTGCTCTCGGCTAATGGCGTAGGTGAGGCGGAAGTTATCTGGATAGCGGTGCTGAAGTTCTTCCAGCTCTTCCTTGTAGAGGACATTGGGGGTGGTGGCGACGCCAAACACTAACCAGGCTAATCCTTTGAATTGATAGTCTGGATTCTTCTGGCGCTCGTTATCTTTAAACATCCGCCATAGGAAGGCTCGGAAGGGGGCGATGCCAGTCCCCGTAGCCAGCATGATGATATTGGCGTTAGGATCCTCAGGCAACAGCATTTCTTTGCCGACGGGGCCAGTAATCTTAATATCTGCGCCCGGCTGCAGGTTGCAGAGATAAGTTGAGCAAACCCCGTAGACGGTTTCTCCGGTTTCAGGATCCTTATACTCTAACTGACGAACGCAGAGGGACACCGTTTTATCATCGACGTGGTCGCCATGGCGAGTGGAGGCAATTGAATACAAACGAAGTTTGTGGGGTTTGCCATTCTTATCCAAGCCTTCAGGAATGATGCCGATACTTTGACCTTCAAAATATCGCAAGTCGCCGCCAGAAAGATCGAAGATCAGATGGCGGCAGGTGCCGATGCCGCCTTCACGGACTAACTCGCCATTAGAAAGACATTTGCCGATAAAGGGCGTTTTCGGGCGGTAGGTATTGACGGGGACGGCTGACTTTGCTTTAGCTTTTGCGGGAGCAGGACTTGCGGCTTGAGAGGATGGCATGGCGCTACCGTCCCCAACAGGAGAAATATTGACGATTTTGCCGCCTCGCTGGGTGATTCTCCGCATTTCTTGGTTCATGCGGCTGTAGGGAACGGTAATCAATGTCTTACCGCTATTTCGGAGTTGGTAGCTGTTCTGGCTTGTTTCGGAATTTTGATGGAAACCAACCACTTCATAGACAAATAGACGATTGCCAGAAATAGTGTTAGCGGTCCCACCAGCCGCAGTTAGGTTATACATTGCTAGTCGATCTTTTGCTTATAAGGTCAATAAACGCCGCTGATTTGATCTTCACAATCAATCCAGCAGACGCAATCACACATGAATCCTTCAATTTTAGGGGATTCCCTAGCCCTGAGAATAGAATCAATCACGCTGAGATCAAATATTTCATCCCACTACTAGGTTATGGACCGAGTTAAACCCTGGTCTCGCTGAAGCTGGAGGTTGCTTTTAGCCTTGGAAAGAGTGAGTTCTATAACCCCTTCTGCTGTTTCTTTTGGCTTGAGGTGAGGCTGAGTCGCTTTAGTTAAAAAAATAATTTCTTTTTCTAGATAAAAATTCGGATCTAGATATTTTCTCCTTCAAATGGGGGATTTTGAATCTAGAACAGTTTGCATTTGCTTCAAAGCGTCTAAAGCGAAGCCAATTTGAGTTTGACGATCGTCTAAGGACACCCTCGGTTCCTTAACTAGATCCTCTAGGCAGTCTTGAGTTGTGGTGAGAAGGGCCTGAAGGTCTGCTCTGGGGTTCTTTTCTTCAGGGGTAAGGGCGGTGTCTATTGTAGGAACGCGATCGCCGTCCTCCCAAGCATCAGACAAATCAACTGGAAATTTTTTGGAGACGCCTTGCCGCTCCGTTGCGGCTAAAGCGGTTGCGCTTCCTTCCAACTGATGAACTGTCCGCTGCAGCGTTTCGATAATGCCGAACATCTCGATTGGGTCAAACACCCGCAATAAACTGGTTTGGGTGACAATGCCCAACCGACTTCCCCAGTTCCAAGACACAACCAAGCGCCGCACATGTCGTTGCTGCATTTCCTGATGCGCCGACCATAGTGAATCTTCTGGACTTAGCAGAAATAGAGGCGTACTCATCACATCTTGAGCTTGTAGTTTGTTCAGATTGAGTTGGAGAGATTGGAACTGCACCAGATCTCGTTCAGTGACAATCCCGACGGGCATAATGGCTTCAAGTTGGCGATGAGCCGTATCCAGAGAGTCTGTCTCGACAATGACAATGCAGCTTACCCGGTGCTCCGCCATTTGCTTAGCTAAGCTCATGACTGAAGTCGTCAGGGAGGCGCAAATTACCTGGGAAGTCATCACATCCGCCACTCGCCGCAGCTTGAGCAAATTAGCGGGGCGCAGCACGCGCCGAATACTTTCAGGGGAGACAACCCCAACCAGTTGGCCTTGTTCATCCACAATGGGTAAGTGGCGAACCCGATAGCGACGGAACAAAAATAGGGCGGCGAAGATATCTTGAAAAGCTGACTGAGTCAATGTTTTGACCGGATGAGTCATGACCTCGCCCACGGTGAGGCTATTAAAGTTAGCCCCTTCCGCAGTTAAACGAACAATATCGCGCTCTGTAAAGATACCCTTTAGCTCCCCTGCCTGTAAAATTAATGCGCAGCTGGAATGAGGCGCTGATTGAATCAAAGACGGGGATGCGCTATTGAGATCCAATAGGGAGCAGCCGCTTCCTCTGGCGCGACTCATATGGGCGACGACTTCCTCCAGCGGGGCATCGGGCCCCACGGCCAGAAGTTGCTTGTCAATGGCGTCCTCTAATGTTGGAGAAATAATGCGTGAATCATTGAGCTGCATGGGGAATGTTACAAAACGATATAGGTAGAAGCTTAATTTATCTTTGAAGCTAAATTTTGAGATCAAATCATTAAACTATCAGAAGGAATGTGGCAACTATAGCTGCTACATTCCTTCCTCTGAGATTGCGTTCCCTCTATTTAAGTAAACCTACTTAGGTAAAGTTACGATGCATCGCCGGATCTATTCAGTTTTTGGACTGAATAGATCTAGAGACCCGAGGCGTTTTGCCATAAAGCCTATCTAGAACCCGCTTCACAGAGATTCGTTGCCACTGCTGTCCCCGTTTGGTTCGATAGCCATTGTCATTCAGCCAATTGGCGATTTGCTGTAGAGACTTACCAGATTTGTGATGACGGCGAATCAACTCAATAACTTGCTGCTCTTTGGGGTTTTCAACCAACTCACCGTCGATAGCTTTTTGGCCAAATGCAGGAGAGCCATAGCCAGCATATCCTCCCTGGGCAGCTTTAGCGCGTCTGCCACGGTCTAACCTTTCCCAGGTTGAATGAGCGCTTACTTTCTCAGCTGTCATTTTGACCTCAATCCAAATCAGTCTTTGAAGAGCCTTGCTTATTACCTTACCAAAATCAAAAAATCTTGTCACAAATTAGCTTCCCAAACCATCTCCTGATGGGGGCTCCCTCGGGGGGGCATCGTATAGGTAATAAGCAATATTACCGAATATTGCTTATGTGATTAATTTTTTTATCGACTTTTCTTGGGGTAAACTCTGGCGTCAGCTAAGAGAACAAGCGTCTTCATAGGGCTGGCGCGCCTACTTTTCGATATGGGGTGAATGGCTGTATCGCAAAGCACAGGCTGTTTCTAGCGACGTCCCCACTTTTTTGATTGAGACTTTACCCTAAATTTAGGGTTTGGCGAGCAACGGATTCTGAGGCTTGACAGTTTCCAGATCCGATCAGTAAATATGTGTACAATGAGTCCATTCCAAGTGTAATTTCTATTACTTTTTGATGATTGCCTTTACGTAAGAATCATCTGATCTGAAAGGCCATTTCACAGATTTAGAAAACAGATTCAGGAAATTTTCAGGGACTTCACCTTAAAGCAGGAAGCTATCGCTGTTATCAAAAATAAATTGCCCCGCCAGCTTATTTCCGCTTAAGTTGACGCCCTATTCAGGATGCTGAGAAGCGATATCTCCAGAGTTGCTTCCCAAATTAGCCGTTTGAGAATACTCATTGCCCACAGGAGGGTCTACCATGCAGACAACTCAAGTTGTTCGATGCCCCAATTGCGGTAGCTTCGCTGAGCGTCGTCACTTCACCAGCACTCAACCAACCTATCAGCAATGTCCTAACCAACAGGTCTCTCAGACCGAATGTCAGGCTTGTGATTATTTGCTGGTGATGTGTTCGATCAATGGGCAAGTGATAGAGGGTTATTCTCCTGGACTGTTCTCGCCGGTTGCTGAACTCCCCGCTCGAACCGTTCAAATTGTTCATCGAAAGCGGCAACCGAGTCGACCTCAGCAAGTTGCGATATGAATCGAGTTCAATTAAATCAATTAGGAGGACAAACGTTCGTGATGCAAGCGCAAGATATTATGACCAAAGACGTCGTCACCATCAGTGGTTCAGCAACGGTTGCTGATGCCGTTAAGTTGATGAAAGATAAGGGATTGCGGGCTTTGGTGATTGATCGTCGTAATCAGCAGGATCCTTATGGCGTGATCTCTGAGGCTGATATTGTCTATAAGGTTGCGGCTTACGGTAAAGACCCTAAAGAAATTCGGGTCTATCAGATTATGACCAAGCCTTGTGTTGTGGTGAACCCTGAGTTGGGAGTTGAATATGTGGCGCGGCTATTAGCCCAAGCTGGCGTCCGCAGAGCGCCAGTCATTAAGGGGGACCTTTTGGGCGTCATCTCCATTTCAGATATCTTGCTCAAGAGTGACTTCGTTGAAAAGCCTAAGCGTCTTTTTATACAGGAGGAAATTGAGGCGGCGCGGCAGGAAGCCCGCAAGCTCTGTAATCAGAATGGCCCTACCTCCGGGGCCTGCGCAGTGGCTTGGGATGTGGTGGAAGAACTGCAGGCGACCGCAGCCGATCAACGGCTGATGGCGGCGTCTTTGTAAGGGGTATCGGTAAGGGAGTTGCGCGAAAATAAAGTCCCAGTAAAAGGCAGTGGATGGGTAGATGGTAGGTAAATTCGCGTCAGCCAAAAATATCGAGTTGTTCACTGGGGGATTCCCTCACCCGCCGCCTACTCTTACTTTTTTTGCTTTGAACGGCTCCATTAGCCTGACTGCCTTTTCGCAGTCCGACTGCAATTTTGCTATGTTTTTCAATCTGACCCATGACTTGTTTCGCCCGTTGAATGACGGATGGGGGTAAGCCTGCTAATCGGCCCGCCTCAATTCCGTAGGACCGATCGGCGCCGCCCGGTCTAACCTGATGCAGAAAGATGATCTGATCGGGCATTTCCTTCACGGTTACTTGGTAGTTAGCCACATTGCTCAAAATAGAGGCTAATTCATTCAGCTCATGGTAGTGGGTGGCGAAGATGGTGCGGGCACAGATGTCCGCCGCTAAATGTTCGGCCACCGCCCACGCAATGGAAAGACCATCGAAGGTGGCGGTCCCCCGTCCGATTTCATCCAGCAGCACTAGGGATTGAGGCGTGGCGTGATTGAGGATATTGGCGGTTTCGCTCATTTCCACCATAAAAGTCGACTGCCCGGTGGCTAAATCATCCACACCCCCCACCCGGGTGAAAATGCGATCGCACACCGCCAGCGCCGCCGACTTCGCCGGTACAAAACTGCCCACCTGCGCCATCAGCTGAATTAACCCCACCTGCCGGAGATAGCAGCTTTTGCCGCTGGCGTTAGGACCGGTGAGGATGATTAAATCAGGGATTTCGGATTTTGGATTTTGGATTTTAGATTTTGGATTTGGAATTTGGGAATTAGGATTACTTGGCTCCCCCATCCTCCCCATCTCCCCCATCTCCCCCTGCCCTAATTCTTCCCCAGCGCCTAACCCAGTGGAATTCGGTACAAAAAATCCCGCAGGCAACGACTGCTCCACTACGGGATGACGGCCATCTTCAATTTCAATCGATCGGCCTGGGATGATGTCGGGACGAGCATAGCCTCGATAGACGGCGACTTCGGCTAGGCCGCAGAGCACATCTGCGGCGGCGACGGCGCTGGCGACGCGGCGGATGAGGTCTGCCTGTGCGCCCACTTCGGTGCGGAGTTCGACAAAAATATTGAATTCAAGCTGGTTGATTTCTTCTCGGGTATTGAGGATGCGGACTTCTTTTTCCTTGAGCTCTGGGGTGATATAGCGTTCTTCGTTGGTGAGGGTTTGTTTGCGGATATAGTCATCTGGAGCCTGACTACTTTTGGAGCGGGAGATGCTGATGTAGTAGCCAAAGGCTTTATTGAACCCAACTTTGAGGTTGGAGATACCCGTGCGATCGCGCTCTATCCCCGCCAGATTGGCAATCCATTGCTGGTCCGATTCCAAGCGTTGCTGCAGCTCATCCAATTGGGGGTTCACCCCGGGGCGAATTAAATTCCCTTCGGTGAGATGGAGCGGCGGATTTTCCACCAGGTGCGCTCGCAGCTTCCGGCCCAATTCTTCCAGCACCGGCGGCGACGTTCGCAGCGCCTTTAGATAGGGAGACTGGGCCTGGGAGACCAGTTCCGCCAACACGGGCAGTTGGGTGAATGACTCCGCCAGCGCTACTAAGTCGCGGCCATTGGCGGAGCCAGACCCGGCTCGCCCCGCTAACCGCTCCAGGTCATAAATTTGCCGCAGTAGCTGTTGCAGGTTCTGGCGCAGATTGCCGTCGTCGGTTAACTCCTGGAGGGTGTCCTGGCGCGCCCGGATACCCTTAATCTGGAGCAAAGGCTGGAGCAGCCAGCGGCGCAGAGCGCGGCTTCCCATCGCCGTCACCGTTCTATCCAACGCCCACAGGAGAGAACCGCTGAAAACCCCATCTCTAGCTGTTTGGGTAATTTCTAAATTGCGCCGAGTCTGATGGTCAATTACCAGGTAGTCGGACAGGGTATAGGTGGACAGCAGTTGCAGCGGCGCTTGGGCCTCTTTTTGCGTTTCTTCCAAATACTCCAACAACCCTCCCGCCGCCCGCACCGCTAACGGTAACTGTTCACAGCCCAGTCCTTCCAGAGATCGCAGTCGAAATCGCTGCAGTAGGCGCTGACGGGCTTCCGTCTGACTAAAGGGAATTTGGGACCGGAGGGTGTAGCAGAATTGGCCGGGCAAACAGTCTGGTAGGTGATCGGAGGTCGCCCCAGGCCGCAGCAGCGCCCCTAAATCAGGGGCGTTGGTGGGAATCAGCGTCTCCGCCGGTTGCAACCGCATTAACTCTTGGGTGAGGTGGTCGAGATCACTGGACTGAGTGGCCAGAAATTCCCCCGTTGAGACATCTGAGTAGGCCAGTCCCCAATGATTGCCTGTGATCACCACCGCCGCCAGAAAATTATTTTGGCGGGCGCTCAACATGCCCTCTTCTAATACCGTCCCTGGCGTGATGACGCGAATCACCTCACGCCGAACGAGCGGCCCCTCCTTCAGGGCAGGATTTTCCACCTGGTCGCAGATAGCGATCGCATACCCTTTTTCCACCAGCAGCGCACAGTAGCGGTCCAGGGCATGTTGGGGAATCCCCGCCAGCGGAACCTTGCCAACCGACTCCCCAGCATGTTTGTTGGTCAGGACAATTTCCAGCTCCCGGGCGATCGTAATGGCGTCCTGAAAGAAAGTCTCAAAGAAATCCCCAATCCGATAGAGGACCAGCGCTTGGGGATATTGGTCTTTGATGTCTACATAGTGCCGAAACATCGGGGTCAATTGCTCTCGATCAACCGAGCGGTAATCAGCATGGCGAACATCATGT
>JASJDH010000448.1 GCA_030065175.1 Leptolyngbyaceae cyanobacterium MO_188.B28 | reverse complement strand
CGCAACATCATCGCCAACTGGCTATTGATATGTTGAAGCAGCAATTAGCTAATTGGAAACTCTGCATCCTGGTTGAGAATGACCATATTTTGACGTTTTATCATCTGCAAACATCTCCAGGAAAAGCAAATCTTGCTCAAACCCTTGTCCAACTGTCTCTGCAGAAGGCATCACAGCAGACGCCAGAGTTATTTAGCCCAGGCCAAAGGGAGGGTATTTCTCAAGTTCCCCTCACACAACAGCAAGACAAGCCTATTCAAGGTGTTCACCTCCTTCACTCGCCCGCCATTAACTATGCTGCTATTAATCACTTTTCGAAGATGACTGATTCCCAAGAATACACCGCATATATGACTTCTGACTCTCCCAATTGGCTGCGTCGCCTGGTCAACCAAATTTCCCAAGCATACTCACTACAATCTATTTTCAATACAGCGGTAACCGATTTACGCACTTTCTTAGAAATTGATCGAGTCAATATATGCCAATTTCAACCAGATGGCCGACTTCGGGTGATTGCTGAAGCAATGTCCGATTCTCCGTTATCCTCCCTACTATTGCGCTACTTTCCCACCAATGATTTGTCCCCCTATTCCCAAGCTCTACTGATCGAGTCCAAGGGCGGGGCAATGGTGAATTTGAAGACAAAAACAATCTGCAAAATTCTCTCCCCTAATTGGAATGTGAAATCATCGCCAGTGGAGACAACCAACTACCTGCCGGTGGATTCCCATTATGCTCAAGCCCTCACCAATATGGGGGCTATGTTCTCCATCGTCATACCGATCTTTCATCAGGAGACAGCTTGGGGACTGCTGGCGGCCCATCACTCAGAAGGTCATTTCATTTCCACCAGAAGATTTGAAGTCCTGCAAATGGTTGTGGAACAACTATCTGTTGCGGTCGCTCAACAGTTGCTACGGACACAGACCCAAACAAAGGCTGAAGAGGAAACCGTTTTCAATCGGATTGTCAACCTATTGCAAGGAACTTCGACGCCTGAATTTCAACCAGCCTTGGAAACGGCTGTTGCTGCCTTTCAAGGGTGTGGCGGCAGGCTTTGTATGAGCGCAAAAACCCAATCTCCAGATGATCCCAAACTAAATTTCACTGCTTGGTTGGAGACCTCCGGTCAAGAGCTTACGGTGTACACTTCCGGGGATCAACCGGAAATACCGGCCATGGCCCACTCACCCCTTATGGAGCAGTATCGCCTATGGCAAGATCATTATCAGTCAGGCGATTATTCAGTGTGGCCGATTTCCAACCTCTATCAAACCCCTGAGTTGCAACCATTATTTGAGGCCTTTCGCTCCACCCCTGTTGATAGCCTCATGATGATTCCCCTCACCTACCGAAAAGAATTGGTGGGGTATTTAAGCGTCTTTCGAAATTCAACTGCCTCAAGGTCATCAAAAACTGAGTCAGGGGATTCCAGCCAAGTTGATCAGCAAGAGTGGACTAATCTTGAGTTCGCCCAAAAGCTGGGGCGGCAGTTTGCCATGGCGATTTACGAACATCAACTCTCACAACAACATCAGGTATCACAACAATTGCAATACTCTAATTCCCACTTAAATACTGAACTCCAACAGCACACCGCTCAATTGCAACAGGTAGCGCAACAGCAACAAGGCTTAGCTGAAGTGCTAGCCAAGATTAAAGCAGCGATTGATCCAGAAACGATTTTTCAAACGACGACCAAAGAGCTTTGTCGTTTA
This sequence comes from Leptolyngbyaceae cyanobacterium MO_188.B28, assembly GCA_030065175.1. Lineage (GTDB taxonomy): Bacteria > Cyanobacteriota > Cyanobacteriia > Phormidesmidales > Phormidesmidaceae > JAKSDM01. The sequence goes on along the minus strand of JASJDH010000448.1, from coordinate 6,466 downwards.
CTACAAGCCGAGCGAGTTTCGGTCTATCGATTTAACGCCAATTGGGGCGGCGAATTTGTCCACGATTTCGAGTATGTCATTCCGGCTTGGCATCGTTCATCCAAATTGGGACGCAATACTGCTTGGAATGATACCTACCTACAGGAGACCCAAGGGGGGCGTTATCGTCACAACGAAACGTTTTCCGCCGACAATATCTATGAGGCAGATCTATCACCATGCCATGTTGAGATTCTTGAGCAGTTTCACATAAAAGCCTTTGCCACCGCCCCCGTCTTCGTTGGCAAACGGCTTTGGGGCGTACTAGCCGCCTATCAACATTCTAAAGTCCGCCACTGGCTAGATACAGATATCCTCTTTTTGAGTCAGACAGCAAGTTCTCTGGGGCTAGCGCTGCAGCAAGCTGAACTGATGGCGCACAACCCAGACACAATTAGACCGTATCAAAGCCTGTCTAAGGAGTTTAACCTAGACAGCCGATCCCTTCCCTCAGGTTAGATTCACACTTGGTAAATCACCGCAGCCAATTTTGGGCAGTCGTCAACAGCAATGACGATGGTGAGTAGATGTAATCGAGAGAACGCGCCACTCCCCCCCTATCCTCAGTGGCGCGTTCTCCAAAGTCAACTTTTTGGAAAAATCAGCCATCTGGCATATAAAACAAATAAATCATCTTTTTTCACTAAAATTTACCGAAATCATCTCAGTAATTACGTATTTTTTATTTAAATCTAAGACTTTTAAACATCTTCCTTTAAAGAATCTATATACCCATACCTTCTCTAGTTCAGTATTCTTTCCGACAGCAGAATATAAGACTGAAATTCATGCTGGAAAGGCATTTTGTCGATTGCGCCAATGAGGGCTGCTACCCCTCTCCTGATCCGATAAAAGCCTGGTTATGTTGTGATTGGCCGCACTTATATTCAAACGAGCGGCCTAAAAAAGCCGAATCTTAAAGTTGCAATTAGCACTTTAAAAAAGTAAGTGGAAAGAGAATTCACTGATCTCTCCCCTTCACAACTCGGAAAATCTGGCCGCTACTCTACGACTTAAATTATCTTCAGGGTGCTTTTAACATGTCACGGGATGCTCTTGTTGTTGGAATTAACCGCTATCAGGCGCTGCCAGCGCTGAAGGCGCCTGCCAGAGATGCGGAGGCCATCGCCAATAGCCTACAGACCCATGGCGAATTTCGGGTGCAGCGGATGCCGGAGGTGATTAAATCTGGCAAGCCCGCCATCGGGTCCCGCGCCGCCGTCACGAGTCAGGCGTTGGAAGAGGCTCTCATCCGCCTATTTAAGCCAAAGGGCAAGAACATTCCTCAGACCGCCGTGTTTTATTTCTCGGGGCATGGGATTCAGCGAGACGCAGGAATTCGCGAAGGCTACCTCGCCGCCAGCGATACCGACCCCAGTAAAGGTAACTTTGGCGTCTCGTTGTTTTGGCTGCGTCGACTGTTGCAGGAAAGCCCTGTGCGCCAGCGGATAGTTTGGCTCGACTGTTGCCACAGCGGCGAGTTACTAAATTTTCTGGAGGCGGATCCGGGGGCGAAAGAGGGGACAGATCGATTGTTTATGGCGGCCTCCCGTGAATATGAATCCGCCTATGAGTCCCTGGATAGCCCCAAAAGTATATTCACCAAGGCGTTGGTAGCGGGATTGAATCCCTATAAAGCTGAAGGTGGCCTGGTAAATGGCCACGCCATCATGGATTCGGTGAGTCAGCAGCTCAAAGGCGAAATACAACAACCTCTATTTGAAAGCTCTGGCAGTGAAATCATTCTCACCCGCGCGACCGGATCCTTCAACTTCATCCCAAGCAAACCTACCTCGACGCTAGATAAGCTGCGTCAACTCTCCTTCGCCTTCTGTCCCTACCAAGGTTTATCCCCATTCGATGAAAAGCACGCTAATTACTTTTTTGGCCGCGAGGATTTGACCAAACAAATGGTGGAGAGAATTAGCAACCGCCAATTCACCGTGATTGTTGGGGCTTCCGGTAGCGGAAAAACCTCTCTATTGCGGGCTGGGATAATTCATCAACTACGCCAGGGGAAAATGATTGCAGGCAGCGATCGCTGGCAGATCAAATACCTCACCCCCACCGAACATCCCCTAAAAAGTCTGGCGGCTAGCTTTATTGATCCCAAAGCAAGGGGGCTACAAAGAGCCGAACAATTGCGTCAAGCCGAGAATTTCCTCCAAGACGGCGGCAGAGGGATGGCCCAGTTAGTACGGGCAAGCCTGGGACAGATCCAGCCAACCGCTACTAACGACAGCGAGCCCAAACCCCGGCTGGTGTTGGTGATTGATCACCTGGAAGCGTTATTTACCCATCGCCATGACGCCAAAGGAGACACCGAACGACGACAATTTATTGATTGTATAATCGAGGCGCTGCAGGAGCCCGGCATCAACCTCAGCATTGTCATGGCGCTACGGGCGGATTGTATTGACCAACTGACTCCCTATCCTAAACTGGCTGAGTTGGTGCGACACCATACAGTTCAAATGACTCCCATGAGTTATGAGCAGATCAAGGCTACCATCACCAAGCCAGCTGAAATGATGGGGATGGACCTGGATCCGAACCTACTCTACAGTATGTTATTGGATGTAGCCGGCACGCCCGGCGAACTGCCCTTAATCCAGCACACCTTACTCGAACTCTGGAAACGGCGTGAAATTGATCCGGAAAGAGGCTCACCTCGACTAACCCTGGAAAGCTATGTTGAACTCGGCTGCATCAGAAATGTCCTGAATAAATGTGCTACGGAGTTAATTGAAAGTCTTTCACCAGAAGAACAAAAAGTAGCCCAAAGAATCTTTGTCACTCTGTGCACGTTAGGCGAAGGTTCACAAGATAGTCGTAGACAAGCCCGCAAGAGCGAACTGATCAATACTGATTTTCCAGCCGTCATTGTTGAGCAAACCTTAGAAAAACTGGTCGCCGCCAAACTTGTGGTGATTAACCAGGCAGAAGACAAGTCGAATCAGTCCGCTCTCAATCTCAATCTCAATCAGCCCAATTCTGGCGGCGTTATGCTGCCTTCGATCGCTTGGCCAACCCAAAATCGGAAGGGGGCGTCTTTATCGGCCTGGTTTATACAGAATCCTGTTGTTTCGAAAAGCATTTCTCAAAATTCCGCCATCTATATTGACATTGTGCATGAATCTTTGATTCGCAGTTGGCCGCTCCTGCGAGAATGGCTCAATGATCAGCGACATATCCTGAGGCAACAGCGTGGCTTAGAGCAAGTCGCCCAGGAATGGAGTCAACAGGGACACCCCAAACACCCTGAATATCTGTTGGGGGTGAGCCGTCTCAAAGAGGCGGAGCAATTTCTAGCACACCACCGTTCTCAGCTTTCAACCTTAGCTCAGAATTACATAGCCGCAAGTCGCAAACAACAGCAACAGAAACACCTGAAACATAATGCCATCAAGATTTTAGCCCCCTGCGCTTTATTGGCGGGAATGGCGATGTCGATGACTCAAAAAGGCGCTGCCTCTGTTAACGATTCTACAAAGACGATGCCCGCGCCGCAAACTTCACTGTCGTCATCGACGTCTATCGTCAATGAAAGTCATATTTCGCCGAGTTCCGACGCAGCAAGACAAGAATCAGGAGAGTCACCTGCGGCTGACAATGTCCAGGAAAGTCAATCTGCCCCGAAGTCTTTATCCTCTTCAAACTCTATAGACTTTCAGATTTCCGCCAAACGAGACCGCCCCAATCCACCTATTTCAGCGCCTCAAGTAGAAGCGTCGACATCCGCCGATGCGCCCCATTCTTTCAATTCTATTACCGTTGACACCGTCAGCAATATTTCGCAGTATCCGGTTGAAATTCTAGCCCAATCCGCCGCCCAATCATTGCCAGAAGGCTGTCAAGCGCCTATGGTGGTGGAAACCATCGGACATTGGATTTCCTCAACAGAACCCAACAAGGTAATCGAAGTCTGGACAGTTAGGCCCCAATCATTAGAAGACTGTGCAACATCTGTAAACTAGTTTAATTCAGCAGCATCAAACACAATTCTGATGAACGCTGTATAGGTTGCGCCGCCCCCAACTTAGCAACATCCGCCGAACCTCCTCAAAATCAGGCTAACAGTCAGTAACTTTGACAGTATAGACACCTAATTTCCCTAAGAAATTTACGACCTTATGTATGGGCGCATCAAAATAAATAACCGTGCAAACACTTAATTATTATCCAATCTAAAGTACTATTTGCAACTTCATAAACAAGGCTATTTCATTATAATTGTCCTAAAGCCACTACCAAAAGGTAGCTCTCCGCAAGAAGTATTTGTTATTTTTGATACGGATGTGGAAGGATTGGCAGGCTGAATTAGTATCTATCCATCATCTCTGTTCAGAAAATTTAACCTATCACTCAGTGGGCCCAAATCAATCACCATGAAATTTGCAAACCTCATTTTTGGAGCTTCTTTGTTCGCAGGAGCAGCCATAGCGACACCCGCCTTTGCCGATAGCATCAAGGACCCGACCATTGGCGGAGCAGGAGACGCTATTCTTTTCAATGCGAATGACTCCAACACATTTGTCGATCCAACCGCTAACCTCGCAGACATCTTGGCGGGAAATGCGGGTAATCCAACAGGAAATATTGAACTGTTCGCTTCCAGTGAGTCAGTGGGCTTTTCTGGCCCGGCGACAACCCTAAGCGGAACCCTAAACGGCGCTAGCATTCTGCTGAGCAGCCTGACCGAAGATGATTGGTCAAACGGTGGGTTTGGCCAACAGTGGTTCAGTGATTTCCTGGATGTCTCCTTGAATCTCTTTGCTCAGACCCAGCGAGGAGTGATTGGCGACAGCACGCTTTATAGCATATTTGAAACCATCGGCGGCCGAGAACTCTTCAGCGACCCCAATATCTCCTACGTGAATCAAGCTGGAGATGGACTGGTTTCTATTGGGTTAGCCGGTCACCTCAACGCATATAATCGCATTATTGGACAAATCCCTGACTTGCTCCCTTACCTGAATTCTAATGTTCAGGCGAGTGAAATCGTCAAAGTAGTTTATGACAATGGTCCAGCTCAATATCTGTACAGCTTTAGCGCTACCGACTCCGGTTTGACTGAACTCGGCGACGGTGTTTCCCACAGCGGTAACTATGAGGTTTCTTTCCAAGGGGAAGAGCCTCAAGCTACCCCCGAACCGATGGCAACGGCGGCCCTACTGCTAGTAGGCTTAACCGGTGCGGCAATCGGCAAAAAATCTCTGGCGGTTAGCTAAGGTTTCAATCCCAAAAACATTCAATTCTGGGAAATCTGTGGTAGGAGCGTCCAATTGTGCGCTCCTACTTTGGTATAGGGATTTCTGCAATATCTTAACTGAAGTGCAATTTCTTCAGTCAGTCACCGGTTAGCCTGAAGTTCAAATTACATCCCAGTGAAAGCATTAGTTAAGGGGTAATTCATGGGCCAAAAACGAATGCGATATCAGTGGTTCCAAGATGTGCCGCGTAATGTTACGCGCCGAGAGTATGGGCAACTGCAGTTTCGGAATTTTTGTGCGGTTGGGTTAGGGCTCGGCGCCGCGATGATGCTGATCTCTTCTGTATTTGGACTAACCCTACAAACATCTCGGACCCTGGCCGAGATCGATGACATGTCGATTAAAGCAGCGATCGCACATGAGGGCGATCGCATTGATCTGGTCCAACTGGAAGGCTATTTGGTGGCGGACAATCCGCCAACTATGCCGGATAACGATGCGCAAAAGGTGATTCGGGGTCAAGTGAAGCTTTCTGCTCGGACAGGGGAGAACTCCGGCGCAGATGGGGCTGAGTCGATTCAGAAAGAAACACTGTTTGAGTGGGAAGAGTCGGCGGATACGGTCTTTCTATCGGATGGCGATCGCCGCATTCTCCTAGCATTTGACTTGGCCGTATTGCCGATGGAATCTGATTTGGGGGATTTATCACCGCGCACAATTCGCCAGGGAGAGTCCGCTAGAACCCGGCGTCCGGTGGCGGTTGAGTATGGTGACGAGCACTATCCACTTCCTTTAGATAGGTGGGGCGACATCGACAGTGTATTCACCGATTTTGAACGACAGGTATTACCCCATGGACAGTCGGTGGTGGTGACGGCTGGGCTAGAGACGACGGCGCAAGGCGTCCAGCTAATCGATCCCTTGGGCGATCGCTTACAGGTTCTCATCGGCGCTGAAGCTGACATTCGCCAACAAGGAGAGCGACTACGGGTTATGTTTTTAATTCTGGCTTTTCCGTTTGGGTTTGCCAGTTTTCTAGTGGGACGTTCGGCGCTGCGATTACGGCAAGAATTTGTTGAGCGATCAAACCAGTGAAGTCGCCTCTTGAAGAGTGATGGGAGGATTCTATAATGAATGACCTCTAGACTGTTGCTAACTCCTTTTGCTTAGGATTAGAGGCTGCAATGGGGCCCTTGCCTTCGACTTCCATATAG
>JASJDH010000447.1 GCA_030065175.1 Leptolyngbyaceae cyanobacterium MO_188.B28 | reverse complement strand
TGAGTCCAAGCATAATAATTTGAGCTGGTTCTCAAAAAAAATCCTCCCAAAAATATGATTTACCCCGTTCATGGATATTGTGTGAGAAATTCGGGTCCATACCCAATACCGACTACCACAGGAATCAGCGCCAACTTCCAAAGTCGCTTAGAAATGGGTGATCGCGTTTCATCTGTCCGCTTTTTAGGTACTTTGGGAACTAGCGCTTTAGATTTTTTAGAACCTTGAGAAACATCGGGTATTTGTTTCAAGGCTGTTAACGTTTGAACAGCAGACTGATAACGCTCCTTGTAGTCAGAACACACCATTTTATTTAAAACAGCGGCTAGTCCATCACTAATGCGAATAGCGCCAGGACAGGTAATGTTATCCTTAGCGTCTTTGGGCAAGTGTCGAGGCTCAACGCCTGTAAGCGCCTGGATGGCGGTTACGCCAAGGGCGTAGATATCACTGGCGAAGTGCATCCCTGACGCTTGCTCTGGAGCCATATATCCCGGTGTTCCGGGCGCCGAAATTGGTTGGTTAGGAATTTGAACCAACTTAATGGCGTCGAAATTTGTTAAAACGAGTTTTCCATCTTGGAAACGTCTGATAATGCTCTTGGGTTTAATATCTCCATGAATGACCTGATGTTCATGGACAAATTGTAGAATACCCAACATTTCGTTCAGAAACTTTATGACATCAATCTCTGACCACGGTAAATGTCTGGGTGCAATTTCATCTTTGTTTAAAGAGTCTCCTTCAATCAATTCTTGAACAAGATAAAAGGCTCCATTAGCTTCAAAGTAATCAATCAATTTTGGAATTTGAGCGTGGGCTCCCAAGATTCCCAATAGTTCTGCCTCCCGCTTAAAGTACACTCTGACCTGTTTTAGGGAAGCAAGATCAGAGCTGGCAGATACTATTTTCTTTACGATGCACTGCGGATAATTAGGAAGATGGGTATCTCTGGCGACATAAGTGCTCACAGCTCCGCTAGAACCTAGATTGTGCAGAATTTCGTAGCGATCGCACAATTTGGAGATTAACATTTGACACCTCCTTAAGAGCATGCCTATCCACTATCAGGATATAAACATACGCACTCGGAGAAGCTATTTCTTATGTGTTATTGAAAAAAGTTATATCTTCTTTTTATTGTCATCAGCTTATGACGAGAAAATTGTAGTCTCTTGTAAGAAGTCAACTCAGCTAAAAACGTCCTTCAAATAGTTGGTATTCATAGTCTCTAAAAAAGCAATAACTGTTTTGATCTAAGCAATCTTATTAAGATGCCGCCAGTACCTTTGACTTCCCCACAGCATCCTCATATTTGTGTTCTAGACTTAAGAAGTCATGGATATTTCCAAGAGCACCATCTTGTTAGACTGCGTGCGCTGCCTGGACAGTTTGAAGCCGCAATCGAGGAGGAGTATCCTAAAACCGCATCTAGCCCGCCTAGATCCCAGGGTTCTTCCGGTAGGAACTAAATCACTACGGTCTTGACCAAGAACCCTGGAATCTTGCGCCCCAAGATAAGATCGCACCCAACCAGAGCCCAGGATTCTGCTAATAGGAACTGGAATCACTACAGTCTTTTCCAAGAACCCCGGGATCTTAACCGCTTAGTGCAACACAACCCTGCTAAGCAGACTGATAGGTTACTGTAACAGGGGTTGTTTTGGGAAAAGCTGGCCCCAGCTTCACTTGAACCGCTTGTGGACCTTGGACAGTAACTTTAACAGTTTGACCATCCCATCGCCAGTCAACTCGATAGGGACCTGTCAAAATCCCCTCTACACCGATTGGCTGGTCTAGCCATTCTGTCAAGACCCCCGCCCCCACCACCAGCGTCGGTTGATCGGCGGTGGGATCCACATAGGCCAACATATCTAGCTGCAGTAGCAGCATCTCAGCCGCCGTCCAATAATGGGGCGTCACATGGGGCGGATCAACCCAGCCGCGCACCTGTTCCCACCGGCCTGACGCATTTTCTTCGCCATCGCCTTCCCACCAGGTATATAACCCTGGAGAAGACTGATGATCCCAAAACCACTCTAACGTCCGCCAAACTTCCTCTGGCTGATTTAGAAACAACCATTGATGGGCTTCGGCTAAATCAAAATAGGTCCAAAGAGGCGTTTGGCGAAACGCCCCTTTGTCATCGTGCAATTGCCGCCACCGTGCTTGCAAGTTTTCCGCAACCTTATCTTGGATTCCGTCTGCAACCCAGGTAGGCCACAGTGCGCTGATGTAGGTGCGTTCATTATTTGATTCCGGCGGCTTAAATCCTTTCTGCCAGGCCTGTTGCAATTGCTGTGCGGCTATCCGCCAGCGTTGCCTCTCTTCGGTTTGTCCCAGCCGCTCGGCCCACGCCGCCGCATCCAGGAGTCCCCGATAGCTAACCGCATTGATGAATAGAATTGGGCGATGGTTATCCATTTTGCCCATAATCAACCCATCTTGAGCGGGTTCCGCCACCAAGGTTAACTCTGGGTTACCTTCCATTTTCGGTACAATGGGCGCTGTTACGCCTTGGTAGATGGGCTCTTCCGCCGAGAGCATTTTCAGGATGAATTCGGCTTTGCGTTTGATATAGGGCCATAGCTGCTGATCATAGGCGGGGTCTTTTACCTGTGAGGCGACTTCCGCTAAGGCCCAAATTGACAAACCGGGGGCGTCAGCTTCCGGCCCAAAGCCGCCGAAGAAATCTTCCTCTGCAAACTGGGCGGATAGCTCCTGAGCGACGTCTAATTGTCCCGCTCTAGCCAAGGCGACCAATTCATAAGCGCCATCCCGTTGCCAGGGGAGGGGATAATTAGTAGGCTCGCCGGGGCGAGTTTGTCGTCCCACTAATCCCATCATCAAGTGGGCGACTTGGGCTTGAACGCTTGCTTGAAAGGTGTCATCCGGAATATCCAATTGGGGAGTCGGTTGGAGGGTCTGGATTTGGAGATCATTGGGCGATGGAGGCGTCAGATCCGTTAAGGTCACATGCCACTGAGTTCCGTCTCCCAAGTCCAGTCGGGCGTAGCCCCAGCCGTCTTCCCCTTCCCAATGGGCGGCGGCGGCGGCGGAGTCTTTCCATCCCTTATCCCCCTCATGGCCTAACACCACCTGTTTGGGGGTGGGATCGATTTCCACCGTCCAGCGATCATTCACTGTGAGCTGTTGATCGTTCCAATCCAAGCTGTGAATCGGGCCGCCCGCTGGTCCTACACTGCGCAGCGCGATCGCGGCTTGCGTCTTCCCCCCGTCAGGGATCTGCAGGTCGAGCCGCCACCGCCCCTGCGCAATCTCGGACCAGGTCCCTTGATAGAACTTGGTTTGGGTAGCCACAGCGGGCATTTCCCCCCCCCTGCGTTCAACCCATCGTTGTTCAATCTCCTTCAAGGGGATCTGATCGCTACTGACGTTGAAGTTTCCCTGGCCGTCCATCACCCAAATCGAAACGCCAAAGCTATCCACCGACGGACTAAAACTGCCCCCCGGTTCGTGATAAGCCTTATCTTCCTCTCGACTTCCCGGCGTAGCCAAGACAACATGGCCGACTCCCCGAGGCCAGGGATCCTGAGGACGATAATGCATCTGCCCCTGCACCTGTTGGCGCGGCGTCCCATGGGCGAACGCAAAATCCGTAGCGTAGACAAACTGCTGGTAATTATTGATGACTGTACACAGCAGCACCCCACTCGCCAGCAACAGCCCCCAACGACGATAGGGGGTAAGGGTGGTCAGCGCCGCCACAATCAACAACAAGGGCGCAAAGTGAAGGGAATAGAGAAATGTTTCATCCCCATACACCAAATGAAGCGCCAGTTGTCCCAGCAAACTCAATCCCAGCACCAATCTAAATTTTGGGTGTTGCTTCAAGGAGAACAAACTCCAAAACCCCAATCCTAAAAGCGCCAGCCAAACAACCACGCCCGCCGCTCCCCAAAAACTCGCGGACCCTGGACTGGAGAGTTGGGTGGTTAACACCGGCCATTCAGGCCGATTGAACTTGTCCACCGCGCGGATGGCGGGCATGATCTGAGCATGGGCGAAAAAGGACTGAACAATTTGCAATGGCCCGCCTGCGTCAGGGTCTAGCACATACTGCTGCTCTTCGCGATCCCCCAGAAAAAAGACAGAGGTGGTGAACAAAAACTTTTGTACCCCCCATAGGACTGTGACCAGGCAAAAGGCATTGATGGAAAGCTGCGCCGCCCGTTTCCGGGGTTGATTCACGAGAGCGGTTAAAATGCCCACCATCCAGTTGGTAATGGTCATACTGAGGGTGGCGGCGCTGATGGCGACATATCCTAGAGACGACAACCGCTTCGTTTGGGCTAAGCTAGCGAAAAGCAGCGCCGCCAAGATAGTGACGGAGCCGAAGGGGTAGGTTTCGGGCACCACAAACCAAAAGACAGCGGCGGCGCTTGTCGCTCCCAACAGGGAAAATAAAACCGCATCCCCCCGACGACAGTTGAGGGAGCGCAGCAGGACAAATAGCAACCCAATCCAGAGGGCGGCCATCCCAGCCATAACCCAATTTACAGCTTGAAGGGGCGTTAACTGGAAAGCTTTCTGCAGCGCAAACACCGGCGGAAAAGCTAGTAAGGAAAACAGCGGATGGACTTTGGTGCGGTAATGGTTGCTGTGGCGATCGGTCATATTCTCGAACACCCGAGGCACATCAGCCTCAAACCAGGCGCTGGCGGCATTCGAGTCCAACACCCCTGGATTAATCCATTGACTCCCCCAGTAACAGGCCCCACCGCCGAGCAAAGCCAGCGTCAGCAAAATCAAAATATCCCGCCAATGGTGACGGCAATAGCCGTAAATCGCTTCGCCCCAGACTTTCAATGGAGGCTTGAAAAGAGTCACAATATTCATACCATTTGCAGAGTGCTGCATCAGAATAGGTGGTTAATTTATCGGTCGCTTTCACCAACAGCGATTCCCAGGTCAAGTGAAGGCTGGCTATCGGCGAAGGACTGAGGGTGGAGGGGTTAAGAGTTTGCGTAAAAGTAACGGGCTAGTCGAAGGGAAGGGCCGATAAGGTGATGACGTATATTTAATTGCGGCTCCCTGATTTGAATACCCTGGAAAACTCACGATACACGTGAGCATGATAATCGCTTGGGGGCGGATTACAAATTCATTTTCTTGAATATCCCCTCTGGAATGGATCGAATGATGGTCATAATTCCCCACCAAAACCAAGGGGTATAGACAATATTTTTCTGCTGACGCCAGGCTTTGAGAACGGCAGTTGCGACATCCTCGGGATCGGCCACTAAAAATAGCCCCGGCTTTCCAAACGTCATTTTGGTGTTTACAAAGCCGGGTTTGACCGTCAACACATGGACTCCAGATTTAGCCAGACGATTGCGCAGTCCTTGCAAAAATAGACTCAAGGCGCCCTTCGCCGAACCGTACACATAGTTACTTTGACGACCGCGATCGCCCGCCACGGAAGAGATGGCGATGATAAACCCGCGACCTTGTTGTTCCAGATGGTTCGCCGCATGGGTGAGGATAGAGGCCACGCCGGTGTAGTTGGAATGGATAATGCGCTGAGCATGGGTGAAATCTACTTGGGCCTGTTGTTGATCCCCCAATTCCCCTAATCCAATCACCACCCCATCCAAATGGCCCATGGAAGTTTGGGCTTTTTGCACCAAGTCAGCGTGTAACTCATACTCACAGGCCTCTACGAGACTCCACGAGACAGGAACTTGATACCGAATACTGAGATCTTGAGCAATGCGCTCAACTTCCTGGGCGTCGCGAGCCGCAAGGTGCAAGCTAGCCCCTTGCTGGGCCATTTGAACCGCGATCGCCCGCACAATGCTGGAAGTGGCTCCCACCACTAAAACTGCGTGTTCTTTCATACACCTACCCGCTCATGTACCGGTTCAATTTGCAAACGTTGAGCCAGGTTCGAAGTAAACCTGTTGTCGGGGTCGACGCGAGACTTGACTGCCAGCCACTTGGGATAGTCCCGATACATGGCTCGAAAGGCGTCAGACCCTAATCGAGCGTCTTTGGCCAAATACACCCGGCCGCCAAATTCAATGGTCAGTCGATCAAGACGGTCAAGAAACTTCCATAATCCGGGCTGAACGGGCATATCCAGCGCCAGGGTATATCCCTCCATCGGAAACGACAACCATCCTTCCTGGGGCCCCAACCGCTTTAGCACCGCCAGGAAAGACCCCCGCCCCGCCTGACTGCAGAGCTGCAACATCTGCACCAACGCACTTTGACTGGTTTCCAGGGGAAATACGCACTGATACTGAACAAATCCCCGTTTGCCATAGAGTCGGTTCCAGGCTTGGAGAAAATCCAAGGGATAAAAGAAGGTGTCGTAATCCACCACAGACTGAACTTCCTGGGCCCGCTGACGAGCAAAGTAAGCTTGGTTAAAGCACCCCATAGTATAGCGGTTCAACAGTTGGGCGGGAAAATCAAACGGAATCTTAACCCGCTTCTTATGGGTGATTTGCAGTGGCTTCACCCGGCGCCCAGGACTCAGTTGTTCCAGGGAGGCATGGTTGCCAAAACTCATTAGACTGCGCCCCAGGTGTTTGCCGGAGGCCAGGCAGTCAATCCAGGCGACGGAGTACTGGTATTGAGACTCATATTTATCAAACAGACTGACAGCTTCGTATAAGTTCTGGGCCTTAATACTGATGCTGTTGATATAGGCAGTTTCAATGCGCCGGAGGGAAAATTCCACTTCTTGGATAATCCCCGTCAGACCCATTCCGCCAACCGTAGCCCAGAAGAGATCAGGGTTATGCTGCGCCGAACAGTCGACAATGTCACCAGAGGCCAACAGTATTTTTAGGCTGTGGAGGTGGCGGGAAAACGCGCCATCTTGGTGGTGATTCTTGCCATGAACGTCAAAAGCAACCGCGCCCCCTAGGGTAATATATTTGGTTCCGGGGGTCACAGCGGGAAACCAACCTCGGGGAACAAAGGTTTCTAGCACTTCTTGCATCGTCACCCCGGCTTCAGCCCGTAAGCGACCAGTCTGTTCATCAAAGGACAGCATGCGATTCATCCGTTCAGTCAGGATGGTGTAGCCTTTTGAGTTAATGGCGGCGTCGCCGTAGCTACGGGCTGACCCTTGGGCTAACAGGGTTTCTCCAGGATCATTTTCAATCAGTTTGGCAAAGGAGGAGGCCTTTTCAGGACGTTGCACCGTCCCTTGAATGACGGGGTATCTCCCCCAGCCGCAGAGGGACGCATCGAGAGTCGGAAGACCGGGTTGAGACATAAACACCTCAGGAAATAGAACAGTGGAGGTAAGAATTATGAAGCGGCGGCGCGCCAGGCGTCGTCGTTGGGTGTTAGCAGATGAATCCCTGGAGCCCCAGGATCAAACCCAATCAAGAGATAATCGTTTCTAGAGGCGTGGGGAATGGAAACGCGGAGCGTTTTAGTTTGCTGGAATGTGTCACGGTTGGAATAGGAGATGATCTCTTCAAGCCCAACCCCGAGCTGCTGGAGGTTGCTCTGAGCCACCCCAGGGAAGAAAAAGACCTCATCGGGACCTAACCGATTGGCAATTTGGAGTTCGTCATCGACCCGCTGGACCTGCACCCCTTCTCCCTCTGTGGCGGAATCGGGATTGTACCCTTTGATGGAATTGATCACGCGGACCGTCAAATCCTTACGATCCGCCATGGCGGCGACCATTTTGAGATAACTCAAACTGCCAAATCGAGTCGTGACATCATTAATTAAGTAAACCCGAGAAATGTTGGGGTCTTTGATCCCCTGGATTAATGTATCCGTCAACTGGCGGGTATAGAGATTTTCAGCGGCTAAGTCTGGCTGTTTACTGGCTAAATCAAAGGAAGCATAGAGGGGCCCCACCACAATTGACGCCGCCAGCAGAGGCGCAACCCAGATTTTCGTCCAATTTTGGCGCCAGGTTTTTGCGGAGGGGCGACTGCTGGATCGTCCCGAGAAATCGCCCATGTATTTCGACAGCGCATAAACGAACAATGGGAAGACAAACATTTGGCTAAAGTAGGTGAAGCGCTCGGGCAAATCTAGGGGAAGGGAGACGGCGAGGGCGGTAATCGACAACAATGACAGGGATAGGATCGGCCCTCGATAATGTCGGTACCGCAGCAGATTCACCACCAATACGATAATTAATCCATTTAAGAGAATCGCTAAGACGTTTCTTGCAAAGGTGATGGGATCGGCGGCG
>JASJDH010000446.1 GCA_030065175.1 Leptolyngbyaceae cyanobacterium MO_188.B28 | reverse complement strand
GTAAGGGAGTTGCGTCAAAATAAAGTCCCAGAAAAAGGCAGTAGATGGGTGGATGAGTAGATGGGGGGAGCGGCTGCGGATGATGAGTCGGGATTAGCGGCGCGATCGCTTCGAGAAATACTCTTTAACCGGTTTTCCGTCTTTCCAGACGCTGCGATAGAGATAGGGGCCATGACCTTTGCCGACGGGTTCATGGGCGCACCAGCAGTTGGGCTTGCCACATTTGCGATATTCTTCCTGCCATCCGCCAGACCCAAGCGCCGTCTCCAGGTCTTGTTGTTCAGACTGGCGTTGCGTCAGGAGTTGATTGAGGCGATCGCATAAGTCCTCTAAATCCTGAATATTCAATCGCGAGGCGCTTTCGTAAAGACGGGCGGGGTCTGGCTTTCTGGGCATAAATCCCTGTCTTGTACTATGTTTTGGCTAATTATAGTACAAGACGGGGTTTAGCCGAGGTGATATGGCGATGAAGGAATATCGATGCGGGACGCCTTTCAAAAGAAAACCCCGGCAATGCCAGGGTAGATGACCTTTCTCTCTTATGCTTTTTCAACATTCCCAAACAAATAAGCGGTCAGGATGCTAGCACTATTCCTTTACTCAAGATTTAAGGATCAGGACGCTAAACAAAAGTGTATTAAATTTGGCAAGGGGTATTACAACGAATTACTTGCTGTGGGTAACGGTCTGACTACTAAGGATTTGATTTTGGGGTAGACGATTGGTAAGGATTCAACTGAAGCTGGGACAATCCAGCAAAGGAAGAATACAGCAGGCAGGAGACAGAATCCGCTTCTTGCCTGACTTCTGACTTCTGACTCCTGTATTCCTCCTCAAGGACAATGTCTCACTTTAGGTTGATACCCCGATGCATATTAGCTCACTATTCTTAAGGCTTTTTTACTCCGAGAGCTTTCCTTCATCCATTGATAAGAAACAAGGTTTAATAACAGTCCGATGACAAACAAAAACGCCATCAGAAAGAGCTGGTAATCGGGGACCTTAACCATTACGTCGAGAATAAAGTGAAGGGCGTTATTCACGGTGTAAACGAGGGTCAATCCCAGGTGGATGATTCGGTAAGGTCTGGAGCTAGTAAATGCGGTGACGATCATTGCCAGCATGGGCAGGGCGAATACCCCCAGCATTAGCCACATAATGTTATGGAGTTCTAAATATTCGTGGGTGTGGGATTCCATGACGTTCAGGCCATGGAAAAGGGGCATAAGCGCCAGTTGAGTATGGAAGAGCATACCGAGTAGGAAAGCCGTCCAAAGAGCGATTATTTTTCCCTGGCTATTGAGGCCGGTCTGTTCTTTGGTTTTCATGGGTTTAATCCTCAACGTCTCTTCAATCCATCTACCCATCCACCCATCTACCCATCCACTGCCTGTTCCGGGGATATTATTTTGACGCAAACCCCTTAGGGGCGTCACATCAGGCGAATACGACTTTAATACGACTTTAAGCGGATTCACTCTGATGCTATGGGAGAATGTTGAGGAATATGTGAGGTGACAGTATCAGCGCATCAGGAAAAATATTTCTACTTGATCGCCTAAATTAGGAGGGCGGGGGCAGTTCTTGATAAGTTACATCACTTATAGACTGATTCTTGGCGCTTCACTAACGGAGATCTAACCACACTTGAGCCGGGATGAGTTCTAGATTGGGGGGTAATGGAAAGGTTCCTGGCGAGAAGTCATTCAAGGCGAGCTGATTCAGCAAAATTAAGGCTTCAGCCAATAGGAATTCAACCAATTCATCTTGAACGCTGCTTCCTAGAAAATTGACTGGAAATCCTTGATTGACTAAATAGAGTATCCGTTCTTTTAGGTGATAAGCAGTCACATGGGGATGCACTGGCTCTATCTGATGAGCTTGGGATTTGAGATAGTCAGTGTCGATCTCAATATCTTTGGAGCTAGCACTGACTAAAATTGTGCGATTCCCAAGACGGTCGATCAATTGGGATGTGATAGATCTTTTCCCAGATGCGCCAACGACCAGAGAGACTTTTTCCAGAGAATCTAACTCGTCTAGGAGCAAAAAACCGTCTAGCTTGAGGGCGACTTTTCTAATAATGTCAATGTCATGACCCGCTACGATCATGCGCTTTGCTTGCAAGCCGCGACATACTCCTCGCCCAATCCAACCATAGCCGGTTACCAACGCTCTACGACCCGCCAACGCGTATCCTAACTCCCGCAAGATGACATCTAAAGCAAGGACCACGGCCTCTCCAACAAAGTCCGCCTCAATCTCCTTCAACTGAGTTTCGGCGCAATTAAGCTGAGGAATCAGCAGGTCAGGAATTTGCTGAGCTGTCCAGACGCCTTGCTTGGTGATTTCTACACTCCCTCGGATGCTTTGCCGATAGGCGCGATAGTGTTGATGAAATGCTTTGATGGCATAGCCGCCGACTTCCTGTATCATCAATTGTCTGCCTGTTTGGGCGCAGTGATGCAGACTCTTACCCAACTCGTCTCGCACCACAGCTTTCAGATCTTGGAATGATGGAGTTAAGACCTGAATTCCATGCGCCTTTAACATCTCGATCACTTCAGGCTTGCCGGAGTATCCAATGCCGATCACCACATCGATGGGAAAAAATTGGTGGGCCGTCAGGAGTAGACGAAGCGTATCTTCATAGATATGTTGAACGACAAATTGTCGAAATTGAGGCTGGGGTTGGATTCCCGCCCGCCGCGCTACTTCACCGAGAAAGTCGGGGTGAAAAGTGTTCATGAATTCCTATCCTTAATTTAGGAATAATCACAAACGGACAGAATGTCATTTGTCGGTTGTGAAGAATGGGTGAGCATCATTTCCCAAGCTCATTTATGCCAAAGGAGCAATCTTGAAGATAATGCCCAATCGAGAAAAAGTCGGGAATAGATTAGGGTGACTGATGGACGGATTGTGATCTCGGATTGTGTTAGTCGAATAATGGAATTTTCTCTCTAGCTAATAAGTTAGACCGCAAAATGGAACCTCGTCATATTGAGCTGATACATCAGCTATTCTCAGAAGCTGACAAAATCAATATTCCTCTATGGCTGCAGGGTGGTTGGGCAATAAAGTGAGTGGCGGCCAAAAGACTTCTCCAGTTTTGCGCTGGCCAAAGCGTCATTCGGTGAAGCTGCGGCGCAAAACTTACATCAGCAATTCAAACTTCAGTATGGGGGCTAACAAGCATGGAATGCTAACGACGCCTACTCTCCTCCCTAACCACCTGCTTTGTAGAGATTCTTAATCTAAATGGGGCGCTTAACTCGACTAAGATAACGACAAAACGCAAACGACTTTACAGCCAGAAAAAATTGAGTCGCTGAGTTGTAAAGCGATGAAATATCCAGCGTAAAAGCCATGTTCTTAAACTTTTTGGGGTTTGAGAGGGTTTCATTGTCTTTTGGGTTCGCCCAGTCATGATCGTCAATCTTTAAACTGCATCTCTGAGGGTCTTGAATGTCTGATTCACTTACATTCGCCACCTGGTTTTGGTTGCTTATTCCGGCGTTGATTTGCTTAGGGTTGTCCATTTTTCGGTATCAACTAGAGCAACGCCATTCGCGACGACGGCGCCTCCATTCCTTGAAAAGTAGACCCCATTCTGAAGTTTAACTAGGAAACCCATATGGCAGTCGGCACACTCCTCGCTTTTGTTGTTTATTTATTGGCGATGTTGGGCATTGGTCTGTTCTGCTTTAAACAGACCAGCAACCATGCCGATTACATTCTCGGCGGGCGGAGACTGGGGCCCGCTGTCGCGGCGTTGAGCGCCGGAGCCTCTGATATGAGCGGCTGGTTGCTGCTGGGGTTGCCTGGCGCTTTCTATGCTTCGGGGATGAATCAGTCCTGGATTGTGATTGGCTTGATGATTGGGATATTTCTCAATTGGCAGTTTATCGCTAAACGACTTCGGATTTACACGGCGGTCTCTGGCGACGCCCTCACGTTGCCAGATTTTTTGGATAATCGATTTCGCGATCGCTCCCGCCTATTGCGAATAATCTCCGCCATTGTCATTCTGGTGTTCTTTACCCTCTACACCTCTGCGGGACTGGTGGCGGGCGGGGTTTTGTTTGAACAATCTTTCGGCCTCAACTACAGCGTCGCCCTTTGGACCGGAGCCGTCATTATTGTGGGATATACCTTTCTGGGGGGATTTCTAGCGGTTTGCTGGACTGACTTTGTCCAGGGGATCGTTATGTTTCTAGCCATTCTGATTGTGCCGGGGCTGGCGATCCAGTCGTTAGGCGGTTTGGGGGAAACGGCGGCTCAGGTTGGCGTCATTAACGCCGAATTTAACAGCATTTTTGCTGAGACCTCATTTCTGGGGATTATTTCCTTGATGGCGTGGGGGCTGGGCTACTTTGGCCAACCCCATATTCTGGCTCGCTTTATGGCGCTGCGCTCTCCCAAAGATACGCCCGCTGCTCAAGTGATTGGCATGTTTTGGGTTGTCTTGGCTATGTATGGGGCCTTATTTACCGGCTACGCTGGCGTTGCTTACTTCGCCGACTCCCCGCTAGAGAACCCAGAAGCTGTCTTTTTGCAGTTTACTCAAGCGCTGACCAATCCTTGGATTGGCGGCGTATTGCTAGCCGGTGTGCTAGCTGCGATTATGAGCACCATTGACTCTCAATTGCTGGTGTGTTCGAGCGTCATTTCAGAAGACTTCTATAAGGGACTGCTGCGACCCAACGCCAGTGATCGAGAACTGGTGAATTTGGGCCGCATGAGTGTCATTGGCGTCGCCTTGATTGCAACCCTGTTGGCGTCTAATCCAGAAGCGGGCGTGCTGACGTTGGTGAGCTATGCGTGGGCCGGGTTTGGGGCTGCGTTTGGCCCGGTTGTGATTCTGTCGCTCTATTGGCGACGGATAACCCGCAATGGAGCGATCGCTGGGATCGTTGCGGGGGCTTTGACGGTGATTCTTTGGAAGCAATTCCAAGGGGGAATCTTTGATATCTATGAAATTGTTCCGGGGTTTCTGTTGGGGCTGATCGCGGTGATGGTCGTCAGTTTGATGGACAATACGCCCGCCATTGAAATTCGTCAGGAGTTTGCTCAGGTCAGGGATCAGATGTCATCTGGGCGGGATGATCAATCGATTGGCGCAGTGCCTCCGATGCCAGAATAGCGAAGCGGATGCCGCTGGCGAATTATTTCTTGATTCACCTTGCGTACCCTCGATCCTGGGCTCTGCCTATGGAGGCAGAGCCTCCAGGTGGGTTCCGCAGGCAGAGCCTGGGAACCAGGATTTATTGACTTATATTTTGCCAGCAGCATCGGCGAAGCGTAACTCACCGAAGTGTTGGTATTTTTATTCCTGGAAATCTCCTCAGATAATTTCTGGGAATAAATATACCCAATGCGATCTCCTCCTTTGGGGAGGTAGGGTTGATTCTCTTGTAGAAGAATAATCTTCAAGCTGATAGGTGGAGGATAAGCGGTGTATCGCTGTAGGGGCGAAGCATTTGGCTGTAAGTCTTCAGACGCCTCTGTCAATTTCGCTCCAAATGCTTCGCCCCTACCAATTCTCGACAAGACTGTTCAAGCACTATCCGATTAGTCAGTCCAGGGTATTATTCAGGGGGATTAGGGGGGATCCTTAACCGAACGGTATTGGGAGAGTTTGGGGCAGCTTAGTAAACTTCATTACACAGGTGCAAATTTTCCGGCGAATAACTCCGTAGCGCCACTACACTAGTGTTCTGCCAATCAAAGATTGACGGGTAAAGGGTAAGGGTGAAAGGGAAAAGGTAGATAGGAGCCCTTACCCTTTATCCTTTACCCCTTACCCAATCTCAACC
The DNA here is from genome assembly GCA_030065175.1 of Leptolyngbyaceae cyanobacterium MO_188.B28. Classification (GTDB taxonomy): domain Bacteria; phylum Cyanobacteriota; class Cyanobacteriia; order Phormidesmidales; family Phormidesmidaceae; genus JAKSDM01. The sequence continues at coordinate 2,382 of JASJDH010000446.1, read as the reverse complement.
CATCAGCTTAAACTTGACAAAGTACTAGAAGGGGCGACCGATTGGCCAAGCCGATTAGAACTGCGTAGATATCTGCGGTGGTAAAGGAGCTTCGCGGAGATGGGAGATTTTGTTTTCATCAGTTACTCCACTGCCGATGGCAAGGCGTTTGCGCGCAGGCTCGCTGATGATCTGCTAGGAATACCTCCCTCCATCACCGTGTGGCTTGATGAACGAGAGATTCAAGCCGGTATCGACTGGGACGAACAGATTGTGGATGCGCTCCGAGAGTGCGCCGCTCTCCTGTTTCTGATGACGACTGACAGCGTTGGCCGCAACTCCGGCTGCAAACACGAATGGACGCGGGCGTTGCGATATAAGAAGCCGATCCTGCCGCTGCGCTTCCATGCTGATGCAGAGATGCCTTACCGATTGGAGCCCCGCCAGCACATCGATTTCTCAGGAAATCGCGAGGCGGCGCTGGCGAAGCTGCGGAAGCATATCCAGTGGCGTTCGTCGCCAGAAGGGATTCTGCACAGTCTTGGAGAAAGGCTGTCTGATGCTAAACGCGACCTGCGACGGGCGGATGAGGGGGACCGAGCCCGGATTGAGGCGGAGATTGAATCGATTGAGGGGGAGATCGCCTTGCAGCGGCAAATAATCGCTGACCCCGAGAGCGCCAAGCAGAAAACTAAGGCGCGCATCGAAAGCGCCCTTGAACGCGAGCGCCAGCCCGCCGAACCGGTCCATGCCAAGACCGTCTCCAAATTCATTAACCCCCCACCCGCCACAGCGCCTTCCTGGTTCCAAGACCGCCATGTGGAAACGCGGCTGGTGGGGGATTTCCTCAAAGATGACGGTATGCGGCTAATGACCGTGGTGGGGCGCGGCGGGGTCGGCAAGACAGCTATGGTCTGTCGCTTGCTCAAGGCGCTGGAGAATGGCCATTTGCCCGATGACTTGGGACCGTTGCCGGTTGACGGCATCGTTTATCTGAGTCCTAAGGGTTTGCGTCAAGTCAATGTGCCCCACCTTTACGCCGATCTCTGTAAGCTGTTGCCAGGGGAGACGGCAAAGACTTTAGATGAAATTTACCGCAGCCCTCAGACCCCCACCCAAGCGAAGATGCAGGCCTTGTTGAACGCTTTCCCTCAGGGGTGGACCGTGGTGCTGCTGGATAATTTTGAAGAAGGGGTAGACCCAGAGAGCGGCAAGTTGCGCGATCAGGAGCTGGAGCAGGCTCTGCAGTCGCTGTTGGAGCTGCCGCAACATGGGGTCAAGGTGATTATTACCACCCGAGTTGCGCCGCGAAACCTGCTGCTCGTTCAACCTGGGCGTCAGACTCTACTGGAATTAGGTCGGGGGCTCAAGTCGCCCTACGCGGAAAACATTCTGCGCCAGATGGATGCAGACGGCAAGCTGGGGCTCAAGGATGCCTCCCCAGAACTGCTCGACGAAGCCCGTCAACGCACCCTTGGTTATCCCCGAGCTCTGGAGGCGCTGGCCGCGATCCTAGCGGCGGATCGCAGCAGCACCCTGGCGGAGTTGCTGGCGGATACGGAGCAACTGCTGCCGGAGTATGTGGTCGAAGCGCTGGTGGGGGAGGCCTTCAGCAGTCTCGACCCGATGTCTCAGCAAGTGATGAAGGCGTTGGCCGTCCTCAGTACGCCTGTCCCTGAAGGCGCAGTGGACTTCTTGCTGCAGCCCTATGTGTCTAGCATTGACAGCGCGCCGATTCTGCGCCGATTAGTGAACATGCTCTTCGCCCGTCGGGAGTCGGGACGGTTTCACCTCCACCAGGTGGATCGCAGCTATGCGATGCAGCGCATCCCGGAGGGACAGCCCGCTGATCGCGAGGCGTCTCCCCTGCCCTTTACCCGCTTCGCGCTCTTGCACCGGGCCGCTGAATATTACCAAACCACTCGGACGCCGAGGGTGAGTTGGAAAACCATCGACGACCTGGCCCCGCAACTAGCGGAAATCGAGGTGCGGATTGCCGGTGGCGAGTATGATGCGGCTGCTTCGGTGCTGGGGGAGATCGACTTCGACTATCTGCAGCTATGGGGTCATGCCCGACTGGCGGCCGAACTATATGAACGACTTGTAGGCCACCTGACGGACCTTGAATTGAAGCAATCGAGTCTCATCGGCCTGGGGAATTGCTATCTGGTGCTGAGTGACTATCGGCGCGCCATCGAACATTACGAGCAGTCCCTGGCGATCGCCCGAGAGATTGGGAACCGCTATGGCGAGGGAAATTCGCTCGGCAACCTGGGGAACTGCTATTACAGCCTGGGAGACTATCGGCGGGCCATCGACTATCACGAGCAGTCCCTGGCGATCGCCCGAGAGATTGGGAACCGCTATGGCGAGGGAAATTCGCTCGGCAACCTGGGGAACTGC
>JASJDH010000445.1 GCA_030065175.1 Leptolyngbyaceae cyanobacterium MO_188.B28 | reverse complement strand
CAATTCCATGCCAGTAGTCCCCTATCGGTCTAATCTTTTTCAAACCCATCAAGAAATACATCAATTTCTAATCTCATGTCAGCAACGATCCAGCCAAGATAATCAAACAAAAATAGCGAGTTTATCGCTAGAAATTGATCCGGTTGATCCCCTCGTCCTTTTAGATGCCATAGCCACCTCTGATCGCGTTCATTTCTACTATGAAAATCCCATCAAGAGAGAATCGACGATAGCATTTGACAATGTCATATTTCATGAATCTGATAGTCAGACAAGATTCGATGAAGCCCAAAACTTCATCGATTTTTGGTTAAATCATACTTGCTCTATCGGGACCCAAGGACTTGACTTTACAGGTCCATATTTTCTGTGTAGATTTACATTCTTTGAACAACCACGAGTTGAAAATTCTCCGTTTCCAGCCTCCAGTGTCTTTCTACCCCGTTTCCAAGTCGTCCAGCGGCAAGAGAATTATTCGATTGTTATCAACTTAGCAGTCAACGCCTATTCCAACGCAGCAGTGATGGCGGATGAAATCTGGAAAGTATTCAAAGAAATCCAAAGTTTTAATCATCAAACGTTTAGATTGGCCCATCGTCCCCCTTCCCTAAATGGTCAATATTCTTATCCAAACTCCCATCAATCGGTCCTCAATCTTGGCAATTTTAAATCTGCTGTCGCCGCAGCTCTCAAGGTTATTCAAGCTCAAAAGCTACATAAAGTTGTTTTAGCTCACGCCGTAGACGTCACGGCCTCTGCGCCGTTTCAACTGGCGGCTTCGTTAAACAATTTGAGAACGCTTCACCCAGATTGTTATGTCTTTTCCACCAGCAATGGTGACGGCCAAACCTTTTTGGGAGCCAGTCCGGAAAGGTTAATTAGTGTTTCCCAACAGCAGTTAGTGACCGACGCCTTAGCGGGTTCTGCGCCCCGCGGCGGGACGCCGCTGGAAGACGCAGCGCTGGCGAATCGACTGTTATGCAGCCAAAAGGAGCGCCATGAACATCGGGTGGTGGTGGATTTTATCAACCAGCAGTTAAAACAATTAGGCTTAGACCCCCAATTTTTCCCGACGCCTGGTCTACTACAACTCTCCAATATCCAACATTTACACACCCCTATCCGAGCCCTATTAACCACTCGGACTCATCCCCTCAGCATTTTAAGCGTTCTTCATCCCACTCCCGCCGTCGCCGGGGCCCCCAGAGAAATCGCCTACCAACAGATCCGGCAGTATGAACCCTTTGAGCGATCGCTCTATGCAGGCCCCTTAGGTTGGATTGATCATCAAGGCAACAGTGAGTTCCTGGTGGGTATTCGCTCCGCCCTAATCCAGGAAAATCAGGCTCGGCTTTACGCTGGCGCTGGCATTGTCGCCGGATCAAACCCAGACAAAGAACTGGCCGAAGTCAAATTAAAGCTCAAGGCGCTTTTAGAAGCTCTGATTTGATCATGCTAGATTTTCGCAACACGAACAGCCTCTGGGCCTCTGTTCTAGTGGAAACGCTGGCCCGTTTGGGGCTAAAAACCGCAGTGTTGTGTCCAGGGTCTCGCTCAACGCCATTAACCGTCGCCTTCGCAAATCATCTCCAAATTGAAGCAATTCCGATCTTAGACGAGCGATCAGCCAGTTTTTTCGCCCTAGGCGTCGCCCGCCAATCGAATCGGCCGGTCGTTTTAGTCTGCACTTCCGGGACCGCAGGCGCCAATTTTTACCCAGCCGTGATTGAAGCCAAGGAAGGGCGAGCGCCTCTCCTGATTCTGACCGCCGATCGTCCGCCAGAACTACGCGACTGCGCCTCTGGCCAAACCATCGACCAACAGAAACTGTTTGGCGGGTTTCCCAATGCATACGCCGAACTCGCAACCCCTGCGCCTGATATCAGGATGCTGGCTTACCTCCGCCAAACGATGATCCAGGCCTGGGAACAAACCTACCTCCCCACCCCCGGCCCCGTCCACCTCAACTGCCCTTTCCGAGACCCTCTACCTCCCCAGCCTGACCCCGCCACCCTCCCCCTCCTCAACACCCTCAACCCCGAAACCTTCTTCTCCCACCTCCCCTCCCCCCGAGACGCAAAATTTTGCGTCTCTACATCCTCCCCCCCATCCTCCCCATCTCCCCCATCCTCCCCTGCTTCCCTTCCCCTCCCCCTCCCCCTCTGGCAATCCTGCGATCGCGGCCTCATCATCGCCGGTCCCGCCCAACCCACTGACCCCCAGGCCTACTGCACCGCCGTCTCCCACCTATCGACAACCCTAGGCTGGCCCGTCCTAGCCGACGCTTTATCGCCTCTGCGCAACTATCAAAGCCTGAACCCCTACTTAATTTCCACTTACGATCCGATCTTGCGGCAAGCACACTGGGCTGAGAAGTTAACCCCGGAACAAATCATTCAACTCGGCCCTCTCCCCACCAGCAAAGTCTTGCGCCAATGGTTGGAAACCATCACAGCGACTCGATGGGTAGTGGATCCGGGCGATCGAAATCTCGACCCCCTCCATGGCAATGTCATCCCCCTCCGACTTTCCATCAACCAGATTGTCCAGTCCATCGAACCAGCGCCGAAGCCACGGCCCCGGTATACCCAACTATGGCGGAGAATCGATGATGGGGTGAGCCAGCGCATCCATCAGACACTGGCGAACATGGATACTCTTTTTGAAGGCAAAGTCGCCTGGGCGCTGTCCCAAACCTTACCTCCGGGTTCCCCTCTATTCATCAGCAACAGCATGCCAGTGCGGGATATGGAGTTTTTCTGGAGCCCTGGAGATTTAGGGGTTCGACCCTTTTTCAACCGAGGCGCTAACGGCATAGACGGCATCTTGTCAACTGCAATCGGCATCGCCCATCACAATCAGAGTAGTGTATTACTCACCGGAGATTTAGCCCTCCTCCACGACACCAATGGATTTCTGCTCAGCCAACAGCTCCAGGGACATCTCACCATTGTGTTGATTAACAATAACGGCGGCGGCATTTTTGAAATGCTGCCCATCGCCCAATTCGATCCGCCCTTTGAACAATTCTTCGCCACCCCCCAATCGGTAAACTTTTCGCAACTATGCAAAGCCTATCGATCAGATTACAAATTGATTCAAACCTGGGACCAGTTAGTCAGCGATTTAAACCCATTACCGCAAACAGGTATACGGGTCTTAGAGATTCGGACAAACCGAAAAGCTGACACTCAATGGCGACAGGCAAACCTTGGCAAGCTAGCAACCTAAGCTAAAATCGCTCACCAAAAGCGAAATGCACTTGGGTATCGCCATCGTCAGTCACCCCCAGCTCAAGCCTCAAAGGCCCCGTCGAGGCGCCCAGATTGACCCTTAAACCCACACCAAATCCAAACCCTTCGCCATCTTTGTCGCGGACCACGCCAGGATCTCCAATCACTTCATCTTGGGTGCCCAACGCATCAGCGTAATCCACGAATAACGTTCCCCCGACATTCACATCCTCATCAAAGGCGATGAAGTCAGCAATGGGAAAGCGATACTCAGCGGTCGCCTGAAGAAAACTACGGCCTGTGGCGGCTTCTCCACGACTAAAGCCGCGCAGAGAACTCGTTCCGCCTAAATTAAACGCCTGATACGGCGGGACATCTCCAAAAATATGGCCCCCTTGAACATTGAGCACCAACGTACGAGGCCCCTCTGTAAACCCAAACAACGAGAGGGGAATAAATTGGCTGGCGCTGGCGCTGAGGCGGGTCATTGAGATATCTGCTTCCCCCACCGGAATGGACTGATCGAGCCCCACACGCACCCGGGAGCCTTCTGTCGGATTGCGCGAACTGTCCCGAGTATCATATTGAGCCGCTAAGTTAATAGTTAAGAGTTCATCTTGGCCGTCATCACTCACCGTCAGACGGTTGTTCTCTTCATCCAAAGGCTCCAGATCCGACGTAAACGGATCATCTCGAACAGAAACCAATTGATAGGTCACCCCTAAAGCCGCATCCCAATCGGGGGCAAATCGATAAAAGCCCTCAACGCCGCCGCCCAACCGATGCACCCAAGGCGCCTCGCCATTGGGCAAATCGACATCCCGTTCTCCCTCTCGAAAACTGGAAGAGAAGGCGCGTTGATTGAACACATTGACCGAAAATCCCCACCCTGGATCCCCAGCCTCGTAGATGTAGCTTAAATCTCCCCCTAGAACGGATGCGCCGCCACGCAGCTCTAGAACAACCCGCTGATGATCGTCAAACCAATATTGGGCGCCGCCGCTGAGATTAAAGCCGCTTCGCACATCATTCGCAGCTGGCACAGTCGATGATCGCGTCGGTCCTTGTAGCGCAGTGGTGGAAGGCAACTCAGATCCTATATAAAATTCAAAGCCTGAGCGGTTCGAGTCTTCACTACGTTGAGCCAACTCAACTTCTGTAATCGGACTGATAGGGAACTCCTGAAAGCCAAGCTCGACAACTGGCTGAGAAGCTGGCATTAAGTCCTGAGCCTGTGTAGAAACACCTTCTACAGTAAGTGCGCTAGAGGATGCATTGCCATCCTTGAAAGGGTTGGCGAATGTAACAGTCGACTGTAAAGGCTGCGCTTCCTTAGATAAGCTCATCTGAGTGGAATAGGGACTCCCATGCATCAGCATTGACGCATCATTCTGGGAAGACTCGACACTAGGGGTAGTTTGTCCCCATCCAGCCACTGCAAATAGAAAGTTTGTGGATGAAATACCTAGCGTTGACGTGATCAAGCAAGCAATTCGGAGGGATCGTCTCGACACCAACAGTCTATTTGTGCTCATGAGTTTGAGGGGTTTAGATGAGTATGAGTATTTATCATTCCCAGGCAAATTATCGCATTCCCAGAAAAAGTTTAGTGCTAGACCTACCCAAAACCATCAAACTTTACTAAACGCAGAAGAGCTCAAAAACAGGATCGTACTGGCAAGTCGATCCTGGGATTTGCTGAAGTCAGTCGGCAATTATTCCGCCTACCTACCGTGCTTGCCCTGTCATACAAAAGCCGCAAGCTAGTGCGTCAACTCATGCATCGAAGGCGCTTCCCCCTAGACCCGTTTGGACCTGAAAACTGATAAGCTAAGCGATGCCAAACACACCTATCTTCTTGGCCTGCAGGGGAGTCCTTGTAGGCTTTTTTTGCACGGCGACGATGTCAACGGAGTATGCCGCATGATGTACCCCTGTTTTGTCACTTTAGGGTTGCTAAGCTAAAACCACCCTAACCTAGGGTCATGTTCATCAAGGGCGGATGATATCTGTTCAAGAGAACTCCTCATTGCTTATTTCAGGCCACCCCAGGCGGTGGTCTTTTCTCATCGGCGGCAGGCGTCAATTGAAATCACGGAAGTGTTTAAAATGATTCCGTCTCGATCTTGAATTGATCCACCGTGGTCTCTAATGTTTGGGCAATTTCCACCGTCTCTCGTATCGCCCCAGCCGCCAGTCTGGAAGAATCCAAATTATGGGACGAGGCTTGGGTCATTTGCTTCACCCGTTGAGTCAAGGCTTGGGACGTATCCGCATGAGACACCGTTGCCTCGGAAATGGATTTGAGCAATTGGTCAACGGTGGTTGACACCGCCAGAATTTGCTGCAGATTCTGCTTAACTTCCTGCACCCGATGGGCGCCATCCACCACCTGAGTCGTATCCTGCTCCATCGCATACACTACTTCTCGGGTGCTTGATTGAATTTTTTGCACAATTTGCTCGATCTTTTGAGTCGCTGCGGAGACCTGTTCAGCCAGCTCTCCAACGTCCCCAGCAACCACATCAAACCCTTCGCCTTCCTCCCCGGCATGAGTCGCCCCAATGCTGGCGTTCACAGCTAACAGGTTAGTTTTCATAGCAATTCCGTTAATTAATGAACTAACCTGAGAAATTTCTTGGGCGGCTTCTCCTAGCTGTTTGACCTTTTTGGTCGTATCCGCCACCGTCGATCGGAGATTCACCATGCTTTCCACCGTCCGATCCATCGCGGCGTCCCCGGTTTGAGCCGAGATCGCCGCGTTATGGGCCGCGTCCGACGCCTGACGAGCACTCTCCGCGACGGTTTGAATAGAGGTGGACATTTGCTCAACTGAGGCCATGATGTAAGTCATTTCATCAACTTGGACCAACGCCTCATCCGCCAACTGGCGAACCGCTTCCTCATTTCGCCCAATAGACTGATTCACCTGAGCAACCACCCGTTTTACCTGAACCGCGATCGCTCTCAAACTAGCCACAATGACATTGAATCTTTCGCCAACAATACCGATCTCACCCGTCGTCTGCTGAGTTTGCAGCGTCAGGTCGCCGCCAGAGAGACCCTCTAAATCAGTCAAAAGTTGAGATAAATCAGCTTTCAGGGCCTGATTCCATTGCTGTTGTTGTTCTTCGATGACGGCTTGAATAGGCCCCAACTTCATAGCCGTTTCAGCTTTGGCTGTCAATAACGTTTGAATTTGTACAGCCATCTGATTAATATGACCGCCGAGGGAAGCCAATTCATCCTTGCCGGTCACCACCACTCTGGCCTCCAAGTTGCCTTGCCCCAGTTGCGTCACCGTATCAGCCACAGCCATAATCGGCTGAATCGCTCGGCTCGAGAAATAGGCGCCTAAACTTGCTGCAAAAATAGCAGCGACCACCGCGCCGCTCAATAAAAATAGAACCAACATCCGCTGCGGAGCAAACACCTCGGCAGCCGGCTCGTATAGTAAAACACCCCAGTTAATGGCTAGCTGTTCAACTTGCGGCACGGGGATATAAGTTAATAAATACTTCTGACCATCTTCTTTAGAAACGTCAAGGGTAGAAGCCGCCGCTCCAGCAGCCTTAAGCTTTGCATAGGCGGGAAAAACCGTCCCGATTTCAACCCCCGTGCGTCCTGGCTCATTAGACACAAAGATACGATTGGTCTGGATAAACGTGCTGTCGCCTGGTTGAAAAGGCTGACCGTCAATTTTGACAGAATTTCCTTGCACTTCGAGCCGATTGGAGGGAATCTCTTGCACAAGCCCGGTGTCAGTTCTTTCAAAATAGGCTGCTCCGTGATCGATCACACTAAATTGAGCCAAAATATCTTCCTTATCCGCCCCAACGCCTTGGAGCAGACCTGAAACATGTTCTGTCATCAAATCAGAAAGATCGTCAGCCGATATTTGACTGAAAATTACATAGGCAAGCTCCGAAGCGGACGCTTTAAAGGCTGGGGCGGCAATATAGAAGAAGGATTTTCCGGTAACTGGCGATATCCGTAACGGCGACACCGCTGGATGTCGTGTATCTCTCACCTGAAGAAAATAAGGGATCTGTTTTTCGACAAATGGCTTCTTGTCTGGCTGATAAGCTTCCGGGGGAATTTTTCCCTTCCGGACCATAAAGGGAATGGTATTCTCATTGTCTAGATAGGCATATCCTCCATCCGGGCGTATCGCTGCAATAGTCGAGTAGGTCGGATCCCGCTCTAGATAACTGTCAAGATAGTTGAGAACGTCCCTAGGGATAGCTGACTCACGAACAATAGCGTCAACCACAACGGGAGCATTGGCGATTTCCTCCATATCATAGAGTCGATCCTGCACAAACTCCTTCATTTGGAGACTGATCGCCGCCGCCATCCTCTGGCGATCCTCTAAGGTTTCCTTGGTCAGGTCCTGACTGGCCAGGTAAGTTCCGACTCCCCCCACCAGCAGTACCGGTACTGTTCCCAGGGCGACGCCTAAAATAATCGCCTTGGTTTTTATGGTCAACTGCAGCCATCGTTCTTTTGAGAATTGCAGACAACGCGTCGCCAAATCCAACCGACTGTCTGAATTGTCTTGATTCTGAATATTGGGTCCAGGAGACAATGATTTAGGGGGCTTATGGGGCGCTTTCTGACGCTTACTCCCGTCTTTGGGAAAGTCATCAATAGAAATCGCAGATTTTGGGTTTACAGGCTGATGAAAATCTGCCTGAGTCGGCGTATTGTTTGGCGTGGTCATCGTGTTGAAGATTTGTAGTGAATGTCAAATAGTTATCGTTGACTTCTCAAGAATCTTTTTAGGATTAGCTATAAATCGACTCATTCAGAAATCAATCGTTTTCCCAACGGGATCTACCCGTTATAACGAGCCTAACAATCGCCTCAAAAGAGAATATAAATTAATAACTTTGTAGTCTCTGAGTAGATCTCTGAGCAATTCATTCACCAGTTAGATTCATCATTTTACAGAGATCGACTTAAGCAAGAAAGTCT
>JASJDH010000444.1 GCA_030065175.1 Leptolyngbyaceae cyanobacterium MO_188.B28 | reverse complement strand
CTCCCCCATAAAGAAAAGACTTAGCCAAGATTGCTTGTCTATTGTCCGATTCATACAGTATCTTGCATTTTCCTCGCCTCCAACCTCTAGATCCTTAATTTAACCGTCAGACCGTTGAACTTTATCCAACTTCTTGACCACAGGCAGGTGGTTAGCGGTAGGAGTTGTCTTGGCGCCTCTTCTAGGTTTGGGACGTTGATTTCGACCGCCGCTGGGACCGCCGCGAGATCCTGCTTTTTTCTTGACTCGCTTCTTCGGCGGCACAGCGCCAATCGGAGTAGCTGATTGAAGAACCAGGGATCGACTTTGACGTTGAACCTCGAGGTCCCAAAAATAGCCAATGGTTTTGCCGGTTAACAAGCCGCGAACAATGAGTTTGAAAGACTTAGCATCATCAGAAGGTTTTTTCGCGCCTTGAAGAATCTTGATAACAATTTGTTTAGCCTCCTCTGAATAATTGATCACTTCCCCACGAATAGAGAAATAATCATCTGGAATCAGGAGTTTAGAGCCATTTACCTCGCCAGGATCTTCAGAATCCTTAGCTTGAGTAATTGATGCAGGGCTTTCAGCCTTTGACAAAATTGTCGCTTCAGACGCCGCTTTCGTCTCAGGCAGAACCGCCGCCTCATTTGCGTTTTCCAGTTCCGCTATAGTTGCTTCTGACTCTACCGTTGCAATTTCCGGCTCCGCCGTCGTTTCTGTTAACTCCGTCGTTGCCGTTTCCGATTCTACCGCCGCCATTTCCGGCTCTGCGGCCGCCTCTTCTGCCTCCGCTATCGTCGTTTCCGATTCTGCTATCACCGTTTCCGGTTCTGCGACTGACTCTTCTGTTTCTGTAATTGCCGCTTCCGGCTCTGCTGTCGTCGCTTCTGACTCTGCTATAGCCGCCTCTGACTCTGCCTTGACCGCTTCCGGCTTTGCTGTTGTCGTCGCCTCTGAGTCTGCTATGCCCGCCTCTGGCTCAGCCTGGTCAGCTGGCTGATCTGGCTGGTTAAGCGTTTCGGGCTCCCACACACCGACAATCTGGACATGAAGATCGATTTCAGCATTTTCCGTTTTGTCCCGTGTTCGAGGATAAACGACCCACAAGTGAGGTTTACTGAGATCAAGGTGCTTCTTGATCAGACTCGTAACACGACCTAACAAAACCGCGTTGATAGGAACCTCGTCTTCTGTTACCAAATTCCCTCGGTTGAACTGTTCTTCCGAAGGCTGATAATGACCTCGGACTAGACCAATCGCCCGATACTGCATCGGCTCGCTGGGAGGTGAGATGGGCTGCTGTCGGGGCAAATCAGGCTGGATAGCAGCGTCATCCGCCTTAGAAGTCAAAGCTTCTTGGATAGAAACTTCTTTAGCAGGCGTTTCTTGGTCGGAAGTGGGGCTTTGACTCGGTTGAGGATCAGAGGGTTTCTCTGGTTCAACCTCTGGTCGTTGGGGGGGAGCGACCAGCTTTGGACGAGCAGGGGGCTTAAGCAACATAGTAGGTTTTTCTACAAGTGAAGCTTCAGAAGCAGAAGATTCAGAAGTGGAATCGGGAAAATTAGGGGATCGATTGGTCGTAGAACTCATAAAATCCTCAAAACCTCCTGAAAGCTGAAAACCTATCTCCTTGGCCCTGCTAGGGCAGTTGCCTAAAAACTAGAGTAACACTTGCGACCTGAACCCCTTTGGACAGAAACCATTTCCGTTGGATAGGACAGATAACAAAATAATTTCTTAAGTATCTGCGTTAATGATTTTGGCTCAGGCTTGGAATACTTCTAATAATAGGCTCAACCCTATTAAGCATTTAATCTCTAAACTATTCCATCGATTCTGGGGGAGGATCCGAAATATTTTTCGGATTGTCTGCTAAATTTCATTCAATGTTATCGGGTTCCCGCCAATTTGATGACAAAGTTATCAGGGGTGCGGGGTTTTGGATGAAAATTTTATGAAGAAGTCGTTATAGTATTTTTCATTTGTAGATCTTGACACGCTCGGTCAAACCTTGCTGCTTCATAACTGGAGATAAGGTTACTATGAGCGGGTTATAGATTGGAGTTTGGAAGTTTAGGAACGGGTTTGGCTGTGAAAAATAAACGCTGGTTGATTGGGGGAGTTCTATTTGTTGCGGTCGCCGCCTTTGTATCCCTCTCATTACTGCCATTTTTGGGCCCCTGGATTGCTGCCCGCTCGTCTCCTCAAGAGATTCAGGCTAATGCGGCTCAGGGCGGTCCAGACCCAGTCAATCAACAATCCGAACTGGAAACTCGCGCTAAGGGATATCAATTGGTGCTTCAGCGTGAGCCCGATAACCAAACTGCTTTACGGGGTTTGGTGGACGCCCGTATTCAGTTAGGCGATTTAGAAGGGGTGATTGAACCGCTTGACCATTTGGCTGCTCTGAATCCTGATGTAACGGATTATAAAATTTTATTAGGGCAAACAAAATTCCAGGTGGGGGATTTGGAAGGATCCGCCCAAGCCTATCGCAATGTGTTGACGGCTAGCCCGGGGAACACAGACGCCTTACGCGGGCTAGTTGCTTTACTGATGACCCAGGAGCGTCCTCAAGCAGCTATAGGACTCTTACAGGACACCCTGAGCACCGCAAATCAAGCCAATGAAATTCAAGCGGGGAGTGTTGATGTCACCTCAGTTCAGCTTCTGCTAGGGCAGGTTTACGCTGAGGAAGGACGATACGAAGAGTCAATAAACACCTATGAAGCTGCTATTGCAGTCGCCCAACAGGACTTCCGGCCTGTTTTGGGTAAAGCCCTAGTGCTGCAACAACAGGGAAATAATGATGAAGCTCAACCTTTGTTTGCTAATGCAGCGGCTCTAGCGCCCGATCAATTCAAGGATCAGATTCAACAATTGGCGTTGGGCGCCCCCACGCCGCCGCCGACGGCTGAATCGGCAGAAACTGAGTCAGCGCCTTCCTCAGACCTTGAGAATGCAGCCGCTGCATCTGAGTCTGGTGAGACGCCTTCTGGGAATTAGCTCCTCTATTCTCCGACATTAATTCCCGCTTAAAATGAAATCCACACTTACCCATCTGTTCTAACGGCGGGATCTAACGGCGGGACTGATATTAGAAACCCAAAGAGGAATCCAGATTTTGCTGGATTCCTCTTTGGGTTTCTGTCTTTATTTCCCCAGACTGACTCTTCTGATTTAGACTTTCTAAGTTAATAGGCTTTCCTGAAATTTATCTCCCAAAATTAATGTTTCAAAATTAATGTTTCAAAAATGTTTCTATAAGAAATTTCCTAATACGAATATAGAAGCCAATCTCCCACAATAAATAAAGGGACATAAAAAGGGACATAAAACAAAGAGACGTAGTCACATTACGTCTCTCTGTTTAAGGCTTTGGGGCTTTACTTTAAGGCTCTGCTAGCGCTCTCTGGTGAAGAGAGTCAATGCTTAGCCAATGCTTAGCTTGTAACTTGAGCAGGGGTTTGAGAAGTCACTGAGACCGAACCAGCCGCCTTCTCTGTTTCTGGGTCAATGGCTGTAAATTCAATGTGATTTAGCAAAGTCGTCACAAAGGCAAAAAGTAGGAAAGGTAGAGAAAGCACCAAGATCAGGCCAACGGTCGCCAGAGCGTAGATGGGACGGCTAGCGCCCATCAAAGCCAAGGCAGCCGCCAAACTAACGAACAGAACAATTAACCAAACAATAATCTGGCCGTAGATATCCCCAAAGGTGAGGGTGCAATTGAAACGATACTTTTGAGCCTTGTCCATGACGTTTCCTGTGATACTTCTTAAGTTACATTTCAGGATAAAGGGCAGACCTTAGAGTCAACCATTTCTAAACATTTTCGCAATACTTGAATCATTTGGTTGCATATTGTTAACTTTGCTATACAAGTCATAATTTTTATATACAAAGACTGAGCCATTCTCTCTATGACTTATCGATATTTGCTTTTTAATAAACCTTATGATGTCCTCAGTCAATTCAGCGATCGCAACAGTCAGCGCACGACTCTAAAAGATTTCGTTCCTGTTTCAAATGTCTACCCAGTGGGTCGGCTTGATCGCGATAGTGAAGGGTTATTACTATTAACTAACCATGGCCAAATTCAACATCGACTGACGGAGCCTAAATTTGGTCATCCTCGCACTTATTGGGTTCAGGTGGAGCGCATTCCAGATCGGCAAGCGCTTGCACAGCTTCGTCGGGGAGTGACGATTCAAAATTACTGCACCCGGCCCGCCCAAGTTCGCCTTCTCCTAGAGGAGCCGACGTTACCCCCGCGCGATCCCCCCATCCGATACCGGAAAACAGTCCCCACTGCTTGGCTTGAAATTACCTTAATCGAAGGACGAAACCGTCAGGTTAGAAGGATGACAGCGGCAGTCGGATTCCCGACCTTGCGGCTAGTTCGCGTTGCGATCGCCCACTTATGCTTGGAAGGGCTAGCTCCAGGAGAATGGCGAGAGCTAAATTCAAGGGAGGTGAAATTGTTACGGAAACTGTAATGCGGCGACGAAATTTGTATTACAAGTATTAGCGATAAAGTATTAGCGATATCTTTACAACTTGATACGAATTCCGGGTAATTCGGTTTGGGCGGCGAAAAATATATAGTTTTGAGGGAAACCTATATGAATTAGATGAAAGCCTATAAGAATTGGATTTATCATGTTTTTCTAAGAAGTAAACAGATTTTTGGCCAGACCCCTCATCATTAACTGTTCTTTATATTTTCGAGGGTTCGATTTTAAGATCATGCTTTCAAATAGGGAACACCTCAAAAAACAACTGAGGGATTACAAAACGAAACATGACGCTAGGGGAAGTTGGTAAGCATTACAACGCTTACCTGCAAACCAGGCCAGAGCTGCAGATCGTCTCACCTAACCAGATTCATATGGTTAGACTTTATTTGAGGACTTAACGGGAGTTTAGGGCGTCCCATTATGCTTGTTTGTCCCCATTGTCAGTTTGAGAATCCAGAGCACAACAATTTTTGCCAACGTTGTGGAAATGCATTGCGGGTTTGGCAAGCCGTTGTCACCCTAAATCGAAAGCCCCAGGCAAGCGAGCAGCAGCAAGATGCAAACGGTGATTTCGCCCAGGCTGTTTCTTTCCTTGAAAACCAGGTCTCTGGTGAGGCCCCAATGCTTGACGACTATGATTTAAGCCGCTTAAAAAGCGTCGTTAAGGATGGCCCCGTAGATGAATATCCGGAGCCCGATCCCGCCCTCAGGTCGCTTGCCCATTCTCCTGAGGACCCAGAGGCGGGGCGTTCGGCGTCAACTCTCTCCATTGCTGAAACCCAACCTCCGGGAAAAGGATCCGCCCCCTCATTTGAATTATCTGAGGGAGCGAGTCAATCAGCCTTCAAGATAATGGAAAAGTTAGAGGCTGGAGACTATCTCGATCTGACCCAACGCTACCAATTGACTGAATCGCCAATTGGGTCTTTAAGCGAAACCGCTGAAATGGAAATAGGGGTGCTTGACCTTTGCCCGGCAGCCCCTTCCCCTTTAGAAAAAATCAATGAAAAGCTATTAACTGCGTCCACTGCGGCCGAAAGTCTAGACATGTTTGTTCAGTCTGGCTTGCCGACATCAGCTCAGCCTTATTTACTGCTCCAACATCGGTTATTTCCCGCCCTGCCAGAAATCCACGACGCTTGGCAAGATAATGATCACACGGTGCTGATTTTGGAAGACCGCTTGCTCCTGCCGCTACTTTCAGACTTTTGGCGGGAAAATGATGTAGACCCGTTGCAGCAAGTGCACTGGCTGTACGAAATGACTGAACTATGGGAAGCGCTCGCTGTTTGGCAGGGGCAAACGAGCCTAGTCAATTTGGAGAATCTAAGAGTTGATGACGATCAAATACTTTGTCTTCGTCGACTTTATTTTCAGCCCTCAGGTTCAACTTATACCCTTGAGGATTTAGGTTTACTCTGGCAGTCCTTACTTCAACAATCTCAGGATTTTCCTTTGGATGCGTTAATGCTCTTAGCGCATCGCTTAGGCAGCCAAGAAATCAAAACGATTGAAGAGGCCCAGGCCTGTCTTGTCAAGATTGCAGATGGGTTGCAATTGGGCGAAATTGATCCCGCAGCTGAGGCTGAAATGCCCGCTGCGGGCGAGTTCGAAGACGACAATTCTGACCCAATAACCAACCCTGAGGCCGTCTCATCAATCCCCATAAATAAGACGCCTAATGATCCCATCTCTGAATTTTCATTCCTGATCTCCGATGGAGAAGACAGGAATGAAATTGACTATGCGGATGAATTATCTCAGTTAGACTCTGACCCAATTGATGAGGACATCGCTGATAGCGAAGATTCAACCGATCTGCCCACCATGGTTTTACCCATGAAACTGGTGGGACTAGCTGAGGAAGGCCGCACCCATATTGGCCGTCAACGCGAACATAACGAAGACACCTTTTGCATTCAGACAGAACTTAAGCGCCAGGAAAGTCCACTGGGGCAATCTCTACATGCTCGGGGGCTTTATATCCTCTGTGACGGTATGGGAGGCCATGCAGGGGGAGAAGTCGCCAGCGCCCTCGCGGTTAAAACTCTACAAGAGTATTTCAATCAGCATTGGATAGACTCACTCCCGAGTGAAGAAGAGATTCATGAAGCGATCGCTCAAGCCAACCAGTCAATTTATGAAATTAATCAACAAAATGAACGCTCAGGCAGCGGTCGCATGGGGACGACATTAGTTATGGCGCTGTTTCAAGATACCCGAGTGATTGTGGCCCATGTGGGAGATAGTCGCCTTTACCGATTCAGTCGTCGATTAGGGTTGCAGCAGGTCACCGTTGATCACGAAGTGGGACAGCGTGAGATTGAGCGAGGGGTCGATCCTTCGATCGCCTATGCCCGCCCAGATGCTTACCAACTTACGCAGGCGCTCGGTCCGCGGAATCAAACTGAAATCCGACCCAGCATTAACTTTCTAGATTTGAGTGAAGATACCTTACTGATTCTTTGCTCTGATGGACTCAGCGATAATGAACTCTTAGAAACCTATTGTGAAACCTATATAGAACCCCTCCTAGGATCCCGTTCCAGCCTTGAAGAAGGGGTTTCACAGTTAATCGACTTAGCCAATGAAGTGAATGGCCACGACAATATTACAGCCATTGCTTCTCGAATCAGAGTCAGGCCAAATCTAGAAAAAATGAAACCCTCATCCGCCGCATCAGATGGCTAGTGTTAGAGGATGGGGCCCAATTCATCGCGGATTATTCTTCCTCATTTAATCCTCATTGCTCTTCTTCCCAAGCTTCTACCGCTAGTAGATCACTGATGGGATCTTGCATGGAAAATTCAAACTCTTCTAACTCCTTTTTCCAGTGAGGCCAATCGTCCCCAAACAGGAACGCAATTTTCCAGATCCGATCGGTGGGTTGAATTAACTTTGAAGAAACAAGGGATTGCACCTGACGTTGAAGTTTTACCATTGGGTGAAGAACCTGCTGGTTAACCATACCTTCAGCCATAATTAAGTTTTTGCAAATACTGCTCGAAAACTTCTCAAAATCTAATTGCACCCAATTTCGAGGCTCTTAGTGATGCCAGAGAAGTCCTATTCCAGTGATTAAGAATAGCATAGCTTGAAAGTTTTCAACATTTCGCTCGTTTTTTTAAGATGATTGATTCGGGGCAGTTGAAGAAAGTCTCCTCAGCATTGTCTATTCTGGAGAAGTGCTTTAATATCACTCGGTTAATCTCTTGGTTGCTATCTCAGACCCGATTGATAGCGAACCGGTCCGCAAACTCTGTTACGCTAAATCCCCTACTTACCGATGCCTAATTCAGATACCGTTGCTGTCCCAGCAGAGCCAGAAAAAATTCATTTGCCTCGCACCAGCGAGTCAGAAAGTCTTAAGCGGATTCGCCACACCTTTTCCCATGTCATGGCGATGGCCGTCCAAAAACTTTTCCCGAAGGCTCAGGTTACCATCGGTCCTTGGATTGACTACGGTTTCTACTATGATTTTGATCACCCAGAACCCTTTACAGAAAAGGATCTCAAGGCAATTAAAAAGGAGATGATCAAAATCATTAACCGCAAGTTGCCAGTCATTCGGGAAGAGGTCAGTCGGAAAGAGGCGAAACAGCGGATAAATGCGCTGCAAGAGCCCTATAAGTTAGAAATCCTAGAAGACTTAACGCCGCCGATTACCCTTTATCATCTAGGGGATGAATGGTGGGATTTGTGTGCTGGTCCCCATT
>JASJDH010000443.1 GCA_030065175.1 Leptolyngbyaceae cyanobacterium MO_188.B28 | reverse complement strand
AAATCTAAAATCCAAAATCTAAAATCCAAAATCCTTTGGTTTATCGAACCGCCACATCATACACTTCCTGCTGCAAGTTCACGTCCACGATATAAGGGTCAACAGGGCGCTTAAACAGTTCCATCTCACCCGCTTCGTTTTTCTTCAGGTTCACGTGGCAGAACCATTCCGCATCATTCTTCTCAGGGTAGTCCAAGCGATAGTGATAGAGGCCCCAGCGGCTTTCTTTGCGGTAGAGGGAGGCGCGGGCGGCCATCTCGGCGCAGTCGCGGATAAAGTGAACTTCCATGCAGCGCATGAGTTCGTGGGGGTCTTGGGCGCCCATGAGGTCCAGGGTTTCGGGGTAGCGTTCGAAGGCGGCTAAGCCGATGTCCATCTTGGTGGGAGATTTGGGGGGCTGAAGATAGTCGTTGACGTAGCGGCGCAGTTTGTATTCCACCTGGGTATGGGGGACGCCGTCGGGGCGGTCCAGGGGGGCGTAGATACGCGCTTTTTCGGCGGCGAGGAAGTCGGGGTCAGGGTCGACATGCTCCAGTCCCTGGATATATTCCATAGCGTTGATGCCGGACAGGCGGCCAGAGACGAAGGCTCCGATCATGTAATTGTGGGGCACGCTGGCCATATCTCCAGCGGCGTAGAGACCGGGTACGGTGGTTTCAGCTTTTTCATTCACCCAAACGCCAGAAGCACTGTGACCGCTACAGAGACCAATCTCTGAAATGTTCATTTCCACGCCGTCGGTGCGGTAGTTCTCGCCGCGACCTTCATGAAACCGACCGCGACTGGGGCGTTCGTTGGACCAAAGGATGCGCTCAATTTCAGCGATGGTGTCATCGTCCAGGTGATACATCTTCAGATGCACCGGCCCTTTGCCCGAATTGAGTTCTTTCCACATCTCCAGCATCATCTGACCGCTCCAGTAATCGCAGCTAATGAAGCGATTACCCTCGGCGTTAGCGGTGTAGGCGCCAAAGGGGCTGGCTACATAGGCGCAGGCTGGGCCGTTATAGTCTTTGATCAGGGGATTAATCTGGAAGCATTCAATATTGGTCAGTTCGGCTCCCGCATGGTAGGCCATGGAGTAGCCATCACCGGCATTGGTGGGGTTTTCGTAGGTGCCATATAGATAGCCCGATGCAGGCAGTCCCAGACGACCGCAGGCCCCAGTGCAGAGCACCACTGCTTTGGCTTGAATCACCACAAAGTCGCCTTTGCGCACATCAAAGCCCACCGCCCCGATCACGCGGCCATCTTTAACCATTACGCGCGTGGCCATGACCCGGTTGGTGACCCGCACCTTCTCTCGCTTCACCTGGCGAGACAAAATCTTTTTCAGATCTTTCCCTTCCGGCATGGGCAACACGTATTTGCCCACCCGATGCACCTGTTTCAGGTCGTAGTTGCCTTCGTGATCTTTTTGGAACTTTACACCCCAGCTTTCAAGCTCCTGGATTACCTCAAATCCCCAGCGTCCGGTTTGATACACCGCCTTCTGGTTCAAAATGCCATCATTGGCCAGGGTGATCTCCCGCACATATTGCTCTGGGGTGGAGTTACCCGGAATCACCGCCGTATTGACGCCGTCCATCCCCATCGCGATCGCACCGCTGCGGCGAATATTGGCTTTTTCCAAAATCAAGACATCGGCTTCGGGGTTAGCCTGCTTGGCCTTAATCCCCGCCATTGTGCCAGCCGTGCCTCCACCAATCACCAAAAAATCTGTTTGCAGATGCTGAGTATTCACGCAAAACTCCTCATATTGACATACTGACCAGGGAACTGAATCTTGTCACAGTCATAAGTTTCCAGCGCTGCTTTTCCTAATCCTAAAAAGCCTCTGAAATAGTCTCAAGGCGATTTGTATAGAAACGCACTGTTTATTGATTCATATTTTTTATATACTCATAAAAATCAGAAATAGCTTTGCATTAAATCACGCATACCCATTCCTGAAAATTGTCCCAAACAGACCACCTAAAATTGATTTAGGGCAGGATTTTTCATTCCTATAAAATTGTTTTATGGGCTTGTCATAGTCTCTCCCAAGGAAGAAAAAAAGTGTCATATTCTCTAAACGATTAAGTAAGTATTTCAACGCAAAGCCCTTCTTGCCCCCCTTTCCCAAGCTTGGGAGAGGGGCCGGGTTAATTGACTGATATAAAGTCTAAGCCCTCACCCCCAACCCCTCTCCCAGAGGGCGAGGGGAGCCGATCCACTCTCTTGTTCCCTCTCCTCTCGGGAGAGGGCTAGGGTGAGGGCTTTCCAGGCATCCACAGAAAAGTTTTGTCAGTCAATCAGGGGGCGGGGGTGAGGGGCGTCAAAAATATAACAGCTTACTAAGAAGAATTTAATTCCCCTAAATCTGTTAAATTACCACCGAGTGCATCCTCCCCTATATTGTGGAAATTTATCAGCTCAAAGTTTTTTTAGAAGTTGCCCGCCACCTCAGCTTTACCGAGGCGGCAGACGCATTGAATCTGACTCAACCGGCTGTCAGCGCTAAAATAAAATCTCTGGAATCGAGTCTGGGAACCGAGCTATTTTATCGACTGGGTCGTAAAATTAAGCTGACTTCAGTGGGCTCCTATTTGCGAGAAGCAGGCCCCAGCCTGATTGAATTGGAAAGTCGATTAATTAATGAAATTAACCAAATAAAACAGGGAAAGTACAGCCGTTTATGCATTGGCTGTACAGAGAGCGTTGCTAAGGGATGGTTGCCCAAAATTCTGTTTCAATACCGTCAGAAATATCCCGCTATTGAATTACGGTGCTTAACATTTAATACGGTGCGATCGCTGCACCAAGCCATCACGATGGGGGAAGTTGAACTTGGATTTGCTGAAGTGGATTTCCAAGACTTTGATGAAATTGAATCCCGCCCGGTTGATCGGTTTCAGTATTGCTTAATGGTGGCCGCTGACCACCGCTTAGCCAATTGCCCCTGGCTCAGTCTGCGGCAATTAACCTCAGAAGTTTGGGTATTCCCCGCTGCCGAAACACCGGAAAGACTAGCGCTAGAAACTCGACTCTCAGAACTGGGCTTCAAACTATCAGACTTTACCCATCGAGAAATTGTCCAGTCTTCTAACTTAATGAGTCCTTTCTTGACCCAGGGGCACTATCTGGGCTTCGCTTCTAGTTTGCAACTGCAAATTGAACGACAGGCCAACCTCTTAGTGGCGATTCCCCTGCAGGAATTCGCCTTAGATTTCAGATTGTATATGTTGACGCCTAAACGTCTCTCAAAGACAGCCCATCGTCACCAGTCAAAACTGTCCTCAGAGACTCTATCGACAGGGCCTTTACAGCAGTTCATCGATCTCGTGGTCGACCAACCTGAATACACCCGTCTGGTCAAAAAAGCGCCCCTCTCAACTCTCCAGAAACCTGATTCAACCTCCTCCACCCCGCCAACGTTATCGGGAAACACAACTCAAGTTCACCTGCAATCCCCCCGATTATTCATCCGTCGGTCCAGTCAAGACGCCCTAGAAAAGCTGACGTTGACCCTCGGAATCCAAACCAAAACGATCCAAACCGTAACGGCTGGGGTGATTATTCAGCAATTGGGGCTCCTCGAACATTTTTTACCCCGCACGGGTCGCTATAGCAAAACAGACTACCAAATTCAATGGCGGGACTTTACTTCAGGCGCCCCTATTGTTGCTGGGTTGCAATCTCGGCAATTGGATATCGGTATTTTAGGAGACTATCCCCTGTTGCTCAGCGCCGCCTCCCCAGCGGACTCAACTAGTAGAACCAAATTAGTCAGCTTTGTCGCCAGTAACCCAGATGGCGCTGGGAATACGATTATTGTCCCCGATCGGTCATCCCTCAGCAGTTTAGACGATCTGCGCCAGCGCATTATTGCCGTTCCTTTCGCTTCATCAGCCCATGGCATGATTATGCGCACCCTTTCCCGAGCAAGTCTATTACAGGAGGTGACGCTTACCTCAATCGATAACCTGCGCATCCATCGACTGACCCCGCGCAACACAACCGCCGACGGCTATGCCTATTTTGCGCCGCTGCATGAAATCGCCAGTCATCACGGGCGATTTCGGCGCTTGCCCGACGCCGATCTAGGACAGATCCCCACCTTCCATGGCATTGTCGTTCAAGAAACCTTCGCCGAGCAACATCCTGACATTGTGATCGCCTATCTAAAGGCGCTAATCGCCGCCCAACAGTGGTATGTGACAACGCCCAGCGCCCTTTCCCTAGTGAGCAATTGGGTCAGACTAGACCCCGAAATTGTGGCAAAAACCCTGGACTATCGTGATTCAGACGGCTCAGGGTTGTTTTTCCCCGAAACCCAAATTCGGATGGACTGGGTCACGGAACACATCCAACAACTCGCCGCTATTCCTGGAAATGAGCAACTAGATGAGATTGATTTGAACCGTTGGATCCAGTCAGATTTTCTGACGACAGCGATCAATCAATTCTGAACTCTACGTGAGAGATTATCACTGATACAGAATACAGGAGCCAGGAGTCAGTCAGAACGCTAGGCTGCTTGTTGTGTTAGTCGTTGATACAGCGCAGAAAGATAGTCAGCCCGAAACTTTCTCAGCTGATAATCAAGGGGATTCTTCCTTTTCAGATCCTGCCAGGCTTTACGTTTGTTTGACTGACTCTTCTGTTTAGCCGTTTCAACCATTGAGTCGGTAATGATTGTGGAGTCTTTGGTCATCCGTTCATAGCCGTAATAATCCATATGCTCCGCAGTCAACGTCTCAATTAATTGAATGTCTTCAAGACTCAACATCTTTTTGAATTTATCGACATTGGCGGGAATCGGGGCGGATGTATTGCTTTCCCACAAGGCCGATAACACAGAGAGATCCTTAGCCTCATTGGACAATGAAACATCCAGCATTGCGCCCAGAAAGGGAATGTCGAAAAACTGACAGATTTTCCTCAATACCGCTTCTTGACTATCGATGAAATCTTCGTAACGAATGGTCAACACCCTGTCTGGATATTTTTGCGCCAATGCCCGACCGATATCGTGGGCCTTTCTCCAGGTTAAGGTATTCAATAAGATATCAAAATCGTGAATAATAGCTCGGTTAATGCTACTGATTTGAGCCCGAGGATCTCTCACAACATTCAGGAAGAGAATATCATCAAAGAGGGAAATTAACTCTTCTGCATAATGCACATTATCCAGGGATTTGTCCATAACAACCTTTGCATTATGCCTTTGCCCAGCCAAAAATAACATCTCCCAGGCAATAACATGAATGTTGCGGGGCTTATCTTGAATTCGATTAAAAACGGCGACGGGATCTAAAGCGACATTCTCCCATTTCACCATCGTTGCATTTTGCAACCCAACCAGATCAATCACCAATTGGAAGTAATTAAAATCATTTGACAAGTCACCGTAAAAGGGTAACAGAGGCATAAAATCCACTATGTGAAGTGGATAAGGCGAGTAGAAATCAGGAGAAAAATTTAAGCGTAACCTCAATGCATGACTACCGCACCGACGGATAGGCGTCATTAAAATGGGCTTTGGTCGCGTTTTCTTTGATTGATTTGGAGTTAAAGAGGTTGAATTATCTATTGATAGAGAAGCTAAACTCATGAGAATCTCCTGTGATTGCGATGAAGTTAATTCAAGCTTGCAATAAAAGAGGAAAATTATCCCTAATGAAAATTCAAGGTTTACGCAACAGACTCTATTTCTTTAAGGATTTGGGATCTGCAGATAATTACCATCCCATCCACCCATCCACCCATCCACCCATCTACCCATCCACTGCCTTTTCTTGGGATTATATTCTGACGCAAAATCCCAATGAATTCTGTATTCTGCCTTCTATATTCCTTCTCCTACAAACTTTTTCGCCTCAATTACGCACTTTTCCTAATTGATTAAAATTAGAATCGCGGATAATAGAACAAAATACCCAAAACTAGCTTGCAAAACACTGGCGTTGATGAATTTATTGAGATAGGTTCCCACCAGTGTTCCTAGGGTGGCGGCAAGTGTGAAAGACACTGTGAGCTCCCAACTGATATCTATCTGACCCAAATATCCTAGAAAGCCAGTCACCGATTTAAGCGAAATAATCAATAGTGATGTACCCACCGCTTGTTTCATGGGTATCTTGGCCATCAATACCAAAGCAGGCACAATCGCGAATCCGCCGCCAATGCCGACAAAACCTGTTAGCACGCCAATTCCCAAACCTTCAACGGGAAGCATTGAAAAATGCAAAAGGGAGGCTTCTTTCGGAGCGTGATAAATATAGTTATCCAGTAATTTTTTGTTCAATTCTTTCCGATGCCGCTGCCTAGTTTGATAAATCATCAGGAGACTCGCCAGCAACATCGTCACCCCAAAACAAATTAGCTGAAACGTCTCACTAATCCAGGGGAAAGACGCTAAATGGGCCCCAAAATAAGCCCCTAACATCGCGGCGGGGGCGAATATCAAAGCAACATTGAGTTTGACCTTGCCTTCTAAACCATGGGAAATCGCCCCAATACTACTGACAACCCCAACACTGACTAAACTAATCGCGATCGCTTCCTTCGTCCCCACGCCCATGACATAAATCAAAATGGGAACGGCTAAAATTGACCCTCCCCCGCCAAGAAGCCCAAGACTCAAACCCACAGCGACTGCGAATATATGCCCTAAGGTTGATGTCAGCATCGGATATTGACCTCAACTATAAAAGCAAAGAATTTTAGATTTCGATGGTTTCCATACTTTTCAAGGTTTCTTCTCGGATTAACTCAAAGACTTGGCGATTGAGTTTCGTAAACTCGGGGGTAATCAAGTCATCTACATGGCGGGGTCTACCTAAGGGAATCGTCAATTCTGCTTTAATTCGTCCGGGCTGGACCCCCATAACAAAAATGCGATCGCCCAAAAATATCGCCTCTTCAATGTCATGGGTGACGAAAATGACGGTTGTTTTCAGGGTGCTCCAAATGTTTAGCAACAACTCCTGCATCATATGTCGGGTTTGGGCGTCCAGGGCGGCGAAGGGCTCGTCCATCAGCAACACCGACGGGGAATTAACCAGGGCCCGGACAATGCTGGCTCGTTGCTGCATCCCTCCCGATAACTGGTTGGGGTAAGCATTGCGGTATTTAACCAGCCCCACCAAATTCAAATATTCATCCACAATGTCCTTTCGTTCGGCCTTGGGGACGCCCTTTATCTTCAAACCCAGTTCAACATTCTGAAAAGTGGTTTTCCAGGGCAGTAACGAATACTGCTGAAACACCACCCCCCGATCCGCCCCCGGCTTCTTCACCTGATACTGATCGACCAGCACATAGCCTGCGGTGGGTTTAACAAACCCGGCAATAATATTCAAAAGCGTCGATTTACCACACCCTGACGGCCCCAATAAGCAGGTTAGCTCCCCCGGCTTGATCTGCATATTGACCGAATCTAAGACACGGTTGAAATGTCCCCGACGACTAAAGACCATCGAGACCCCGTCAACATTGACGGCCCCTTTATTGCGGGTTCCGGCGAAGGTTGACGTAATTAACGTTTCTTGGATCATGGGCGCGGCTCCTATTTATCCTAAACATCCTGCTTTTTAATCACGCGCCAGGGCATTAACGCCCCCGCGCCACGCCCAACCACCCAAGAGCTAAAAGCCCCCATCAACCCGATGAGCAACATTCCCATCACGATCGGGGGATAGTTTGAAACCACATAAGACTCCCAGGTGATATAGCCCACCCCATACCGACCGGCTAAAATCTCGGCGGTGACTAGACAAAACCAGGCATTTCCCATACCGATGGTCAACCCACTGGCGATCCCGGGCAGGGCTCCCGGGATCACAATATGTTTAAAGACATGCCACTGATTCGCCCCCAAACACTGCCCCACTCGAATCAGCACAATGTCATGCAGAATGTTTTCAACCGCTCGTATGGTGCTGATTAACACTGGAAAAAAGGCGCCAATAAAGGTGATATAAATCATCCCGGTTTCGGCGTTGGGAAACATCAAAATCGCCAACGGAATCCAGGCCACAGCCGGAATGGGTCTAAGCAGCTCTAACGGCGGCATCAGCAGGTCTTCAATAATTTGAAACCAGCCAATTAAGATGCCCAAAACAACGCCCAGAACTGAGGCGACGGCAAACCCCACCAGCACCCGCATGATACTAGAGCGAAAATGCACCCCCGGATCACTGACGAAGAATTCTACGGTGGCCTGCAAAACCTCCCACGGTGAGGGGATCAGCTTAAAGTTA
>JASJDH010000442.1 GCA_030065175.1 Leptolyngbyaceae cyanobacterium MO_188.B28 | reverse complement strand
AGCCCAAAGTCAACTTCAAGAAGCCCAAAGTCAACTTCAAGAAGCCCAAAGTCAACTTCAAGCTAACAATGGCTAATGATGAATATCAAGTCGGTGGCAGTCTTGCTACTGATGCGCCTAGCTATGTGGAGCGTCAGGCTGATATTGAACTTTATAACAGCCTGAAACTCGGTAAGTTTTGTTACATATTGAACTCACGGCGAATGGGTAAATCCTCGCTTCTAGTACGAATCAGGCATGTACTGGAACAAGAAGGATTCAGCTGTACCTCCATCGACATGACCCGGATTGGGAGCAAAAATATCACTCCTCAACAGTGGTACAAGGGCATAGCTTATGAGTTATGGCAAGGGTTCAATCTATATGACAAAGTTAATCTAAAGTCCTGGTGGCGTGAGGTAGAAGACCTTTCTGCGCTTAAGAAATTAAGCCATTTTATTGAACGTGTACTTCTTGTCAAAATCCCCAGTGAAAAGATCTTCATCTTCATTGATGAAATTGATAGCATGCTTAGTCTCAATTTCTCGGTTGATGATTTTTTTGACCTGATTTTTTTTTGCTATACTCAGCGGGCAATCAATCCAGAATATAATCGCCTCACTTTTGCGCTGTTCGGGATGTCAATCTCTTCGGATTTAATTCGAGATCGGAATGGCGCCCTATTTAATATTGGCAAAGCCATTGACTTGCATCCCTTTCAGGAGTACGAAGTCCAGCCATTGCTTAAAGGATTAACAGGGAAGATTAACGATCCCCAAGCCGTTCTCAAAGAGATTTTAGCTTGGACAGGTGGACAACCTTTTTTGACTCAAAAGCTGTGCGAATTGGTGCGTAAATCCAATAGAGACGCAATTAGCGATGTTTTGACCATTCCTCGTAGCTCCGAGGTATTTTGGTTAGAGCAGCTGGTGCAAAAACATATCATCGAGGGTTGGGAAACCCGCGATGAACTAGAGCATTTGAGAATGATCCGCGATCGCCTACTAAGTAACCGGCAACGGGCTGGGTGTTGGCTGGAACTCTATCAGCAGATTTTGCAACAAGGCGGCTTGATAGCGGATGAAGGTCCTGAACAAATGGAATTGCTGCTATCGGGGTTGGTGGTAAAGCAACAGGGGCAAGTCAGGGTTTACAATCGCATTTATGCAGAAGTTTTCAATCAGGCGTGGATCAGAAAACAATTGAACAAGCTACACCCCTCCTCCCAAGCCTTAGATGCCTAGAAAGCCAGTCTAGAATGTAACCGTCCCTGAAAGCCGCCCTCCAAGTTGCTAATAATAATTCATCACCTTTTCCCTAACTCCACTGTTTTGTAGGAATTACCGGGTTTCTAAAGTGAACATCCTTCTATCTCAATCACACCGTAAGTCTGTTCATACTCCGCCAATGCTTCAGCTAGATTATCCAGGAGTTGCTCTGAATTCTCATTAACTTCCAAAACATGACGATTGAGGATCAATCGTTTAATGGCGATCGCCAGCTGTCCAAGAGTCCGAAGCTCAGTTTGATCCAATATTGTTGTTAGCTGCGTTGATAATGTTGTCAGCTGGTTTTGGAATTCACTCAACTGGCGCTTTAAAGTAGGGATGGAAGATAACGGTGGGGGTGAGCTTCTAAAAGCTTGACTCAGTGTCTCAACAACCACCTCAGTTTTACTCTTGCCTATTACTTTCGATCTAGTTTCGATTACTTGAATCAATTTTTCAGGGAATCGGAATGATACTGTTCTGTCAGTCATCTTTTAATGTTTTACTTAGAGCAGTTCGGCATCTAGAAAAGACGCAAGAGCTGGGAACTTACTCTAATAATCACTCAATCCACGCTCTTTCATATCTACTCTATTGTAGCAAAACTATACAAAGTAGAAAAAAGCCGCCACTTCTCACTCAATTACTCGATTTACTAAGTATTAAGGTCGAAGATTATCACGATTTAGGAGATTCGCTCCTTCACAGGTTCCTCACATTTGAAGCTTAAAGTTCGCACTGTGAATAGGATTTAAATTTCGGAGGATAGGTTTATGAAAAGATTTATCCAGCGATTAGGCTGCTGGTTGAGCCTGTTCAGCTTAGTGCTCGCCAGCTGTTTTGGATTTCTCGGTTGGACTCAACCTGGGTTTGCTGCGGAAGCCAGTCTTCAGCCTACAATGATGTTGGCGGATGTACCATTATGCGCAGAATCTGACCAGAAAATTGATTTGAATAACGCCAATATGATTGCCTTTCAGGATTGCCCTGGATTCTACCCGGATTTAGCCAAAACCATTGTCACCAATGGCCCTTACCAAAAGGTCGAGGATGTATTAAAAACACCCGACTTGAACAACCGTCAGAAAGAGCTTCTGCAAGCCAATTTAGGCAGCTTTAAGGTGACAGAACAAGTGGTTCCTCTAGGCCTGAGGATGCCCCCGAGAACAGCGCGATGACAGTGATGGTAGGGGTGAAAGTTCAAGACGCGATCGCCCCTTGATGATTCCTTAACGTGGCTCTGAGCTTTCTTATCCCTGACTTCTCCAATTGTCGCACCCGCTCTCGACTCATTCCTCCCAGCAACTTGGCTACTTTACTCAAGGATTTTGGACGACCGTTCTCTAGCCCATACCTGGCTTTGATAACAGCCTGTTCTCGCTCAGTCAGACAACCGATTAGGGTGTCAACGCGATCGCGCATCAGCTGTAACTCAACAACTTCATCTGGACTGGCGGTACTGCTAGGCACAAGGGCAGCCAGAGGCGTTTCCTCTTCCTCGCCGATTAGCTGATCTAAGGAAGTCGTCCGCTGTGTCTGAACCAGAAGTTGTTCAAATCGTTCCCACTCCATCCCCATCGCCTCAGCTAATTCTCGTCGGGTAGGTCGCCTCCCTAACTTCTGGCTGAGCTGCCGCTGATGTTTCTTGAGCTGGTTTAACCGTTCCGTGACATGAATGGGGAGGCGGATGGTGCGAGATTGCATTGCGATCGCCCGGGTGATTGATTGCCTAATCCACCAGTAAGCATAAGTCGAGAATTTATAGCCCCTTGAGGGGTCAAACTTCTCCGTCGCGCGGGATAGCCCCAGGCTGCCCTCCTGAATTAGGTCCATTAGCTCAACTCCCCGACGGCCATAGCGCTTTGCAATACTGACCACAAGTCTCAAGTTCGCCTGGATCATCTTACGCTTGGCCCGTCGCCCTCGTCGGACAATAGACTGTTGCTCTAGCGTGCGGGACTCCTCCGGAATCTCTAGCAAGGGAATCATCGCCTGGATTTGTGTTCCGAATGCCTGTTCCTCGGCTTTGGTGAGCAGCGGAGTCTTGCCAATCGCTTTCAAGTAGTCGCGGATTGGATCGGTTCTCATTAAAGTGTTGGGGCTTTCTCAGAGCCGTTTTGACACATCACAATGGGATCCCTTCTAACCGAATTAAAAGCGGGATCTCGATGTGCAACATCAGCCAACTTTTATTTTTCCCCCTCATACTAAAGTTTAAGATCTTGGTATGAGGAACTCGTGAGGACATCATAGAGCTACTGTGCATACACAACTGAGAGAGTTTAAGGATAAGCCAGTCGCCAACCTAATGGATTCATTAGAATAGGGGATCGACGATGACCTATCAGCCAATTGAGCATTACGGAATTATTGGCAATATGTATACGACCGCTCTGGTTGGATTGAATGGGGCTATCGATTGGCTATGCTTTCCAAACCATGATTCGCCAAGTGTTTTTGCCGCTGTATTGGATGATCAAAAAGGCGGACATTTTAGAATTTCGCCTGCGTTGGGCGGCGCTAACGGCCTCAGTGAGCAGATTAAGCGGAAGCAACTGTACTGGCCTGCTACAAACGTTTTGATTACTCGCTTTTTAACCTCTGAGGGGGTGGGTGAAATTGTAGATTTTATGCCAGTTGGGCTGAGCGCCGATGAGATTGGATATCACTCCTTGATTCGACAAGTGAGAGTGGTTCGGGGGGCAATGCGCTTTTATCTGGAATGTTATCCCGCTTTCAATTACGCTAGAGACAACCATGAGGCCACGATTACCCCCAAAGGCGTGTGTTTCTATTCAGAAACCTTAAGTTTGGGCCTGGCCACAGAGATAGAACTGGTTGAGAAGGGGACGGCGGTGTCCGCCGAATTTACTCTGCAGGAAGAAGAGAATGCCGTGTTCGTCTTGCAGGGGATTGAATCGGGGGCTGGATGTGGGCTCCCCATTTCCCCGGCGACAGCGACTGACCTGTTTAAACACACCGTTCGATATTGGCGAAGCTGGCTGTCTCAATCTACTTACCGGGGGCGTTGGCGCGAGATGGTTGAGAGATCGGCCCTTACAACCTTTGAACCCACAGGAGCGATTGTGGCTGCCCCCACCTGTAGCCTACCCGAGGAAATTGGCGGAGAACGGAATTGGGACTACCGGTATACCTGGATTCGGGATGCAGCCTTCACTCTCAACGCTCTGTTGAGAATCGGCTTTACGGAAGAAGCCGCCAAGTTTATGAACTGGATTGAATGCCGATGCCGTGACTTAAATCCCGATGGCTCTCTTCAAATTATGTATGGAATTGATGGTCGCCATCACTTACCGGAAGAGCATTTAGAACACTTGGAAGGCTACCTGGGATCTTCCCCGATTCGGGTCGGCAATGCAGCTCATGATCAGCTTCAGCTGGACATCTATGGTGAATTGATGGATGCGGTTTATTTGTACGACAATTATGGGCTGCCGATTTCCTACGATTTGTGGACCCATCTGCGGCGTTTAATTCTATCAAGGCGATCGCTCGATGCGAGAGTCTGGCTTTGATATTACCAACCGCTTTGGCCCCTTCAGCGCCGATATCGTTCACTATGCACCGGTTTGTCTGAATGTGCTGCTTTACCAGATGGAACAGGATATCGCCCAGATGTGTGAACTCATTGGCCACTATCATGGCATTGCTTACTGGCGCCGCCATGCCGAGCAGCGCAAACATCTAATCGATCGGTATCTCTGGGATGAGGACGCAGGACTTTATTTTGATTACAATTTTCGCACCAACCGGCGGCGGCCTTATGAGTTTGCGACCACCTTCTTCCCCCTCTTGGCCGGGATCGCCTCCGAAGCCCAGGCAGGTCGCGTGGTGGAGAATTTACCTAGGTTCGAGGCGCCGGGTGGATTGCTGACCAGCACCCATGTGTCTGGTAATCAGTGGGATGCCCCCTTTGGCTGGGCGCCGCTGCAGCTATTTGCTGTAGAAGGGCTACATCACTATGGCTATCACTGCGAAGCCGATCGACTTTCACGTAAATTCATTAAGATGGTGGTTCAAGAATTTGAGCGCAGCGGCGCGATTGTAGAAAAATATGATGTGAATCGTTGCTCGGGTGATGTCTCAGATGAAATTTTCTTTGGCTATAGCTCTAACGAAATTGGGTTTGGCTGGACAAACGGCGTTGTTCTGGAACTGATGGCCTCCCTGGGTCTGAAGTAAATCATCAGGAGTTATGCGCCGCAATCCCGACACTCCCGACAAGGCAGTCATTCTGGATTTAGGTGGGGTCGTCATGGACCGCAATCAGGTAAATGCGCCAAAGCTGACAAATCCGGGGGGACCCAGTTCGGCCCTAGAGCATTTTGACACCATTGAGCACCGTCTTCGAGATCGCCAGCTGGCGCTGTTCACTGACTATGACGGCACCCTCACGCCGATCGTACAACGTCCTGAAATGGCCATCCTCTCTGACGAGCTAAGATCGCAACTGCAAGCCTTGGCCAATCAGACAACCGTCGCCATCATCAGTGGCCGTGATCTAGCCGATGTTCAACATATGGTCGGACTCCCCTCACTTTACTATGCAGGCAGTCATGGCTTCGACATTGCCGGTCCCAATAACATACGCCTCCAGCATAAAGATGCCCAGCCTTTTTTACCTGATCTGGATAAGGCCGAAATCCAACTCCGTGATCAGCTTAATCACATTGCTGGAGCTCGCATAGAACGGAAGCGATTTGCGATCGCTATCCACTATCGAGAAGCCGCTGAGCAAGTGGTCGATACCATCAAAAAGACCGTTGACACTGTGCTCAATCATTACCCACAGCTGCGTCAGCGGAGCGGGAAAAAGATTTTTGAAATTCAGCCGGATATCCCTTGGGACAAGGGACGGGCCATCTACTGGTTGCTTAATCAATTGGGTCTGAATCAGCCTGGGGTCTTGCCCTTATATTTAGGCGATGACACCACGGACGAAGACGCCTTTCAAGCCCTCAAAAATCATGGCGTTAGCATTTACGTGGGCGCACCTGATAAACCCACTCAGGCTGATTATTTTTTGCAGGACCCGGACGAGGTCAAGCAGTTTTTCCAGATTTTGATACAACAACTCAAACGGCGACCTCCCAACCATGGCTAACCCAGAAAACCGCGATTGGGCGCTCATCTATACCGACTGGAATCCGCAGCAGCAACCGTTGCGCGAGGCGCT
Organism: Leptolyngbyaceae cyanobacterium MO_188.B28; assembly: GCA_030065175.1. Taxonomy (GTDB): domain Bacteria; phylum Cyanobacteriota; class Cyanobacteriia; order Phormidesmidales; family Phormidesmidaceae; genus JAKSDM01. Next base: position 1,816 of record JASJDH010000442.1, on the reverse strand, counting down.
CTGCACGTTGGGCAATGGCTATATCGCCACCCGGGGGGGCTTTGAGGAGGTCCATGCAGGGGGGCTCCACTATCCTGGCTGCTATCTCGCAGGTGGCTACAATCGTCTGGAAACCGATATTGCAGGTCGCGTACTCGAGAACGAAGATTTGGTTAACTGGCCCAACTGGCTACCCCTAAACTTTCGACCCAAAGGGGGTGAGTGGTTTAATCTCGACACAGTTGACCTATTGGATTTTCGAACTGAGCTAGATGTGTATCACGGTATACTAGAGCGCGCTGTGCGGTTTCGTGATGCCGATGAGCGAGAATTTTCCCTCGTCAGCCGCCGCTTTGTTCATATGGACAATCCCCATCTGGCGGCGATCGAGTGGCGGCTAACCGCCCTTAACTGGTCGGGCCAAATTGAGATCCGCTCAGCCATTGACGGCACAGTCACCAACCAAAATGTCGAGCGATACCGACAACTCAATGGTCAGCACCTGGAAATTCTCGAGACGGGATTTGAAGGTGAAGATGCGATCGTGTTGGCAGTTCGCACCAACCAGTCTCATATCCAAATGACCCAAGCAGCCCGATCGCGGATCTATGTAGGAGATGTCCTGGCGCCAACTCAGCGCATCCGTGAAAATGAACATGGTCGCATTGCCCATCGCTTGTTGGTGGATTGTCACCAACATCAGACGCTACGTATTGAGAAGGTGGTTACTATTTATACCTCATGCGACTTTGCCGTCAGTGAACCTACGCTAGCTGCTCGGAAGGCGGTCCGCCGGGCCAGTTCCTTTGCTGAGTTACAGCAATCCCACGAACGCAAATGGCGACATCTCTGGAGTATTTCGGATATCACCTTACGGAACGGCAATAACACAACCCAGTTCATTTTGCGGTTTCACATTTTCCACCTGCTGCAAACCACTTCACCTAACACCATCGATCGCGATGTCGGCGTACCCGCCCGAGGATGGCATGGTGAAGCCTATCGCGGACATATTTTCTGGGATGAGCTGTTTATCTTCCCGTTTTTAGCATTACGATTCCCCGAACTCACCCGCTCCCTGTTGATGTACCGATATCGCCGGCTGCCTGAGGCGCGGTATCTGGCTCAGCAATCAGACTATCGCGGCGCCATGTTTCCCTGGCAAAGCGGTAGCGATGGCCGTGAAGAAAGCCAGTCACTACACCTAAATCCTCGTTCGGGCCGCTGGCTCCCCGATGATTCTCGGCTTCAGCGGCATGTCAATGCCGCCATCGCCTACAATGTCTGGCAGTATTATCAGGTCGCTAACGATATCGAATTCCTGTCCTACTACGGTGCAGAACTGCTACTGGAGATTGCCCGCTTCTGGGCCAGCATGGCTACTTACAATGCAACGAGAGAGCGTTATGAGATTCATGGCGTCATTGGCCCAGATGAGTTTCATAGCCACTATCCGGGGGCTGGCGCCCCTGGATTGAATAACAACGCCTACACCAATTGCATGGCCGCCTGGGTATTGCGTTGTGCGAGCAACGTACTTCACTTGCTTGACGAGGAGCGTCGAGGTGAATTGGTCGAACTGATAGAAATTACTGACGAAGAACTGCGCCGCTGGGATAAGATTAGCCGCAATATGTTCATTCCGTTCCACGGCGACGGAATTATTAGTCAGTTTGAGGGCTACGAGACACTCAAGGAATTTGACTGGGAAGGTTACGCCACAAAGTGCGAAGATATTCGGCCTTGTTGCGTGAATTATCTCTGGTCACTATTCTCCTAATGAGGAAGGAGTTTTAGGAATTTAAGGCATAGCTATCCGGCATACCCAAGTGAGTCA
>JASJDH010000441.1 GCA_030065175.1 Leptolyngbyaceae cyanobacterium MO_188.B28 | reverse complement strand
CTGAAGATTACAAAGGCGCCGTTTCATTTGAATTGACTAGTCACAAGCAAGAGACTATCGAGATGGCGTCATAAATGGCCAAATCATTAACGCCGAAACTGAAGGAAATTTTGTTATAGGCAAGCTGCTCTTTTGAAAGACAGGGAAGAAATCTGGTATAGCCCCATCACTCAAAGGAGGTTTGTTGTCGATAACACAATTAAGTCACGACATACAGCCAATGCCGTCCTGAAACAGGCAGGTTTGTCTAAGAAATTTTAGGTTGACCAGAGATTCCTAGAATGGGGGTAAAATGTTGCGAAATGTCGTCGTGCGGCTGCACTATCGGTCTTCTTTTGACTGAATACTGTTCATTCCTGTAATAAAAGCCACCGTGCTTTGCCAATTAACTGTCTGATTTTGCAGTTGGCGGTTAAAGGCTTGCCGAATAGCCGCGACTTCGGTTTTAGAAAAAGATTGGGCTAAGCGATCGCCATAACTCAGCTTCTCCGCTCCTGCACGAGTTGGGTTAAACCAACGGCTTAACAAACCTGGCGTAATGTGAATCTCGGTTTGGGTCTGTATCAACTCCAAAGAAGTGACCAGGCCATGCTGCTCAAACCAATGCTGAAGGTCCGTTACGTCCCAGTTCACCATCGGATCGTCCGCATTGTTATAAATCGATTCCTCAGCTGAAACCAGGCGCTCATATAGTGTGGCGTCCAGCTTTTGATTATCCAGCAGCGCATACAATCGTTGAGCCTGACGGGGGACCGATTCCGCCAGGGCGATCGCGCCCCCTACCCGTAACCGTTCCACCACCGCTTGAATCACCGCCGCCTTATCCACCTCATGCAGCAATGCATTTCGGCCCACAATACCGTCAAACTTAACCGTAGGCGCCTGGGTGAGGGGGGGCGATAAGTCCGCTAGATTAGTCTGCAAAATAATCGGGCGAGATAATTCCGGCAGATTGGCCGCCTGTTCCGCCAAAGCCAATCGGTCTTGAGTGGTGCGAACACAGGCGTACACCCCGCCTTCTGGAGCCTGACGCAGGGCTTCCCAAGTGAGTAATCCGCTGCTGGCGTTGAGATCCAGAATGACATGGTGGCGCTGGGGGGAAATCATAATGAAGAGCCGATCACGCACTGCCGCTAACTGCTCGCCGGATTGGCTGAGGGTGCGCTGCAACCAGCGATCGCGGGCAGGGTCATCGGGGCTAGAAGTGAGAATTTCTGGGGTGGCGCTGTCCCCGTCCACCATAGCGGCTAATTGGGCCTCTCGTCGGCGGGCCACTTGCACCCGAATGGTGTCTTCATAGCCCTGATCCGAGGGTTCGTAAAATACTTGGCCCTGTAAGCCCGCCGGAAGATATTGTTGAGCCACCCAGTGTTCTCGGTAGGAATGGGGATAGAGATAGCCCTTGCCATGACCAAAGCCTTCCTTATCCCGATTGCCGTCCCGCAGCGGATTCGGCACATCCGATTGCTGTTCTTTCTCCACCGCAGACAGGGCCTCAAAAAAGCCCATGGCGCTGTTGGATTTGGGGGCCGTCGCCAGGTAAAGCACGGCTTGGGCCAGTGGATACCGACCTTCCGGCACGCCCACGCGATCAAAGGCGGCGGCGCACCCCGTCACCACCACCACGGCATTGGGGTCCGCTAGTCCAATGTCCTCACTCGCCAGAATCACCAGGCGGCGAAAAATATAACGGGGGTCTTCGCCGGCGTAGATCATCCGCGCCAACCAATATAGCGCGGCGTCTGGATCTGACCCGCGCACACTTTTGATGAAGGCGCTGATGGTGTCAAAGTGGGCGTCCCCCTCTTTGTCGTAGAGAACGGCCCGCCGCTGAATGGATTCTTCAGCCACGGGCAGAGTAATGTGAATGGCGCCGGTTTGATCGATGGGAGTGGTCTCCACCGCCAGTTCTAAAGCATTCAACAAAGCCCGGGCGTCGCCGTTCGCCACGTTGACCAGATGATCTAGCGCTTCGGAGTCGATCTGAACTGTTTTCGCCCCAAATCCCCGTTCCGAGTCACTCAAGGCTTGCGCCGCCACTTGTCTGAGATCGTCTGGATTCAGGAGTTTCAGCTGAAAAATTCGAGACCGACTCACCAGCGCTTTATTGACTTCAAAGTAGGGATTCTCCGTCGTCGCGCCGATCAGAATCACTGTGCCGTTTTCTACCCAGGGCAAGAGGGCGTCCTGTTGCGCCTTATTGAAACGGTGCACTTCATCGATAAAGAGGATGGTGCGCTGACTGAATTGGCCTCGCTTGTCTTGGGCGGTTGCGATCGCCGCTCGAATATCCTTCACCCCCGCCAGCACCGCATTGATGGAAATGAAATGGGCCCGAGTTGTATTTGCAATAATCCTTGCCAGCGTGGTTTTTCCCGTTCCCGGCGGCCCATAAAAAATCAATGAGGACAGTTGATCCGCTTGGATGGCCCGACGCAGAAGCCGCCCGGGACCCACCACCGCATCCTGCCCGACGAACTCATCCAGCGTCCGAGGCCGCATCCGAGCCGCCAGCGGCGCTTCCTGCGCAATCAACGCCTGTCGATGCTGGTCAAACAAATCCATAGCCGCTATTCAGGCATTTCCAGAGTCATTACAGGGAATACCTGAAATTGTAGTAGGCCCTTAGGCTTATAGAGAAACAGCCCTAACTCTCACACTTACCATCCCATCCACCCATCCACCCATCCACCCATCCACCCAAATTTGCTGGACTTCAATGACTTCATGGGTCTCTTACACCCTCCAATCCTCCTTCTCTGGCCAAATAGCAAGCGTTATACCCGGGCTATAAATATTCAGAAACATCGTCCGACCATCGGGGGAAAAGCAAATTCCAGCAAATTCGGCTTCATTTAGGGCATTGTGGGCAAAGGGGTAAGTTTCTCCTTTAGGGGTGACTCCAACTACAAATTGTTCACCGTAACCGTCTTCACAAACCATGAGGTCGCCAGAAGGCGACACAATCAGGTTATCGGGGAAGTCCAAGATTCTGGGATCGTTGGGTTGGACAAAGAGTTCTAGCTTGCCTCCTCGTTTTGGGTTTCGCCTCGGAGTATAGCGCCAAATTTGACCAAAGGGCAGCATACCGCCATTGGTGCAGATGAAGTACAGACTGCCGTCGCTATCGCAGATGCCTTCTCCTCGGGTAAACTGGGCCGCTCCCTTGGAGAATCCCTCCCAGCGAATGGTGTCTTCCGTTGGATCCGCCTCTTCAATTGGAACCCAATCCACGGCTACGGGTTGACCCACTGGAAACCCTCGCCGGGTAATGGCCTGGGGAGGGTCTCGGATTCTCAACGCTTCTAACACGCCCCCCGCTTGTAGGTTTCCAGCCTGATTGGGAATGAAGCGATAAAGCAGCCCATCGCTCTGATCTTCGGTTTGGTAGACAATGCCTGTTCGCGGATCCACTGCGATCGCCTCATGCCTAAATCGTCCCATTGCCTTTAGGGGGTGTGGCGATACCGGCTCGGTGGCGGAGAACGGAACTTCAAAGTTATACCCGTGGGGTTTAGAGACGAGTGAAAAAGAACCCTCGATTGGGGTGGACGTGTCTTCTTCGCAGCTAATCCAACTACCCCAAGGCGTCGCCCCACCCCCACAATTGCGAACAGTTCCAGCGAGCGTTGCATACTGATGAATTAATTGGCGATCGGGGGAAACCACCAGGGTTGTAGTCCCCCCTTTCCCGCTTGGATCGTACTGCTGGCTCCGATCGGCTGATCGGCTACGATGCCCAAGCGGTTGCTTGGCGTTAGTTCATGGTTGCGGATGAGTATAGTATTACCGTCAGCAGCGGTGAAAGCGCCCATGCCGTCATGAGCCCCTGGTAATCGCTCGCCCTCCCCAATGGACTGATTCGCTTGGGATAGCACTCGATATTGAAATCCAGTAGGCAGATCGAGTAAGCCGTTAGGGTCGGGGTGAAGCGGTCCGTACCCTATTACATCAACTCGGGATGCTTTGTCGTAGAGTCTTTTCAAATGGGTCGCTAGAATCACCCCCGTGGCGCTAGAGCCGACTACTGCAAGAAACTGACGTCGTGAGATTGCCATGGATTCACTAGAGCGTGGCCTTTGCAATCTTAACCACCTGAATTTTAATTGGCCATTCGTTGTAGACCAATGGACTACTTAAAAAAAACTACTGTTGTAAAATTCACTGAACAGCTTGCCAGCGCTGCTCTAGAGCTTTTATATAACTGCTCAGATGTCGGCGAATCTGCCAATTGACAATTGGCAGATTCGCTCCAGGTAATATAAATTCAATCGTTTACTGCCACTATGAAACGTTCTATTTTTATGGTCTGGCCCTTCCGTTTCGAGGCTCAACCTCTCCAATAGTCTCAAACCACCTCTGGCTCTATTATCTAGTTAGTTTTACAACGATAGAAAAAAAACACTCTCTGGGAGTGTTTGGGAGAAATATCCATTTGATAAAAAATGCAGGCCAGACGTTTCAGTCACCTGGGTAACCCAATAAACCTTGCTGGTTCGCCTTAACCCTCAGAAGAATAGGGAAGATATGAAAAGAAGAATTTGGTAAATCACAAAAGCAACTAAAGCTCCACCGCACCCTCCAATCAAGAATCCCTTGGCAAATTCGCTCCAACCTTCCTGTCTGCTGAACTCTACTGGCGGATTAGGCGTTGTGAAATTGGCTAGGGGTTTTTGGTTCGTCGCGACGCCGTAACTGTAAAGGGCGATAAATAGAACTACAATCAAACCAGCAGCAGCGACGACACCCACAACAGAGCCGATATTGGTGTCTCGAAAGGGGCCTAGTAAGGCAAATGGGCCATAGATAAAATAGCCGTGAGCCATGCCTATTTCCAGACCTCTCTTTCTGACCTCGAGGCCTTCACGGTAGGCGGGCAAATTATTGATATATTTTTTTACTAGTTCTGATGAATTGATCGGAGTGGCTAGATTCCCAACTTGAGGATCTCCACCATGTTGAATCATATCCATGGTCATTGGACTCAATACTCCATCCATAACTGATGAGAGTATACCGTTGTCCTTTGGCCCAGGGGAAGTCTAACGGAGTCAGGCTAATAGGACTTTGAGAGAAATTCTACAAAACATAAAAGGCGCTTTATAAGAGCGCCTTTTACTGACTCTGGTTTTGAATAAGTCTGCTTAGGTTTGTGAGGGAAAAGTTGCTGCTTTAAGAATCAGGAAAAAGTGGACCAGGCAATCAGAGGTGTCAACTTTGTTAGATCCTGTCAGCAACCCGACCAGTCTACAAGACGAAAGCGGACCTATGAGGACCAAACTCCCCCGGCGATGCTTTGTAGGGGAATGAGGTGAGGCGTTTGGCAAAGTAGATAGGCGAAGAAAGCGCCCCCACAACCCCCAATCAGGAAACCACTCGCAAATTCACTCCACCCTTCTTTGGTGCTTAAATTTTCAGGCGGCTCAGGCGTTGTTACTGTTGCAGTAGGCTTATGAACGCCTACACCAGCCCCACTATAGATTGACAGGCAAACGGTGAGAATAAAGACTAAGCCGACAGCGGCTAATACACCCGCAATATCGCTCAATTCGGTGCCGCGCAATGGACCCAGCACAGCAAAAGGACCATACAACCAATAACCGTGGGCGATACCGACTTCCAGACCTCTGCTATAAGCCGCCATGCCCTTCCGGTAGGCTGGCAAATAGTTGATGTACTCCTTTACCAGGAATGAGGAATTAACCGGAGTAGCCAGATTCCCCACTTGGGGATCGCCAGCTGCCTGAACCATGTCTACTGTCATAAAAATCTATCTCCTCTCAAGTCGTATAAACCCTTTGAGTGGACTTATTAAGGTGGAAAAGTAGCTACAAGGGTTGATTTCACCTGATCATCCCATAGAAGTGCTTCATCTTATTGCAACGAATTTTTAAGCAAAATCCGCGCCTGATAAAGCCCCTTCGCCTCCCTATATTAAGTCGCTTTAGGGATACTTTACCCAGCGCCCATAAGATAAGAGCGCCCCATTGGAGCGCTCTTATCAAATATTCAAATTTGGCGTTAACCCAAGCAGCCTTTAGTAGGCGTCTTGCAGTTCATAAAAGTCGGGAGATATGTAGTCCTTGCGGAGAGGCCAACCGACCCAATCCTCAGGCATTAGCAGGCGCTTCAGATTGGGATGCCCTTCGTACACAATGCCGTACATGTCATAGCTTTCCCGCTCTTGCCAATCGGCTGCTTTCCAAATCCAGTAAACGGACGGAACGCGAGGGTTTTCTCTAGGCAGGAAGACCTTTAAACGGACTTCTTCAGGCTTATCAGCATTGTCAGTCACCTTGATCAGGTGATAAAAACTCACCAAAGAGCCGCCAGCTCCAGTGTCATAGGCGCCTTGACATTGCAAATAATTGAAGCCGTAGGCGTAAAGGGCGGTGCTGAAAGGAACCAGAAACTCAGGGTCAACCTTGATGACTTCGACGCCTAAGTGATCAGCTTCCAAAATCTCATGGGCGAACCCATTCTCCGTTAACCAAAGAGAGACTTTCCCGGCCTCAACAATTGCGCCCTCAGAGGCTTCGGTCCCGGTAGCGGGTGAACTATTCGTTTCTTCAGGCATTATCAACAGCCTCCTTTTCCTTGGCTTCTGTTAGGGCAGAAGGTACAGGCATTCCCATTGATTCCATTAATTCCTTAGGAGGAGCTTGGCGGGTCGCAGACTGGAGATATTGACCAGTTAGAATAGGCGGAACCACTTTCATGTTATGGGTGGTGGCGTAATAACGATGACTCTGTTGAGTGTATCCTCGCTCTTGGATAGACTCATTTGCAACCTTTTTACGCAGTTTAATGATGGCGTCAAAGAGAGCCTCAGGGCGAGGAGGACATCCAGGAATATAGACGTCCACTGGAATAAGTTTATCAACGCCTCGGACCGCTGACGGAGAGTCGCTGCTGAACATACCGCCAGTAATGGTGCACGCCCCCATCGCAATGACATATTTGGGGTCAGGCATTTGCTCATATAGACGGACTAATGCGGGGGCCATTTTCATGGTGATCGTACCCGCTGTAATAATTAAATCCGCTTGTCTAGGGCTTGAGCGCGGAGCCAATCCGAAACGGTCAAAATCAAAACGGGAACCCAGTAGGGCCGCAAATTCAATGAAACAGCAGGCTGTGCCATACAAAAGTGGAAACAGGCTGGAAAGCCGAGTCCAATTGTATAAATCATCAACCGTGGTAAGAATGATGTTTTCAGATAGGTCCTGGGTTACCTTGGGAGGCTCCACCGGGCTCATGATGTGTTCATTTGGCCCAATTACAGAACTGCTTGGAGATGCGGTACCGGGTTTCATGACCATTCCAATGCTCCTTTTCGCCAAGCGTAAACAAGACCGATAACAAGAATTGCGATGAAGATCAAAGCTTCAACAAACGCTAGAAGCCCCAATCTATGGAATGCAACTGCCCAGGGATAAAGGAAAACGGTTTCAACGTCAAAAATGACAAACACCAGGGCAAACATGTAGTAGCGGATATTAAATTGAATCCAGGCTCCGCCAACTGGTTCCATTCCAGACTCGTAGGTTGTCCGTCGCTCAGGTCCTCGCGTACTTGGACGAAGAAGCTTAGATGCACTCAGCGCTAGCGCTGGAACTAAAGAGCAAACCAGCAAAAAACCAAGCAAGTATTCGTAGCCACTGAGAACAAACACAATGTTTCCTCCAAACGATCAACTCTAAACGAACACAACAGCTAGAGCGCGCAACTTTTTTTATCTGTACATGACCAGACAGGCCATACAGAGAAAAAACAAATCACACGCTACAACCTAGGCTTATCGAAATGGTTCGATGAATGAGTTAGTCATCAGGAGCCACTCGAAGCAGCAAATACCCTAGCCCAAGTCCAACCATGACGAGCGTTGGGATAATTACAGCAACGCTAAAGATTTCGCCGCCCATAGAGCTTATCTATCCTTAATAATCAAATTGTTTTTCGTATGGCACTTTATCTTCTGTAACCGTTCAGGCAGTGCACTGTCAAGCAATGGACTGTCAAGCTGGGGTGATCGGGCCGCCGTTATTATCTTGATGTCAGTGACTGTGTCATAATAGTTTACAAAGTTTTAATTTTCGGCCCTCAAGATTAATAGACATTATGTCATCGGAGACTATTATTTCGTCCCCAGACGATCGCTACGAATGCCTTGTTTGTGGCTATCAGTATGTACCTGAAAAGGGGGATAGTCGTAGTCAAATTCCAGGAAACACAGCTTTTTCAGACCTACCCACCGATTGGGTTTGTCCAGTCTGTGGT
>JASJDH010000023.1 GCA_030065175.1 Leptolyngbyaceae cyanobacterium MO_188.B28 | reverse complement strand
GTGGGCTTCGCTATTCTTGCTCCAAACATAGACGCACCAAACGCTTCACACCTTAAGCTTAATTTTTGTCCCTTTAGAGTGATTGAAGAGCGTTATCGGTTGACGTAGGAGAGAATTTGTCACTGTTGGGGGGCGATATCAACGTTGAGGGAGGCGGACTGAATGCTCCAGGTGGACGACTTGACCTGGGAGCAGTTGAGGGTGCCGGCATAATTAGACTGAATATAGATGGAAATTTTGCCTTTCCAGCAGAAGTGCGGCGAGGAGATATCGTCTTTACAGAGGGAGCCTGGGCCGATGTGAGGACGCCAGAAAGTGATGGAGCGATGACTATTACTGCCCAGCGGATAACAATCACTGGGGAAAGTCAACTGCGTGCCGGAATATTGCCAGGACAAGGGGCACAAGGGAGTCAGGCCGGTGATATTGTGCTGAATGCAGCAGAACAAATCTCGATGACTCAATTGAATAGTCGTATCCAAAATACGGTTGATCTTCAAAATAAGGTTGGTCCAGATTCACTGGGTAATGCAGGTAATGTGGAAATTACCACTTCCATCCTGGAGGTTCTGGACGGGGCGCAACTGGATACTAGGACCTTTGGGCAAGGGGATGCTGGGAGTATTATCATTACCGCCAGTGATCGTGTCACTTTCAATGACAGCGATGCCTTTAGCAATATTGCGAGAGGGGGAATTGGCAACGGGGGCGACATTGAGATTATCACTTCCCTCCTGGAGGTGATGAATGGGGCGCGACTGATCGCCACAACCTTTGGGCAAGGGAATGCCGGAAATGTGATCATCATGGCTAGTGATCGCGTCACTTTCCAGGGAGTCAGTAGGTTTTCCAGCGGAGCTTTTAGCAGTATTGCGCGAAGGAGTATTGGCAACGGGGGCGACATCGAGATTACCACTCCCATTCTTGAGGTATTGGATGGAGCATTCCTGAATGTTAGTACCTTTGGGCAAGGGGATGCCGGGAGTGTGATCATCACCGCTAGCGATCGCGTATTACTTGATGGGGTAGGTTCTATAGGTTTCTCCAGCGGGCTTTTTAGCAGTACAGTGTCAAACGCCACTGGTAGAGGGAGAGATGTGATTGTTACAACCCCTCATCTTCAGATTTCTAATGGGGCCGTGATTGATGCTAGAACGACAAGTGCTCAGCAAGGAGGAGACATTTTGATTGAGGCGATTCAGGTGAGTGCTATTGGGGGCGGACAAGTGATCACCAGAACATCTGGGGATGGACTAGCCGGGACCATCAGAATTAATGCCGATCACATTCACCTCTCTGGTCGTGACTCCACCTTTGCTCAAAGGCTTGAAGCGTTTGGTCCAGCGATTACAGCAACTGAAAGGGATGGTGAGAGTGGTCTGTTTGCCAATACTCGTCCCGATGCCACAGGCAATGGTGGCAATATTATCCTAAACACTACCGATCTAATCGTCAGCGATCATGCTCAGATCACTGCCCAGAGTCAAGGGTCTGGAGCAGCCGGGGATGTCAGGATTCAAGCTCAGTCAGCAATTGTGCTCAATAACTACGCCGCCATTAACTTGGACACCAACGGGGGGCTAGGCGACATTGACCTGGAGGCTCGTCTGGTGCTACTGCGAGATAACAGCACCATTACCACCAACGCCAACGGGCCAGCCACAGGGGGCAATATTGACATTGAGGCCAACTTTATCGTCGCCGTTCCTAATGAAAATAGCGATATCTTCGCCAATGCCTTGGAAGGCTCAGGCGGGCAAATCACGCTGACGGCTCTAGGAATCTTTGGCTTAGAATTCCGCACCCGGGACGACCTGCAACAACTATTGGGGGACGATCCCAATGACTTAACCCCCCGCAACCTATCCACCAACGATGTAACCGCCTTCTCCCAGGCAAACCCCAATCTGGATGTGGGAACCGTGACCTTTCGCACCCCGGATGTCGACCCCAGTCGAGGACTAGTAGACCTTCCAGTCAATTTAAGGGATGTATCCCAGTTAATCTCGCAAACTTGCCCGACCGGAAACGCCGCCGCCAGTCAAGCCAATGAGTTCACCGTCACCGGGCGCGGCGGATTGCCGCCCACCCCCAGCGAAGCGATGAATCGGCCCGCCATTCAAGTGGATTTAGTCACCGCCAACGCTACAGAAGCGTCCTTCTCTTCGCGACGTGAGTCGCCCCCGCATCGTCCGCCCCTCTCTCCCGCATCACCCCCCACATCAACGATTGTGGAAGCTCAAGGGTTTCTGGTTGCAGCAGACGGCACAGTGTCCCTGGTCGCAGCGGTTCCAGCCCATGCCGCACGCTCCCTAAACCGCCCAATCCACTGCCAATAAAGACTTCATTTAAGCCGGGACAATTCAGCAAAGAAGGAATTCAGGAAACAGGAGACAGAGAGGGAAGGGTTGGGGATGAGGGCGGTTCATCCTGGTATTCAGCAACAGACTGACAGTTGTTGAGAAATGTCTTGTAGCAGCAGGTCTTGGCTACTTATACAAAACATATGTTTGCCAGGCAGCATTCGCATCCTAAATTCAGCCGTTGTATATTGTCGCCATTCAGCAAGTTTTGGCTCCTTTGTCACCGGATCCTCAAGTCCCCCAAAGGTAAGTATGGGGCAATCAAACGGCTCTCGTTCCATGTGTCTGTAACTTTGAAGTAACTGAACATCCGCCTTGAAAGTCCTGGTTAATTCATTATCTTGGGCAGCAGGCGGCCCGATCTCTGATACTCCCATTAGAAATTCCAAAAGGGCCTCTTGGGACATCTTCGATAGCGTTTGCGCCGTGATATGCGGTGGATTCAGTCCTCCAAACAACATACATGCTGGCTTCAGGGCATATTTTTGCTGAATGTATTGCGCTAATTCGAAGCTCACCAGCACCCCCATACTGTGGCCATAAAAGGCATAGGGTTTGTCCAACATCGGCAAGAGCGCATCCGCCAGCCTTTCAATCAAAGCCGAGAATTCTTGGAGGGCTTGTTCCTTCAGGCGCTCGCCTCGACCTGGCAACTGGATCGGACAAACTTCAATCTCTGCTGGTAATCGAGGAGACCATTCTCGATAAATGATGGCTTCACTACCCGCAGGGTGGAAACAAAATAGACGCAGGCGCGCATCAGCTTTAGGCGAATGATTGCTAAGCCAAAGAGTACTAGGAAGAGGAGTAGAGTCTCCATCTGATATCGTGGAAGTGATTTCTGATAACAGGTGGTTGACCAGCTCTTCAAGCGTGGGATAGTCAAAGAGAAGAGTTGAGCGTAAAGTTTGTCCTAAAGTAGTTTGCAGCCGGTTTCTCAGTTCCACCGCCATCAATGAATCCAGCCCCAAATCAAGCAGCCTTTGCCGGGGCTCAATACTTCCAGGTTTAGACAGACCCAACACCTTAGCAATTTCCCTTTGCAGATGCGCCATCAATAATTGCTTGCGTTCTTCCGCCGTTACAGATTGCAGGTTTAGGATCGGTTCTGAGACCTGGATTGAATCAGTCGCCTGATCTAAGAACGCCTCTAGAAAAGGAGGCTTCGTTACCGACATCTGTTGAGAGAAGCTGGACCAATCAATTGGCGCCACAGCGACTTCACTTACTGGCTCCGCCAGCAATTGCCCTAACACTTGACATCCCTCTGATGCTGAGATGAATTGGAAGCCAGATTGCCGCATCCGCCCTTGCAAAGCACTGTTTAAACTAGCCGCCATTCCTGCTTGAGCCCAGGGTCCCCATTGAATGCTTAAACCTGGCAGTCCCTGAATACGGCGAGACTGCATCAGGCCATCCATGAATGCATTAGCGGCCGCATAGTTGCCCTGACTCGCATTACCAATCACCGCTACGATTGAGGAAAAACACACAAAGAAATCTAATTCTTTCTCCTGGGAGAGTTGATGTAAGTTCCAGGCGCCAGAAACTTTGGGGGCCATGACGTTTTCAAAACGCCGCCAGCTTATCTGCTGCAGGAGTCCATCCTCCAACACCCCTGCAGCATGAATCACCCCTCGTAATGGCGGCGCCTCCGTCTCAATCTTCTCCATTACCTGAGATACTGCTTGGAAACTGGCGACATCGGCAAGCTGCACACTCACCTTTACCCCTTTCTCCTCTAGTTCTGTGATGATTCTTCCCGCTTCAGCTGAAAGAGCACGGCGTCCCATCAACACCAAGTGACGAGCGCCTCTTTCCGCTAACCACTTAGAGACCTGGAGTCCCAAAGCGCCTAACCCCCCAGTTACCAGATAACTACCCTCTGCTTGGATCTCGAACTCCTTGGCTTCTCTAGATGAGGGAATAGCAATTCCCCCCTTCTTTCCATGCGTTGCCTGCTGAGAGCGCTCCCCAGAGGACTGAGGCGGAAGATGCTGCAGCCTGGCGACATAGCGCCGCCCTTGTCGATAAGCCGCCTGGTCTTCAGCATCGGCAGCAGACAGCTCTTGCAGCAGCTGTTTTAAATCTTCAGGAATGCTAGCGCTATCGGGATCCAAGTCCACCCGGCGGCAGCTCAATTCGGGGTGCTCCAGTGCGATCACTCGACCTAACCCCCATAAAGGGGACTGGGAGACACGCATTGTGGTTTGGCCCGCTAAATATTGAGCGCCTCGGGTGATCAGCCATAGAGGCGGAACCTGAGAACCTAACACCCCAGCTAGGACCTGAATTAAATGTAGTGTACTTCCACAGACAAGCTCCTGGGCTTGCTTCAACTCTGCCTGGTGACTGACCAAACTCCATACATGCACCACCCCTTGCAGCGTTACTCCCCTCTCAACCAACTGCTGTAAAAGTTGTTGGAACGATTCCATTTGGGTAGGACAGACCTGATAGTGATGCTCACTCAGGCGCCGGAACTCTTCTCCCGCCGATACGACTACACACTGCTGCCCCCGTTGAACCAGGGCTCCTGTCAGTTGCTCCGCCCAAACGCTTGTGGGCGCAAACAACAACCAGACACCTCCATCTGGAAAGTTTGCTGTCTCCTCAATCTTTGAGGGGAACCACTGAAATTGATAGAGCCAATGATTTAAATTTGGCTGCAAACTCTTCAGAAACAGCTGAAGTGGCGCTCGTTTCAGGGTGAAGCCGTCAATGCGGCCAAACGCCTCACCCGTCTGATCGAGCAAATGGATGTCATAAGCGCACGTCTGTAGACGCTCGTCAATCCGCGTCGGCTGATCCACGTAGGCATAGAACCGATTCGGCGCTGGACGGTTCAGCGTCATGCCCTCGACTCGCCACGGCGCCCAGAACACGCCTGACTCGTTAAAACCCACCAGATCCGCTGTCAGACGGGTACAAGCATCCACCAGCACCGGATGCATCGGTTCACCCGCCAACTGGGACGCTAGCTCATCCGGGACTTCGATCTCGGAGAGGGCAGTCCCGTTCCCGCCCCACGCCTGTCGGACGGCTTGCAGCATTGGGCCGAAAACCAGAGAGACGCCCGCATACATGTCAGTCAGCGTCTTACTGTCGAGTGGCGGCAACTGCTCACGCAGGGCATCGATATCAACGCTCAGCAAGGGCAATGGCGATGGATCCTCACGTAGGCTAAGGCTCGCATGACATCGCCATTCATCTTCCTCAGCGGCATCCCGACTGAAGACTTCCACCCGGCGTGCGCCCCCATCATCAGTCGGATGAATCAATAGTTGCGCTTCACGGGTAGTGGTGGGCTGGGAGAGGAACAGCGGTTGCTGGAAGCTGACGTCCTCCACCGCCGCTGGCGTCCCAACCGCTGCTAAGGCCATGGCGATGTAGCTCACCCCAGGAATCACGGCAGTGTCGTAGACGCGGTGATCGCCAATCCACGGGTAGTTGGCGAGGTTGATTTGCTGATGGTAGATCGTTTGCCCGGTCGAGGCCAACTCCAGCTTGCTCCCCAACAGCGGATACGCCTGCTGGTCTGGCAGCGCGCGATGCTTGGAAGTCTCAACCCAGTAGCGTTGCCTTTGGAAGGGATAAGTCGGCAAAGAGATTTTGCGTCGTTGGGGATAGTCTTGGTCAAACCCTTGCCAATCAATCTTTACCCCTTTCACATACAGTTCGCTCAAACTGGTGAGCATCTGCAGCCAATCGTCCTGTCCAGGCCTCAAAGAGGGCGCCCACACTCCTCCCTCCTCAGGCAGACATTGTCGTCCCATGCTCAGCAGAATGGGCTTCGGCCCACATTCGAGGAAAACTTCACATCTCTGTTGAAGTAGCGTTGACATCCCGGCGGCGAAGTTAACTGACGAGAGAATATGCCGACACCAATACTCAGGGGTGGCTACGGCTTCAGCCGCGATCTGACCCGTGACATTAGAAATTAGCTTGAGTCGGGGTTGAGAATAGTTCACCTGCCGAGCCGCCTGCTCAAACTCGGTTAGCATCGGCTCCATTAGGGAGGAGTGGAAGGCATGGGAGACCCGCAGGGGCTTGCTCTTGACCCCGATCGATTCTAGCTGAGCCACAACCGATTGAACCGCAGTTTCTGGTCCAGAAATCACGACGCTCTGAGGACCATTGATGGCGGCGATTGACACGTCTGGCGCGCCCAAAATGGCTGACCTGACCTGCCCAACCGACGCCATCAGGGAGACCATTCCCCCGCCAGTCGGCAACTGCTGCATTAACCTGCCCCGCATGGCAATCAACTTCAAGCCATCTTCTAGACTGAAGACCCCCGCCACACAAGCCGCCACATATTCACCCACGCTGTGACCCATCACGACAGAAGGCTGAACGCCCCAGGAACGCCACAGTTGATACAGGGCGTACCCCAAGGCGAACAAAGCGGGTTGGGTGTAGGCGGTTTGGTCTAAAGGAGAGGTCTCTCCTTCTCTGGGATAGAGGACCTGCAGCAACGGTTTGTCTAGATAGGCGCTCAAAATCTCGGTACACTGGTCTAGAGCTTTGCGGAAGGTCGGTTGCGTCTCGTACAGTTGTCGCCCCATACCCACATATTGGGAGCCCTGCCCTGTGAAGAGAAAAGTGATGGGAGAAGCCTCCTCGGATTTCACTGTGTGACTGACTAAACCAACCGATTCTTGCCCTTGCAGAAAAGCCTGGAGCTGCGCTTGCAAGCCCTCAACCGATTCAAATACAAGCGCCGCCCGATAGGAGAAGTGATCCCTGCCAACACCAGCTGTGAAACAAAAATCGTTTAGCGACACCTGATCATCCAGTAACGTTCGCGTGTAATCCAGATATCGCTGAGCCAGTTCACTCAGAGCCTGAGCCGTTTTGGCGCTAAGAGGCAAGATGTGGGCGGGGCGTTCAATCTTGGTAAGGCAAGGCTCTCCCTGCGGAGCCTCTTCTAGAATGATATGAGCATTCACACCCCCGAATCCAAAGGAACTGACACCAGCTCGCAACGGAATGGCCTCACCCGTCTCATTGACAAGAGGGCTCCAGTCTGTCGTCTGCTCAACAATATAGAAGGGGCTATCATTCAGTTTGATTTTTGGATTCAAGTTCGTATAGTTGACCAAACCGGGTAGCCGACGGTTCCGCATGGCCAACAGGACTTTGATCACACCGGCGACCCCTGCCGCTGACTCCAAATGACCAATGTTTGTTTTGGCAGTGCCTAGCCCACAATAGGGCTCTGCAGCTGGAGCTATACCCCACTGCTGCAGTAGCCGAGTAAAGGCTTGCTTCAAGCCATTAATTTCCAACGGATCTCCTAAAGGCGTTCCGGTTCCATGGGTTTCAATATAAGAGATCGTGTCAGGAGAGATGTTCGCTTTCATTATCGCTGAATGGATCACACTGGATTGTGCATCAACATTCGGAGAAGTTAAAGTGCGAACTTTACCGCCATGATTGATGGCGTTCCCTCGAATCACTCCATAAATCTGATCCCTATCTTGTATTGCTTGTGATAACGGCTTGAGCAGAATAGCTCCGGCGCCTTCGCCTCTCACATATCCATCTGCTTCAGCATCAAATGTTCTACATTGGCCCCGTGGCGACAACATTCCCAGTTGACTGAAGGTAATAAAATGAGTCGGACTGCAAAACACACTAATTCCGCCAGCGATGGCAATCTCACATTCTTGCTCTTTGAGAGACTGAATCGCTTGATGAATAGCGACAAGGGAACTGGAGGAAGCGGTATCAATCGGAATGCTCGGACCATGAAGGTTGAGAAAATAAGAGATCCGATTCGGGATGATGCAATTATAGACTCCTGTAGCAGTATGGCCTTTAATGTTTTGGGCTTCCGCCTTCTCTTGAAGTTCTCTGTAGTCATAATTACAAGCGCCAAGAAAAAGACCCACTTTTCTACCCGAAAATTGAGAAGGGGCGTATCCGGCATCCTCTAGACAAGACCAGGTGAGTTCTAGCATAATCCGTTGTTGGGGATCCATCCGTTCAGCTTCACGGGGAGAAATCCCAAAGAAAGCGGCGTCAAATTGATCGATCCCCTCGATCAGCCCTGCCCATTTACTAATGGATTTTCCAGGTTCGGGGTTAGGGGAATAGTAACGATTGACATCCCACCGCTCTGAGGGGATCTCCACAATGCTGTTCACCCTATTTTCGAGTTTGGCCCAGAATTCTTCGTGATTCTGCGCGCCTGGAAATCGGCAAGCCATCCCGATCACAGCAATAGCAGTCTCAGATGGGTTCATCCTATCTACCTCAAAGTTTTGGTGCATATCGTTTCAGCCATCACTCTTTTCTCGTCTGATTCAACTGGGTTGGAAATCACCACGGGACGTGGCGTGCGCCTAAAAATCGGGTCAGCTTGCTTGAATCGGATGTGACAGCTCCATTCAGTTAGTAGATGTCGGTGTTTTAGACTGGCGCAGTTGAGGCGTAAATAACAGCTAAGAACACTGCGACTGTAAAAAAATATGACTCCTTTCTCAAGATTTCGATGGGGATCCACTATTGTTCTGTTGATAACTGTTTTTGAGAGAGGCGGGTTCGGCAATGGCTCTAGGAGAGTTCGGTTGGGGTCGCATCCGGTTTGCCTTAATCAATTCAGCGTGCACAGACGCTTCTTCGCCCCAGATTCGGCAAAGAGGGTGAGGAATGAACGCAAAATTGCGACTTAAAAAAAGCCTGCTTGAATATGTCCTCGTGATCGGTGGAGTCCTCTTCGTGTCACCCCACTCTGCTGTCGCACAACTCCAGCCAATTGCCGATGACACGATGGGCAATGAGAATTCGGTCGTCACCCCAGGTGAGGTTGATGGCATTCCAGCCGATCTGATTACTGAAGGAGCGAGACGGGGCGCAAACCTGTTCCACAGTTTTCAAGAATTCAGCATTGATGAAGGACGGGCGGCCTATTTCGCTAATCCGGCTGGGGTGGAGAATATTTTGGGTCGGGTGACGGGTGGGGGGCAATCGGATATTTTAGGTCGGTTAGGGGTGCTGGGGGAAGCTAACCTATTCCTAATCAATCCGAATGGGATTGTGTTTGGCCCCAACTCTAGTCTGGATATTGGCGGTTCGTTTGTGGCCAGCACGGCGAACGCCATCGCGTTTGGCGAGCGAGGATTTTTTAGCGCCACGACACCGGAGGCTCCTTCGCCGTTGCTGACCATTAATCCCTCCGCCTTTTTCTTAAATCAAATTCAAACCAGTCCGATCACTGTACAGTCCAAGACACCGGTTGACCCAAATTCAGGAACCTTTGGGTTATCGGTTGGAGTCGGAGAGAATTTGGCGCTTTTAGGGGGCGATATCAATGTCGAGGGAGGTGGACTGAATGCGTCGGGGGGACGGATTGACTTGGGGTCAGTGGAGGGTGGCGGCGCAATTGGACTGAATGCGGATGGGAGTTTCGCCTTTCCAGCGGAGGTGCGGCGAGGATATATCGTTTTTACAGAGGGCGCCAGGGCCGATGTGAGGACGCCAGGAAGTGGTGGAGCGATTGGGATAACCGCCCGGCGGATAACACTCAATGGAGGCAGTCAACTGCGCGCTGGAATATTGACAAGTCAAGGCTTTCAAGGGAACCAGGCGGGTGATATTGGGCTGGATGCAGCCGAACAAATCTCGATGACTCAATCGAGCCGCATCGAAAATGAGGTTGCTGTAGGTTCACTGGGCAATGCAGGTAATGTTGAGATTACTACTCCCATCCTGGAGGTGCTGGACGGCGCGCGACTGAGCGCTAGCACCCGTGGGCAAGGGGATGCGGGGAATGTGATCATCACCGCCAGCGATCTTGTCACCTTTCAGGGAGAGAGTGGGAATGGAAGGGCCAGTGCAGCCTTTAGCAGGATTGAGCGAAGTGGCGATGGCGCAGGGGGCAATATTGAGATTACTACACCTGTCCTGAAGATACTGGATGGAGCATTTCTAAGCGCTAGCACCTTTGGACAAGGGGATGCGGGGAATGTGATCATCACTGCTAGCGATCGCGTTGTCTTCCAGGGAGAGAGGAGCAACGGGAGCGGCAGTGCAGCCTTTAGCTCAGTTGCATCAAGCGCAAATGGCGCAGGGGGCAATATTGAGATTGCTGCGCCAATTCTGGAAATGCTGGATGGCGCATTCCTAAGCACTAGCACCTTTGGGCAGGGGAATGCTGGGAATGTGATCATCACCGCTAGAGATCGCGTCGCCTTTCGGGGAGATAGGAGCAATGGGAGTGGCGGTGCGGCCTTTAGCAGGGTTGCAGGAAGTGGGACTGGCGCAGGAGGGAATATTGAGATTACAACTCCTGTCCTGGAGATGTTGGATGGGGCGCAATTGAAGACTAGCACCTTTGGCCAAGGAGATTCTGGGAATGTGCTCATCACTGCCAGCGATCGTGTCATCTTTCAGGGAGAAAGTGGGAATGGAAGAGTCAGTGAGATCTTTAGCGGGGTTGAGCAAAGTGGGACTGGCGCAGGGGGCAATATTGAGATTACAACTCCTGTCCTGGAGGTGCTTGATGGGGTGCGACTGAAAACTAGCACCTTTGGACAAGGGGATTCTGGAAATGTGATCATCACCGCTAGCAATCATGTTCTCTTTCAGGGAGAAAGTGGGAATGGAAGAGTCAGTGAGATCTTTAGCGGGGTTGAGAGAGGTGGCGATGGAGATGGAGGGAATATTGAGATTACAACTCCTGTTCTGGAGATGTTGGATGGGACATTCCTAAGCGCTAGCACCTTTGAGCAAGGGGATTCTGGAGATGTGATTATCACCGCCAGCGATCGCGTCGCCTTTCGGGGAGAGAGTCGGAATGGAAGGGGCGGTGGCGCCTTTAGTGAGGTTGCGTCAAGTGGAAATGGTGCGGGGGGTGATATTGAGATTACCACATCTGTCCTGGAGGTACTGGAGGGGGCGCGACTAATTACTAGCACCAATGGACGAGGAGATGCGGGGAGTGTGCTCATCACTGCTAGCGATCGCGTCACCTTTCAAGGAGAGAGTGGGAATGGAAGGGTCAGTGCGGCCTTGAGCAGAATTGAAACTAATGGCGATGGCGCAGGGGGTAATATTGAGATTACAACCCCTGTTCTGGAGGTGCTAAACGGAGGGCAACTGAATGCTGACTCCCTTGGGCGAGGAGATGCGGGGAATGTGATTATCACCGCCAGCGATCGCGTCACCTTTGGGGGCAATACCAGAGATGGACGGGTTAGTTTGGTTTTTAGCTCGGTTTTAGGAAATGAGGCTGGTGAGGGAGGCAATATAGAGATTACTGCCCCAGTCCTCGAGATGCTAGACGGAGCGGCGCTAGTTGCTAGCACCTGGTCGAAAGGGGATGCAGGAAATGTGATCATCACCGCCAGCGATCGGGTATTACTTGATGGGGTAAGCCCCAACGGGGTCTCCAGTGGAATTTTTAGCACTACAGTCTCAAATGCCGTCGGTAGAGGGAAAGATGTGATCATCACAACGCCTCAGCTTCAGATTTCCAACGGGGCTTTCATTAGTACTCGAACGACAAGTACTCAACCAGGAGGAAACATTTTGATTGAGGCGGATCAGGTGAGTGTTATTAGGGGGGGGCGACTCATCAACACTACAGAAGGTGATGGACAAGCGGGAGACATCATAATTAACGCCGATCTCATCCATCTCTCCGGTCGTGCCCCTACCTTCCCTCAACGGCTTGAAGAGTTTGGGGCGGCTAATGAAAGAAATGGTGAGACTGGGCTATTCGCCAGTACTCGTCTTGGTTCCACAGGCAATGGCGGAGGCATCAACCTCAATATCATCGATTTAGTTGTCAGCGATTATGCCCAAATCAATGCCCAGAGTCAAGGCGTCGGCGCAGCGGGAGATGTGAAGATGCAAGCTCAGTCAACGATCGTGCTCGATAACCACGCCTCCATCAACTCAGATACCCGTGGCGGGGAAGGGGATATTGATCTGACGGCTCGCCTGTTGCTGCTGCGAGATAACAGCACCATCACCACCAACGCCAGCGGTTCAGCCACAGGGGGCAATATTGACATTGAGGTCGACTTTATCGTCGCCGCTCCCAACGAAAATAGCGACATCTTCGCCAATGCCTTGGAAGGCTCCGGCGGGCAAATCACCCTCACGGCTCTCGGGATCTTTGGCTTAGAATTCCGCACCCGGGCCGAGCTGCAACAATTGCTGGGGGATGATCCCAATGACTTAACCCCCCGCAACCTGCCCAGCAACGATGTGACTGCCTTTTCCCAGGCGAATCCTAATCTGGATGTGGGAACCGTCACCTTTCGCACCCCTGATGTCGACCCCAGCAGAGGACTGGTGGAACTTCCGGTTGATCTCACCGATGCGTCCCAATTAATCGCCCAAACTTGCCCGACCGGAAACACCGCCGCCAGTCAAGCCAATGAGTTCACCATCACCGGGCGCGGCGGATTGCCGCCTACCCCCAGCGAAGCGATGAACCAACCCGCCATTCAAGTAGATTTAGTCACCGCCAACGCTGCAGAAGAGTCTTTCGTTTCGCAACATGAGTCAACCCAGTATCGCCTGCCTCTGTCCACAGAATTGCCCCCGACATCAACGATTGTGGAAGCTCAAGGGTTTCTGGTTGCGGCGGATGGTACAGTGTCCCTGGTTGCAGCAGCTCCAGCCCATGCTGCGCCCTCCCTAAACCGCCCAATCCACTGCCAGTGAAGCGCAAAGTGAGGAGCGCAGTTTCGTAGGGTGGGTTAGCGTTATCGCAATCCACCGAAACCATATGAAATAGGCGGTGCGTTACATTTCATGATGCTGTTGGCAAAAGATAAATTCATAACCCCTGGTTCCCAGGCTCTGCCTGCGGAACCCACCTGGAGGCTCTGCCTCCATAGCTACCAAAATCTTGTTGTGGAGGCAGAGCCTCCCTTGGGCAATCCCAAGCAGAGCCTGGGATCGAGGGTGCGAGGGGTGAATCAAGAAATATTTCGCCAGCAGCGTCCATTTCATTAAGGCTCCCTACAAGATCTATCCATGACTTTACTACTAATGGCCATCACTGTCGTAAAGCTGACTGAGAGAAGGTGATGTTTCTGGACCTTTAATCGGTGGCAGATGGATCTCTCTGATTAATCGCGACGGTGTCTCGAGCTTTGAATACGGCTATCTCCGCAGCAAGCCGTCCATCTTTGTGCCATAGAGAAAACATATCGGGCGCGATGTAACCGTCAGCATTCGTGTAGGTTGCAATGATTTCGCATAGGATTTTGTCGATATCTGTGACGAAGCTGATTCTGTTGAGTTGATGGGTTGCTGGTCCCCATTGTGCATCAGCTCCTTGGATCTCGTAGGGAACACTAGGGTTGTCGTTGTGAGTGAAATAGAAGCTATTAGGGGGATTGGATCCTAGCCGCTTAGCAATTTCGTCTTCTGGATGGTATGAGTAATCATTCGTAATAACATTCCCATATTGGCGTAGAAGTTTGATTTGTTCGTCATAATCTGTATTGATGCCCATCGTAAGTCTGAGAACATCAAGCCATAGTTCTCTTTCACGGATCTTTAAATCGTTATAATCGAGCGCCCTTTGTTGGATAACCAGGTCAGGAATTTCCTGTGTAATGGTATCCGCATTGGATTGATGCCAATCGAGATCGCTCTGTAGGCTATCCCATAGATATTGAATATTGTCGTAGACATTGAGCTCAAATAGTTTGAGATCCTTGACGGCTTCGAATTCTACAACCTGGTATCCATTTTCTTGTCCCCAATCTGAATTTGCATAGGACTCGGCAGTCGCCCGACTGCCTAACCAAGAATAGGAATTGACGAATTTGTTCAAAATGTTATCTTCCTCTAGAAATCCGCCTGGGGGGATGCTCATGGCCTTATAGAGGCGTGCGCCTTTGGGAATGAATCGATAATCGATTTCGGAATCTGCGATCGCTTCTGAACAGAAAATATAAGGCTGAATGCTGTTGGCATTATTGCTTATGTCTAATTGTCTTGGTTTGGGTTCGTTGAAGCTTCTATAGGACAAATTGTCCAAACTAAGCGTCAGATCGTCAGTATCCAGATTTGTACATTCCGGTTCTACGGGACTTATCAAGTCCTCCGAAAAAGCGTTTGGCAGATTAGACAAAAACATCGGCGTCAACAGAAACCCAGCCACCGATGCCAGGGCAAATTTACGCATCATCAAGATTCTTCTTCTCCCAAACTTGTTTTCTAATAAAGTCATGTGTTTCCTCCTTATGGTGTTATCTCAACAGATCAGATTCCTCCCTTCTCAGTAAGCAGCAAAACTTACCCGAAGGGATCTGCAGTTAAACTCAACCCATCCACCCATTCACCCATCTACCCGTCCACTGCCTACAGGGACCTTATTGCAAATCGACAAATTGACGCCAACAGTCCCATGCAAACCCCTGGCAAAAAACCAACCGTGGCAATGGTGAAGAAGATCAGAGTAACAATGGCGTACTCTGCTTTGGATAACCTAAACCAAGCATGATAGACCCACTCCACCAAGAAGCTTAAGCCAAGATATAGCAGTACTCCACCTAAGAGCGGCTTGGGAAACAAGGCGATCAACCGATCGCCGCCCACCCAAGTGAGCCAACAAAGCAATGTCACTAGAACACCCACTAGTCGACTTTTGACGCCGATTCGGACACAGTTAAGGGTAGAAATGCTCAACGAGTGAAACCCAACGGTTCCGCCGCTCAGCCCTACAATCAGGTTGGCAAGCCCAGCGGAGCGGAGTTCTTGATTCAGATCCACCTCTTGTCGCGTTACCAGTTCAATGCCGGATACGGTCAAGAGTAACAAGACGACTGATAACAGGACTGTCGTGGCGATGTGGCCGGACTGTCCAACAATTAGTCGCCAATCAACCTGATTTAAGATAGATCCGTTTAGAGGAGGCCAAACCCCGCCCTCTGGAAAAGCCGCCATCAGCAGACCCACCTGCCGTGCAGATTCAATGGATGTTTGGGTCACCCCCAAGACCAGATAAAACAGGGCGGTAAATCCAGCAAAAATACTTGGCATGATCAAGGGGTTGTTGTTGCGTCGTAGGCAAATCAACAACGCGAGCGCCACCCCCAATCCGGGAACCCATCGAATGAGAACGGCTGGTTGCAAAAGAAAAGGCGCCTGCAGCCAGCCTAAGGACTGATCGGTCATGACATTAAACGCGCCCTGGATAAATAGATAGCCTGTACCCGCCAAGAATCCGCCGATTACGGGATAGGGAACACAACGGATCAGGGAGCCAAGCTGGAAAGTACCTAGCAGGAAAAAGACACCTCCCACTAACACTGTGGTTAGGGCGATCGACATAATCACGGTGGGCAGAGATGCTGAAGCATTGTTGGGAAATTGGGAGACAATCTCACTCGCCATAATCGCTAGAACAATTGCAGGCGCATCCTGAGGACCGGCGATCACCCCCGGCAATGAATTGGTGAATGCGACTAAGGGAGCGATGACAATAGTACTGAGAAAAACTAAGCCAAAACCGACGGAGATGAAGGGGGCGAGCTGACCAGAAAAGATAAGCGTCGCGATTGAAATGGAGTAAATCATGATTAGCACCCCAGAGAGCATTCCCGCAGTTAGAGTGACAATCAATCGACTAGGGTGCAATTCGTGACAGATCCACGCTCCTAGATGTGTTTGGGGCGAAGGTCGCTTTGACTTGTTCATCTTTAAACTTGCTATGCGTGCGCGGCCCAAATATTGCACCCAGTCACCTCTTTAGAGAAACAGAACGAGTAGACATCATTTGCGCTTTAGAAAAGTTGAGAGTGAGTTTTTCCGAAATCGAGTTTGTCTATCTCCATTCAGGTATTAGGTGTCGGGGTTTTGCACTGGCGCAGTTCAGCTCTCACGCAAAGTTCTTTTCCCAAGTTTGGGAGAAAGGGCTGGAGGATAGGGGCGACATGAAGGTTAAAACAAGCTCAATGATGTGTTCCAAAACACCAGCTGAACTGTATTCTGAAGTCTTTGGGTTATAAGTTGGCCTAAAAGCGATTTCAACCTTGCTTTAGGCCAATGGTTCTGAAGCGCAGCTTCAATCTGTTTTCGATGAGACGGGAGGGGGAGGCGATCGAGTGTTACGCAATAGGTGAAAAGCATTTCAGCTACAAGCTGGTGGAAGGTTGCACCAAAATCATCATCAATGAACAACAGTCAAAGCGAAAGTTTCTACTGCAGTCTAAAAGCCGATGGAAGACCTCACCGATATCATTACTCAGGAAGAGATGATTTTGACACCTTGGTTGAGGAAATTACATCGGGCGACTGACCTTTAAAAGGCGAAAGAAATCCCAGGGTAAATGAAATTACCCTGGGACGATGGAAGAGTGCTAGATCCGGAATTCAGCCAGATAACTGAACAACCTATACCAGTTAATCGCAAGCCAAGGATAACGGCTTCTGGCTGATCAACGAGTATCTTTACCTATTGAATGTGGGAAGAAAGCGCTTTAGTATGCGTCGGAATCAGGGCCATATATCTGGAGGCTCAGGTGGAATAGGTGGATTAGGTGGATCTGGAGGCTCAGGTGGATTAGGTGGATTAGGTGGATCTGGATGTTGAGGCGAGTCCCGTTTCAGGTCCTGCGGTTCTTGCAAGTTAATTGACATTGAGTCTTTATAATTGGAATCTGCCTTGGCATTCAGCTTCTCAGAATCAGAAAGTTCTTGACAACTTTCATTGCCTGGAGACTGGCCGACTTCGGATTTACGGGGATTGAGTTTCATCAGAGTTTCTTCAAATGTTGTCTGAGTTTTGCAATCGGATGACAAATAAAAATTAATCGATAATGCTGATCGGATTAACTCGACTAGCACCAAACGAGAATTCAAACAAAAGCTTACTTATGCTGGTTGCCTCCATCGTGAAGTTCGTCATTAGTTAGTAGGTGTCAGCGTTTTGAACTGATGCAGTTAAGACGTGAACATTAAGGAAATTGCGTCAAAATAAACTCCCAATAGAAGACAATGGAGGGGTGGATGAGAGGTTATTTAACTGCAGATCCCTAACGGCTGGAGGACACTGCAACTATGAACATTATGTAACTCTGAGCACAGAAGAATTTTAGCGGAGAGAGTTGGTGCCGAATCGATTTTTACAATTCTTAGAATCACGGATTCATTAACCAGCAATCCTCTCATGAGATGATAGGCTATCACACAAATTGTGATAGCCTATCATCTAAATTTATTCTGTCCTCATAATTTGCATTGTCCTCAGTGCGTTCTGCGACAGCACCATACAGCGATCGAAGGAGGCTACTTTGACTCGAAACAGGAGTCGGCAGATCGGACTCTCTGCTGGACTAACGATTTCAAGCCTACTTTGGGCCGATTGTGGGGGGGCGCAACTCCGACCAATTGCTGATGACACCTTGGGTGAGGAGATCTCAATTGTGACATCGAGTGAGAACAATGGCATTCCGGGCGATCTGATCATGGGCGGGGCTCAACGGGAAGCAAACTTATTCCATAGTTTTCAAGAATTCAGCATTGATGAGGGACAGGCGGCCTATTTCGCTAATCCCGATGGAGTGGAGAACATTTTTGGTCGGGTGACGGGGGCGGAAGTATCAGAGATTTTAGGTCAGTTGGGGGTGCTCGGGGAGGCCAACCTCTTCCTCTTGAATCCGAATGGCGTAGTGTTTGGTCCAAACTCCAGTCTGGATATCAGCGGTTCATTTTTGGGCACTACGGCTGATGAGATCGGCTTTGGCGAGCAGGGATGGTTCAGCGCCACGACGCCGGAAGCACCTTCTCCGTTACTGACCATTAATCCGTCTGTCTTTTTCTTCAACCAGATGCCACCTGGCAATATTACTATTCGCTCCAAAGCGGCGATTGACCCAGCCTTGGGGACCGTTGGTTTATCAGTTGGAGTGGAACAGAATTTAGCGCTGTTGGGGGGAAATATCAATATTGAGGGTGGGAGGCTGAATGCGCTGGGTGGACGGATTGACCTGGGGGCGGTTGAGAGTACAGGAGCGATTGAACTGAATACAGATGGGAGTTTAGCCTTTCCAACGGCGGCGGTACGAGGAGATATTATCTTTACAGAATCTGCCAGGGCGGATGTGTGGACGCCGACATGGGGTGGAGAGATAGCAATAACTGCTCAGAGAATAAGCCTTACAGGAGGAAGTTTGTTGCGAGCTGGAATCCTTTTAGGACAAGGTTCTCCAGAAAGTCAGGCCGGTGATATTTTACTAGATGCTACAGAGCAAATCTTGATGAACCAATCGAGCGTTATCGCTAATGTGGTTTCTCCAGACTCGCAGGGCAATGCAGGCAATATTGAGATTAACACGCCCATCCTGAAGGTACTAGATGGGGCGTCACTGTTTGCTAGCACCCTTGGGCAAGGAAATGCCGGGAATGTGATCATCACTGCCAGCGATCTCGTCACTTTTCGAGGAGCGAGTAGTAATGGGCGCGTCAGTGCTGCCTTTAGCAGTGTTGAGGAAACTGGCATTGGCAACGGGGGCGACATTGAGATTACCACTCCTATCCTGAAGGTACTAGATGGGGCGTCACTGGTTGCTAGCACCCGTGGGCGAGGAAATGCCGGGAATGTGATCATCACCGCCAGCGATCATGTCACCTTTCAGGGAGCCAGTCGTGATGGGCGTATCAGTGGAGCCTTTGGCAGTGGAGTCTTTAGCAGTATTGAGGAAAAAGGCCGAGGTGAAACAGGGGGCGACATTGTGATTACAACTGCCATCCTGGAGGTGCTGGATGGAGCGCAACTGCTCGCCAACACTGATGGGCAAGGGGATGCTGGTCGTATAATTATCACCGCCAGTAATCGTATATTACTGGATGGGGTAGGCTTCAATGGCCTCTCCAGCGGGATTTTCAGCAGTACATCGTCCAGTGCGACGGGTCAAGGGAGAGATGTAATTGTTACAACACCTCATCTTCAGATTACAAATGGGGCCGTGATTAGGGCTGGTACGACAAGTACTCAGCGAGGAGGAGACATTTTGATTGAGGCGGATCAGGTGAGCGCTAAGGGGGGGGGGCAAATCATCACCACCACAGCGAGTGATGGACCAGCCGGAACCATCACGATTAACGCTGATCTCATCCACCTCCTCGGCCGTGACCCTAGCTTCAACCAAAGAGTTGAAGAGTTTGGCACAGTCATAGTTGTTATCGATGAAGAAGGCGTTAACAATGAAGGAGAGGGTGAAAGTGGGCTATTCGCCAATACTCGTTCCAATTCCACAGGCAATGGCGGCAGTATCACCCTCAATATCATCGATTTAGTTGTCAGCGATCAGGCCCAGATCACCGCCCAGAGCCAAGGCTCCGGAACAGCCGGAGATGTGAATATTCAGGCTAGGGAATCCGTTTTTCTCAATAATTATGCGTCCATCAGTGCAGACACGGGAGGCGGACAAGGCGACATTGACCTAGCGGCTCGCCTGTTGCTGCTGCGAGATAACAGCACCATTACCACAAACGCCAGGGATTCAGCAACCGGGGGAAATATTGACATTGAGGCCGACTTTATTGTGGCTGCTCCCAACGAAAATAGCGACATTTTTGCCAATGCTCTGCAAGGCTCAGGCGGGCAAATCACCCTCACCGCTCTAGGAATTTTTGGCCTAGAATTCCGCACCCGGGAGGAACTACAACAACTTCTGGGGGATGACCCCGCTAACTTAACCCCCCGCAACCTGCCCAGCAACGATGTAACCGCCTTTTCCCAGGCGAACCCCAATGTAGATGTGGGAACCGTCATCTTTCGCACCCCGGATGTAGACCCCAGTCGAGGGCTGGTGGAACTTCCGGTCAATCTCACCGATGCGTCCCAGTTAATCGCGCAAACTTGTCCGACTGGAAATGCCGCCGCTAATCAAGCCAATGAATTCACCATCACCGGGCGCGGCGGATTGCCGCCCACCCCTAGCGAAGCCATGAATCGCCCCGCCATTCAAGTGGATTTAGTCACCGCCAGTACTGCAGCAGACCCGTTCGCTTCACACTATGAGTCAATCCCGGATCAACCGCCCTTGTCTCCAGCATGGTCTCCAGAATTACCCATCGTTGAAGCTCAAGGGTTTCATGTCGCAGCGGACGGCACAGTACGCCTGATTGCGGCAGATCCAGTCCATACTGCACTCTCCCTAAACCGCCAAATTCACTGCCAATGAGGAGCGCAGCATGTCTAGAGGAAGAAGTCGGTGGTGTTCGCCGACGCAGAGCCATTGACCAGACAGAGGTATCAACAATGATGCTCATACTTGTTGGCGTTGCTGCTTGTAGTCATAGTCTGACTCGTAATCAATAGCGCCAAAAAGATCTAGCACCTTGAGTCGCTTACGACGTTGGATATATTCGCGCAGCGCTATTTCGACCAGAGCATCATCGGTTATCTGGTTATCAAGTTCAAGCGCCTCTTGGAGTAAAGCATCGTCTATGTTGAGTGATGTAGCCACGATCGCTCCTTTCCTTGGCAATGATTACCTGGCTCAATTTTATCCCACTTCCTTTCCTTGCGCCCTTTGACAAAAGCAGCCACGATCGCTTAGCTATCCATTAAATTAAAGTTTTATGGCGTTTAGCGGGCAAAGACTAGCAATCAACTATTGTTCATTCAACGGCTATTTTTGAGCGCTCTTGAGGATCAAAGCATGACCCGAAAATGGTTGGCGTGGATTGACCGAATCCGCAGTTCATGGCGTCGCCAAGCGACTCTGGTGTTTCTAATCACCCTGTTTTTAGCGGGTATGAGTTTACCGATCTCTGCTCATCAGGTGACCTCCACACAGACCATCCCCGAGCCGCCGCCCCAGACCGCTCAAACTCTATCAGACGCTAATACGCTCGAACAACAGGGCAGACAGCGCTACGAAGCAGCACAATATGCGGAAGCCGTCACCCTTTGGCGACAGGCGATCGCCGCCTTCCAGTCCGCCCTCGATCCCTTAGGACAAGCCCAGACATTGAGCAACCTTTCCTTAGCCTATCAGCAATTGGGTGACTGGCCAGCTGCTGAAGCCGCAATTCAGGAAGCCCTCACAGTGCTGAATACCCCCGGCTTGTCGCAATCGACCGAGCGAACGCAAATCCTGGCCCAAACCTGGGACGTGCAAGGCCGCCTGCAATTGTCCCGAGGCGAGGCGGAAACTGCGCTGACCACCTGGCGACAGGCCGCCGATGTTTACCAGCAAGCGGATGATCTCGAGCGATTCACCCGCAATCAGATTAATCAAGCCCAAGCCTTGCAAGTGCTAGGGTTATATTCCCAAGCGCAGAAACAACTGATAGCCGCCACTGAAACCCTTCAAACCCTACCTGATTCAGACCTCAAAGCGATCGGGCTCCGCAGTTTAGGCAATGTCTTGCGGGCAACGGGAAATTTGGCGCGATCGCGCCAAGTGCTGCAGCAAAGTTTAGAGGTGGCGACTGCGATCGCTAACCCCCAAGAAATGGGAGAAGCGCTGCTCAGTTTAGGGAATACAGCTGCTGCTGAACCGGATACCGACGCTGCGATTGCATTCTATCAACAAGCCGCCGCCTACTCCTTACTCACCGCTCTCCCCGCACAACTGCACCTGCTCGACATATGGGTAGACACTCATCAAACCGAGGCGGCGCGATCTCTCCTGCCTCAAATTCAGACCCAAATTGACCAGTTACCCCTCAGCCGCACCGCCGTCTACGCCCGGATTGAGTATGCTCAAAGCTTAATGAACTTGGCTCCTCAACAGCCTGAGCAACCCGCACAGATATTAGCGACGGCAGTCCAACAAACCCGAAGCTTACAAGATTCCCGGGCCGAATCCTACGCCCTCGGCGCGCTGGGAAATCTGTATGAACAAACTCAACAATGGTCAGACGCCGCCCTGCTAACTCGGCAAGCCTTGACCCTCGCTCAACCCCTGAACGCCGCCGACATCACCTATCAATGGCAGTGGCAACTGGGAAGACTACTCAAACAGCAACAAGACATTTCTGGGGCTATTGCCGCCTACGATCAAGCCGTCAAGAACCTTCAGGCGCTTCGTTACGACTTAGTCAACATCAATCCGGACGTGCAATTTTCATTTCGAGACAAGGTTGAACCCGTCTATCGGCAATTTGTCGATTTGCTGTTACAGCCGCATAATGGCGTGGAGCCCAATCAAGATAATATTCGCCAAGCCAGAAGCACAATCGAAGCGCTGCAGTTAGCCGAGTTAGATAACTACTTTCGCGCCGCCTGTTTAGAGCCAAAACAACAATTGGATACGGTGGTTGATCAAGCCGATCTAACCGCAGCCGTGATTTACGTCGCGATTTTGAGCGATCGCATCGAGGTTATCCTGAAGCTGCCCCAACAGCCTCTGCGTCACTACGCGACCCCCCTGCCGCAAAAACAGGTTGAGCAGGTCCTCAATGACTTGCGCCGTAACATTGCCGAACCCGATGCGCTGCGCCGGACCCAGATCCTCTCTCAACAAGTCTACAGCTGGTTGATTCAGCCTGGAGAAGACGCAATCGCCCAGAGTAACATTAAGACACTCGTGTTTGTTCTGGATGGGCAACTGCGAAATATTCCCATGGCGGCCCTCTATGATGGACGCCAATACCTAGTTGAAAACTACGCCATCGCGCTTTCCCCCAGCCTCCAGTTATTTGACCCCAAACCGTTAAAATCATATCGGCTGAAAGCTCTTGCTGTAGGCCTGGAGCAAGCCCGACACGGCTTTCCCCGCCTTCCCTATGTTGGCGCTGAATTAACTCAAATTCAATCCAAGCTGCCGAGTCAAGTGCTGTTGAATCAGCAATTCACGACGCAAGCGTTTCAGTCAGAAATGAATTCACAATCGTTTTCGCTTGTCCACCTGGCGACCCATGGTCAATTTAGCTCAAATGCAGACGAAACATTTGTTCTGGCGTGGGATAAACGGATTAATGTAAACGAGTTAAACGTCTTATTGCGATCTCGAGATCAACAACAACCTCAACCACTCGAACTTTTGATTCTCAGTGCTTGTGAAACCGCTGCGGGAGATCAGCGAGCCGCATTGGGGTTGGCTGGGGTGGCGATTCGAGCGGGCGCCCGCAGCACGATCGCGTCTCTGTGGAGTGTAAATGATCAGTCGACCGCATTCTTGATGAATCAGTTTTACCAAACCTTAACCAGCCAAGGCCAATCAAGAGCCGAAGCCTTGCGCCACGCCCAACTTGCGCTGCTCAACACCCCAGAATATCAACTCCCCATATTTTGGGCGCCCTATATTTTGATTGGCAATTGGTTGTAGGCATGCTGAAACCTTTCCCATATCACCCTCCCCCTGGCCTCGCCGGTCGCCCTGGATAGCTCCGAATTTGAGGAGCACTGAGCTTTCAAAATGTGCAAACCTGAATGTCTGAGGTGAACCAGTTGTTTACCTCAGACATTCAGTTAAACCCCGATTGCGAGGAATCAATAAAGGCACAGTGATTTTCGCCAACGATATTTTCAATAGGTAGCCATAATTGAGAATCTAGCTTGTGTAGATTATGAAAATTAATATCCCTGAAGCCCTTGTTTTTAGACGCTTCTGATATTGTGACCTAAGTCTGGCGCCTCAAAATGCAGACTGTGTTGTTTGTAGCTCTTTAAAAATAAAGTTATACATCCTAGTCTATCTTCATCGCAGCATTTTCTTACATGCCCCAATGAACCTGAGAAGACCAGTCCCCGCATCCAAATTCAGCCTCCGTATCATCCTTGTACTCGCTTTCGTCTTACAAATTGTTGGGGTGGTTGCGGTGATTGGATGGCTCTCGTTCCGCCACAGGCAGAAGTCAGTAAATGAGCTGTTAGAGCGGATCAGCGATGAAGTGACTATCCATGTCAAAAGGCATATTCAAACCTTTGCCGACATCCCCTATCAGTTTCTACAAATTAATCTGACGGCGATTCGAGCCGGTTATATTGACCTGACGGATCAGTCGACCATAGCCCAGTACTTCTGGGATCAGACGCAGATCTCCGATGCTGTGCCTTACCTTTACTTCGCCAACCCAAGAGGAAATTTTGTGGGTGTCTGGCGGCACACAGCGGATCTCACAACCCTACAGATCAGAAATCAATCGACTGCCCCTTATCAGGAAATTTATCAGCTAGACGCCCAAGGAGAACGTATTGGTTTACTTAATACTAAAGTCTACGATCCGCGTCAACGACTTTGGTACCAAGCGGCCCTGGATGCTAAGGGGCCAACCTGGTCTCCGATCTACGTATTTGCGTCCTCCCCGAACCTCGGCATTACTCACAGCACGCCAATCTATGAGGCTGAATCGGAGGCGCTCCTTGGGGTGCTGGCGGTGGATCTTACTCTCTCCGACATCAGCGATTTCCTCAGGCAGTTGAAAATCAGCGACTCTGGACTGGTCTTTATCATCGAACGGTCTGGGGACATTGTGGCTAGCTCCACAGACGAATCCCCATTCCTGAAAACCGGAGGTGGGGAAACTCGACTGGCTGCTGTGGATAGCGAACATCCATTAATTCGAGTCGCGATGCAACATTTGCTGGCTGAGTTTGGCGGCCTTGAACACATCAACATGGGTCAGCGGTTAACCTTTGAGATGGACTTTGCTGATTCTGGGGATGGATCGACAGCTGAAGGGTCAGAGACTTCATTTAGAACCAAGCAAGATCATCCAACCCTTTGGCAACGCCTTGAGATCGAAAGCCTGAGGCAATTTCTTGAAGTGACCCCCATTCAAGGGACGCATGGTCTGGATTGGCTTATGGTTGTCGTCATTCCCAAGGCGGACTTTACTGCACAGATTGTCGAGAGAACGATCAGGACGTTTATCCTGGGCGGGGTGACTTTGGCAGTGGCGATACTGTTGGGACTTGTCACCTCCCGCTGGATCGCCACGCCCATTGTCCGTGTCTCTCGGGCGGCAGACCAAATGTCCCAAGGTTTTCTGGATCAGCAAGTAGACGCCAGCTTGATCTTTGAAACGGATACCCTGGCAAGGTCTTTCAATGAGATGGCGGAACAACTGAAGAACTCCTTTGAAGCCCTACATCAGAGTGAGGCGACTAATCGGGCAATTGTGGAGACCATTCCCGATTTGATGATTCACGCTAGCGGGGAGGGCGCTTACTTAGAGACCATCGACGTCCGCGCTTCAGAAACGCCTCGTCTAATGGGCTTCCATAGGTTCAAAGAATATACGGCGGGGAACGCCATTCAAGCCTCATTACCCCCGGAACTGGCGGCAAAGTGCATGCAGGCCATTCAGTCGGCCCTGGCCACCAGACGACTGCAAGTCTACGAGCACGAAATCACACTCAACGGCCGCCATTGCCATGAAGAAGTCCGCATCATGGTATTGCGAGACAATGAAGTGCTGATCATGGTGCGCGATATTAGCGCTCGCAAACAAGCTGAAAAAGCCTTAGAAAAGGCAAATCAAGCCTTAGAGCAAAAAGTTGCGGAGCGGACGGCTTCCTTGGCGGAAAGCAACCGAGAATTACAGAAAACGCTACAAATGCTAGAAACGGCTCAAGTTGAACTCCAACGCGCCAAGGAAAAAGCGGAAAGCGCTAATCGAGCTAAGTCGGAGTTTTTAGCGAATATGAGCCATGAACTGCGAACGCCGCTCAACAGTATCATTGGTTTTGCTCAAGTTCTCAGCCGGGATAGCTTATCTAAATCCGAACAACAACAACGCTTGGGGATTATCAATCGCAACGGTGAGCACTTGTTGTCTTTAATTAACAGTATTTTGGATATTTCTAAGATTGAAGTGGGTCGGATTGGCTTGAATGAGAGGCCGTTTGACCTTCATAAGCTGCTTCAGGATGTACAAGAAATGTTTTATCTCAAAGTGCAAAGCAAGAGAATTCAATTTTCCTTAGAACCTACATTTGATTTAGCTCAATATGTCTATGCAGACGAGGGAAAATTGCGGCAAATATTGATTAACTTGATTGGAAACGCGGTTAAATTTACTGAAAAAGGTCGGGTAAGCTTAAGGGCCAATATTCAACGTGATGGACTCGGTAGCCAACATTACCTTCAAGTAGAAGTCGAAGATACGGGTCCCGGGATTGTCCCAGCAGAACACAATAGAGCATTCGTTCCCTTTGAGCAAACCACAACAGGACGTAAACTTAAACAGGGAACTGGATTGGGGTTATCTATCTCGGCCAAACTTGTTGAGCTGATGGGCGGAAATCTGACGATTAAACGCACAGTTGAGGTAGGCGCCTGTTTTCAATTCTCAATTCCAATTGGCCTTGTTGCTAGTGAGGCGATGTCGGATAAAAGAGTGAGCGATCGCGTAATCGGATTGGCCCCTGGACAACCCGATTATCGCATTCTGGTGGTGGACGACGAGCTTGATAATCGCCTGTTATTGTTGGATTTACTGGTTGCAATGGGGTTTTCGGCTCAGTCAGCCAGTACCGGGCGAGAAGCAATCGATATCTGGCAATCATGGCGTCCGCATCTGATTTTGATGGATTTGCGGATGTCGGAGATGGATGGGTATGAGGCGACGCGTCGGATCCGGGCGGGAGATGGGGAAGCAGGGGGAGAAAATGTAGAGACGCAACATGTTGCGTCTAGAGGAGAGAGGGAGGAAAATCCAATCCAAAATCTAAAATCTAAAATCCAAAATCCCATCATAATTGCCCTGACGGCTCATGCTTTTAAGGAGAATCAAGACCGCATACTGACATCGGGTTTTGATGACTATGTCAGCAAACCTTTTCAGGAGAAGATGATATGGGAAAAGATGAGCCAGCATCTAGGCGTTGAGTTTATATCTCAGCCGTTGATCGATGGTGAGGGCCAAAGACTGCAAAAGTCAATCTACTGTGAAGCGCAAGCATCCTCAACAGTGGGAGCAATCAGCCTTAAAGATATGCCCACCCAGTGGCGAATGGCGCTTTATGAAGCCGCTACTCGCCTTAAGCGGAAAAAGGTGACGCAGCTCATTCAAGATATGCCGCCCGAACAAGCAGAAATCGCAGCTAAACTCCAAACCTTGGCCGAAAACTATCAATTTGATCAGATTGTTAGACTACTCGATGTTCCTCACCCTCTGTCCTGAGCTGGGGTGCAGAAGTCCTGGTATTGACTGAAGTGGCTGATTCATATTTTTCAGTAATGATTTCTAGTTTTTGCAAAGCTTCCTGCAACTGAAG
Organism: Leptolyngbyaceae cyanobacterium MO_188.B28; assembly: GCA_030065175.1. GTDB lineage: Bacteria > Cyanobacteriota > Cyanobacteriia > Phormidesmidales > Phormidesmidaceae > JAKSDM01. The sequence continues at coordinate 1,842 of JASJDH010000023.1, read as the reverse complement.
ATCTTTTTCTATGAGTGCTTGTTGCAGACGCTTAATTTTTAGTTGGTTTTCCACCCTGGCTAAGACTTCAATCACCTTATAAGGTTTGGTGATATAGTCACCGCCTCCCATAGAAAAGGCTTTGACCTTATCCCAAGACTCGTCTAACGCACTCACAAAAATCACCGGAATAGCTTGGGTTTTAGAATCCGCCTTGAGCTTTTGGCAAAGGGTATAACCATCCATATCCGGCATGCAAATATCAAGTAGGATTAAATCAGGAAGAGTTAACGAGATCGCTTGTAGAGCAATCGTTCCATTAATTGCCTGTTGCACTTCATAACCTTGTTCTTCCAGCATGTCAGACAATAATGTGAGATTCTCTGGCTCATCATCCACTAATAGGATATTCTCTTCCTTATTTGCCGAGGTCAGGGGACTCGGAAGCATGGATGAGGTCATCGACAAAGCTGCCTGATCGATCGTTTCCTGATGAGTTGCAACATGCTCTAATATCGCTTTAGCATTGAACTTAGTAATCTTTTGGTTGAGGACTTGAGAAAGCGACTGCCAAAGGTTAGAGGCAATATGCTGCCTAACATATTTAGGAGAATAGCCGCATTCTTTTGCAATCTCCTCATAGGTTTTTCGACTTCCCTCTAAAACTGTCGTCAAAATAGCGCGCTCTACATCACTTAAATGATGACGGGTCTCGCAGTGTATTAATTCTTCAGTGAATTTTAATATGTCTTCAGAATCACTCATTTTTCAAAGCATTTTCAAAACTAGAAATCAGCACTGAATCCACCTGGGAAGCCGTGACACCGACGAGGCAAATCGCATTCAGTCTGACTACTCTGAGTATAGAAGAACCAGATCTATTCAGGGTAACGATTTCAAAAACACGGGTGAGAAAGGGCCAAATCAGAATCCAATAGGCATTGTGCATATAGATTTCTTCCGACTTGCTGAACGGACCTTCTGGATCATTCTCGCTGAAGAGATCTTTTGGACCATTGCAAGGTTCAGCAGGCGTATGCGCCTTGAGTGGGTGAGCTTGGGGTGTGAAGGAGGGTGCAGTTGCTTTGATGGGATCAGTTAAGAAGCGATAGGTAAGCGGTGCTTCCGTAAACGAAACATCAGCTATATAAGGCCCTAAATCCCCCGATATTGGGGGATTTTCGATGCAGAAACCTTTAGAGATTCGCCGTTAAATATTCTTCCACAATGGTATCCAGATGGTCGTATTCTTGGAGCAACCTTGGCAGCTCCGCACATAGCAGCGGTAGCACAGATTCGACGTTTTCGGGTTTACCGGCCGCCTCTAGTATTTCAATCACGATGGCGACAGTTTGCAGGCTATTGCGAAACCGCATCTGAGCATCCCTGTAACACTCTCTGAATTTACTAAGCTCCATACACTTTTCTAATGTTGCTTCGTCACTCTCAAGGCTTAAAAGGACATGTTTAAAGGACTTTACAAACATTTCAGGCCTCCTTAATCTGACATTCGCCTCATGATTGCCGCCAAATTCACTGTGATCCAAGGCGTCCTAACTCTCCCAGCCTCCAATTTCTCTATTGGTCAATACCCTTTCTAACTTCTAAGAGAATCTCGCCGCCAGTCTCCGCCGCGTCAAAAATTCGCCGCAGATGCTTTCCAGTCTTGCAAATTGGCGAGGATGACACCGCTACTAACCAAAGCACGAATCTATTCTGGCAAAGATCTTGGCTAAAAAAAATACCTAAAGAATCAGATTTAGTTACATGTTTGCTCAGAATTTGTCACATTTTGTCAGGGAGATAGGTCGCGATCGCCCATTTTGGATTACCCGATCCCTTACCAGCGCTTTGCGGAGAATG
>JASJDH010000440.1 GCA_030065175.1 Leptolyngbyaceae cyanobacterium MO_188.B28 | reverse complement strand
AGGTTTCGAACCGACCCACGTAATCCACTATGAGTTGACCAGAAGAATCAGTCACAAATTCGTGTTGTGGTCTGAAAAGAATCTGCTGTTTTATTTGGGAGTTCTGAAAGGTTCGTTTCATCAAATCCAGTGGATTTTTCTGCATGTGTGAGTTTTCACGGTTGTAGAAAAAACAAAATGACACAAATCGATCATACGGATTGCGCACAAAACAGAATGTGAAATAGGTCTCCCACATACCTGTCAGTAAATAGGGTTGAATTTGTTGACAGGTAATGTGACCGTGACCTATGGAGGCTAATGACTTAACTGGAAAACACTTCCTTTCGAACAAACCGCACTGTTCCCAGTCATTCTTATCCAGAGCAGGACGTAGTCCTCGTCGAATAGCGTGTCCGGCTGTTTTAGGAATGGCGACAAAAATAAACTTTCGCTGAAACGAGATAATCATTCTAAATCTAGGAATTGCAACGCAGTGCGGATATTCCCAAGTTTAGGATCAGCCCTAAATTTATCTGCATCCAGATACTCCATTAGGCGTGGTACATCGACATAACCAGCTCTAGTCGGGGGTGTGGAGCGAGAAGTCAAGGATTTTGCGATTAACGGAAGCGTCTCGGCAATGGCCTCCCGTAATGCCTGCACGCGAATGGGGTCCGCTTTGTTAGCGTTCCAACAGACTTCAGACGGTAGTATTTGTTGAAGGGTATTGCGCATCAACCAGCGATTCCAGCGTCTCCGCCTGAATTGCTCTGGAGGCAATCCCAAGGCAAATTCCAGCACACGCCGATCCAGCAAAGGATACCGATAGACAATTTGATTCTGGGCCCCACTGGCGGCCCATGCTTCAATTCGGGCGGTGATATGGCCATTTGCCAGTAATTGCAGTTGGGTCTGACGGACGCCAATCTCCCGATAGTGTTGGCGACACAGGGGTTTCACCCGACGGACAAAGTCAGGATGAATCAACGGAAAGTCAGAAACTGGCCATTTGCCCTGTCGAAGCTGACGCAGAAACTTGGGGGCTTGACTATGCACCAGAGGCAATAGGGCCGCCATCAAGATAAAGTTCCAGGGATGATCCGCCAGGGCCTTGCCTTCATGATAGAGTCGCTGCCAGCGCCCTTTTAACAAAAGCTCGGGGAAATAGCCCCGGCCATTGAACGCCGCCCCTTCATCCCCACCCCACCCAGAAAGCAATACCCGCACCCCTTGCGTCGCCGCCTGTCGCTGGATCGCCAGTTCATTCAAGAGTGTTCCTACCGTTGGTTCACAGGCCGCGTCTCGGCGAAAAGTCGCCAGAATATCTTCAGGGCTGGGAGCTTGGTAAGTCGGATGTAGCCCCTCCTGGGCGCAAACAGCCTGGATCAAGGCGTATTCTTGGGCGGTTGAAGAGGATCCGACAGGTGGAGGCTGCCAACAAAAGGTCGCTGGCGCTGGCCGACCTTGTCGCCGCATTTCACGGGCAGCCATTACAGCGATGCTAGAGGAATCCAGTCCGCCACTAAGATGCACCCCTAGGGAATACCGGGAAGGTAAGCGATCATGAACAGCCTGGGTGTAAATTTCCAGAAATGCGTCTGCATATTCGGCGTCAGAGGAAAAACGCACCTCTGGAGACCGCTCTGGAAACCAGTACTGCTCCAGGCGGACGGCATCGGGCTGGACGGTCAGAGTATGCCCTGGGGGCAGTTTGCGAATGGCCTGAAAGAAAGTGTGGTCGGGGGAGACAAAAAACTTGTCCAGTAAACTGGCGGCAATATAGCCGTCGTCTAGCTGGTGAGAAACGCCTGGTGCGGCAAGCACGCCTTTGATATCGCTGGCAAAGAAGAAGCCTCTCGGACTCAGACTGTAATAGAACGGTTTAGCCCCGATGGGGTCGCGGGCGCAAAATAGGACTTTGGTCTGCGGATCCCAAATCGCCAGTGCAAAATCACCCAAAAAGTAATTAGGGCAATTTTCTCCCCAACGCCGATACCCCTGCAAAATCAGTTGACTGTCAGACAATTGATTTTGCTCTGCGGGAGATATCCCCAGAGCACTACCCAAGGCGGTGCGATTATCCAAACGAATATCGGCAGCAATGGCCAAGTGGGTTGTATCATCGTAACGTGGTAATGGGTCTTGCTGAGATTCAACCGTGACCAGCATCCGTTGCTGCCCTAGCGCTGCTGCGCCTTTCGCCCACTGGGCAAAGCCATCTGGGCCGTACTCGTCCAACGCTGTAAGCATTGAGCCAAGTACCCTGGAAGAACCCTCTATATCATATTGAAATAGGCCACAGATTGCACTCATAAGCACAACCTCTTGATTGATACAAGAAAATCGAGGAACTAATCAAAGCGATTATCTTTTGATTAATTCATAGTCCTGTAAGAAGTTAAAAAACTATGATGGAAAGTAAACTGGATTCTCCACGGAGCCCGGGAGGAATCCCGCTCGTGTTTGTTTTACTGACATTATTGTCTCAATTGTCGGTTTTATCCAAGGCTTCTTAGATGCAGGTTTGTTCTCAACGTTTACTTTTGTGTTATCGGCTTCCATTTTACTGCCTTTGATTCAAGACTTTAACTATTTCTAACATAGACATCTCGTTCATAAAAGCCAAGATATCTTGTTGGCACATTTCTAGGCTCACTTCATATTCGGCGACGAGTGTAACACACATATCGGCAACGGAGAGGGGATTTACAAGCAGAGTCCAGATGCGAGAGGCAACTGCATCTAGGCTGTAGTACTCCCCATTATCAATACTCATCATCATCATCCGATTGTCCAAATCGCTGAACAAGATGGTGTCATTTCGAGCAACTATTGTGTCAAGCTGAATGGTCATATAACGTTTCAGGATAAGGGAAAGGCTTTTATTTCTCCAACACCATAGAGTAAGTACCTGGGTATTGAAAATTTCACAGAGGCCAAGTGTCATTCCGAGAGAAGCGAGGAATCTCAATCTCCCGCTAAAGTCTGAGATGTCTCGATTCCACTTCGCTCCATTGCTCCTGAACGGAGCCGCTACGCGAACGACATGACATCCTGTTGTTACTGCGCATCGACTGTGTAATTAATTTTGCGCAACTACTTATTCAAGAGTCAAGTTCATTTCAAGAATAGGCAAAATCACCCAAGAAAGTCTGCGCCTCTAACAAATAGCCAAACCGGTCCATAACTTGGCTGTGGGCATCAACAATCCGTTGAATTTGCCAGTGAGCTAGATGCTCTCGCCAGGAACCGGATAAACCCTGGCGAAAGAAAGATAGGGCCGTAGATTGCTTTTCAGCAAATCCATGTGTAGCTTCCTGGGCTTGCAAACACTCAAAACAGGAAAAATTGATTGATCGTCGAATACGAGCCATATCCAGCGTAAGTCCGGTAAACCGGATCACATTGGCAAAGGTAGCCATCGGTTGTTGTAACATATCTTCGTATTTGATGACATGCACATTTAGGTCCGAATCATCGATCCAACTACACACATGATTGCTCCAGGAAAGTAACCGTTGTGATAACTGAGAGTAAAGTGTATCTGGCTTTTCTAGCATAGTGTGGGCGTTACAATTAATGTGGTCAATAATGTCATCGATCGCTTTATTTTCGTGGTGAGCATAGGAAACAGCCACGTCAAGCGGATTGCGTATCCCATAGATCACACCAGTTGTTGCTTGTCGTGGGAAAAGTGCTTGACCATCTGTGTTTAAGGTGTAAGCATCATGGGCCTTGATGAAAAAGGGTTTCCTACAATCAGCCGCCAACAAATTGTAGATCAGAGGACGGTAACGCTCGATTTCATCTGATCGAAGGTCGGATGACGCTAGCCCCAACAGTTCATCAAATTCATGTCGATTGGTGGCAATTGGCATGCCGATTAGACTGTTGATATCTGCTGGCTGCTCGTCTTCACGCAAGTAGTTGGTCAAAAAAGTGCGCAGCCAGGTATTGCCAGATTTGGGATAAGAGACGAGCCAGATAATTGACATGGTGACTGTTATACCCCCAATGGGACAGCATAGGATGCGCTGTTGGGCTCCATATGCGCTTGGGCTCGAAAGTCTTGCTCCAATCGATCAACTAACTCATTTAGCAGAAATGGATGCGCCGGTCGGATCACACGCGTCATTTTCACCTGTCTGGTTATTGTTGTGACGGCCCGAAAATGGATCGGCTCCAATTCAAGGCCGCGCAAGAATCTTTTGCGATAGGTATATTGACACAGCCATTTGAAGCGACCTATATCTTTCAACTCCTCAAATTGAATGTTCACCTGATTGTGGCTTGTGAGCACATAGGCGGCGCAAACGGGAAGCGGACTCTTCCAGAAATGATTGACCGGAAGGAGATACTTTTCCAACTCTGCTCGCACCCACCGTCGCGCCAAACCAGCGTAGTCAAGTTGGGCGACCGCATCCGCCCACAAACGTGCGACTGGAAACGCAGGCAGCGCCAAGGGACAGCCATCTCCATCAAATATGATCCCAGTGACGTCATCGGTTAACATGGCGTATCCCCGCTTTAACAAGCCAGCCAGCAATGTTGATTTTCCGCTGCCAGAGGAGCCCAGAAATAGCACGGCTCCCTGCGCCGTTTGGATGGCGCTGGCGTGCAAAGTCAGAATATGTCGCTGTTGCAGTAACGCCGCCAGGGCGGAGCTCAACAAAAAGGTGCGGATATCATCCTCTGTACTCTCAGGCGCAGCCTCGATCCGGATTTCCTGACCATTCAGGATAAGATATCGGGCAACATGAGAAACATTCAACAAAAACTTGTTGGGCGCAGCCTCCCAGATGCCAAAACGAGTAGCCGGATCGGGTAAGGCAGCAGGGATCTCTCCATAACCGATCGAAACATCTGGAGTCCTGTTTTCAGCAGGCAGAAGCCCCGGCAACGGAAGGTGTGACTGGAAAGTTAACCCGTAGGCGCGATAACAGAAACTTCGCACAGCAAAAAACGTAAACGACAGAATAAGTTACCCCTATATGGGGCCTCAATCAATACAGTTAATGAATTTAACCGACTTCACCTCATCCACAAATTTCTTTATGGACTGGTTAAGGAAGGAAACACCAGACGCCAACGCAGCTTAAAAATATATAAGTAGGTAGGCAAAATTAATTACAGAGAAAAGCTGCTGAAACCCCTTGAATACGGTTGCTCAGTCTGTAAATATTTCTGCCCAGGTACTTAAGCTATACGTTATGAAGGCCAAGGGGCTTCAAGAAAAGGGGGCCTAGTGAAGATAATCCAATTAATACAGCAACTGAGCCTTTTGTACATCAGCTCCTGTGTACTGTAAACACGACCTTAGTCGAACAAATAACATTGCATTACTGCCACGTATTGGCCTACACAATAGACAGAGTAAACTGGCGCACACGTGGTTAATGGTTGCCAGGTTCTTTCCATAAATTTGTGATAGGCTAGTGAATCTCAATGCCCTATTTGCCTGATATACATCACCTGTTATGCAGGTCAAGTCAATGAGTTGATTGCCCCCCGCCTTCGATTTTTATCCCACATACTTCTAGCGTGATAGCCATTGGTTGGAATGGCGGTTCGGTAATTATAGGTATTGAACTGAGCATATGTTCCGTAAGGTGAAGACCCTAATTAGACAACCTCTGTTTATTCAGTTCTGGCTTGCCCCAACCTGGCTGTTGTTGGGATTCAGTCGAGCGATCATTCTGATCCTATCGTTCAAACGATTAGTTTCTAGCTGGGGCGTCCATAATAGCTTGCCTCCCACAATCCCATTGCTGGAATCGGCGGAAGAAGTGCGCGCCTTGCACATTGGCCGTGTGGTGCGGTTGTCGGCTCGATATACCCCCTGGGGATCCAACTGTTTTACCCAGGCAGTGACTGCACGTTTGCTGTTGGGACTGTACCGGATTCCCTACGCCCTATACTTTGGTCTGGCCCGTGATTCCTCTACCTGTGAATTGACAGCCCATGCTTGGGTTGCTGCAGGTCGGGTGCGGGTGACTGGAGGCTACGGCTTTGGTCAGTTCACAGTAGTCGGCTGTTTTGTATTCCAACCGCCCCATTCAGAGTTGTCGAAATGTTGCTGACGCAACTGGATTTCGAGATGGATCCTCAACTAGTATTTCTGATTGACTGTTTAAAAGTTTATTTGAATCTAGCGCCATCAAGTTTAATTCACCCCAGGATTTCAGACCTGATTAATTGGAGTCAACTTGAACAACTCTGCCGCATCCACGGTGTTTTGCCGCTGGTCTACCAGGTATTCGTGAAAGTTGGGCTTTTAGACTCCCTCCCCTCCCCAGTCAAACAGGTCTTGGTTACTCAAAACCAGGATATGGTACAGCGTAGTTTGCTGCTCGGCGCAGAAACCCTAAAACTGATGCGACAGGTTCAGACGGCAGGGATTCGGGTGCTTCCCCTTAAAGGAACGCTGTTAAGTTCTCAGCTCTATGGAGATATGGCGCTGCGTCAGCCGGGGGACATTGACTTATTGGTTGATCCGGCCGCCAGCGCCCAGGCGCTGGATCTGATGCGGTCAACAGACTATCAATGGCAAGTTGCTCAGCATTGGAACCTGACCCAGCAAAAATTATATATAGGCCAACAGGGGGAAATATCCTGGATGTCTAGCCAGAAACGTCTCTCCTTAGATCTCCATTTTCGTTGGTCTCGTAATCCCCGACTGTTTTGCTTAGCGTTTGATCAGGCGTGGCGATCGGCGACAGAATTAACAGTGAATCGAGGCAATACTGTTCGAGTGCTTTGCCCAGAGCATCAAATACTTTATTTAAGCGTTCATGGTGCTGTACATCAGTGGTCACGTCTGATTTGGCTGATGGATATCGCCATGCTGGTTAAGCATTATCAAACCTTAAATTGGGAGGCTTTGCACGAATTTGCATTTCGCTTAAAGGTTCGTCGGGCGGTGGGTCAGGCATTACTCCTAACGGAGAAATATCTTGGGATTGAAATTCCTGGGGTTTGGTCTAACACCTGTCAAGGGCGATCGCAACTCTGGTTATCCACCATCGCAGCCGCAAAGATCCAAGACACCCAGCCTAGATCAACGGTAGGTCGTTTCAACACCCCCCCGCTCGCCCCCTGGAGACTCTGGCAAAACTTGTACTATGAAATGCGCCTGAAAAATCAACTTTCTTATCGAATCGCCTGTGTTAATCGCCTATTATTCAGCGCTAGAGATTGGCAAGTATTAACGTTGCCAGAGCCCCTTTGGTTTTTGTACATTTTCCTGCGCCCGTTTTTCTATCTATGGCGAGTGGTTAAGCAGTATGTCTAAAGCAGTTCTAATCTCGCAAGGAAGGGCTCACTCCAGCAATTTGAAGACGCTTAGGGAGATATAGCAGTCGCCATATTGGTTAGGACGTAGACTGGAAGATAGTCTAGAAGCGTGCATCTCCATGGCCCAACCCTACAGCTACGACTTGCGGTGCAAAGTAATTGACGCTATCGAACTCGATGGGATGAAGCGTTGCGAAGCCAGCGAATACTTCCACATCAGTCGAAACACCATCAATCAATGGTTGCGTCTCAAAGCCGAAACCGGCGATGTCCAACCTAAAGTTAGAGAACACACCGGCCATAGCCACAAGATTACGGATTGGGAGAAGTTCCGAGCCTTTGCCCAGAAGCACCCTGACAAGACCCAGAAGGAGATGGCTGAGTTGTGGGAAGGGGAGATCAGCGATCGGACGATCTCTAGGGCGCTTAAGAAGATTGGGTTCACCCGAAAAAAAAGACTTACGGCTACCGAGAACGAGACGAGCAAAAACGAATTGAGTTTGTTCAACGGCTAGCGGCTTTGGAGCCGGAGCAGATTGTCTTTGCCGATGAGGCGGGGATGGACAATCGAGACGACTATGGCTATGGCTACAGTCCCCAAGGCGAACGCATTCATGCTTTGAAATCAGGTCGCCGAAGCGGTCGCGTCAATATGATTGCGGCCCTTTGCCGACGGCAGTTGCTAGCCCCGTTCACCATCGAAGGAGCCTGTAATCGAACCGTGTTTGAAACTTGGTTAAAAACCTGCCTGATACCTGTATTGAAGCCAGGGCAAAAGTTGGTGATTGATAACGCTACTTTTCACAAGGGGGGAGACATTGAGCAGTTGGTTAAAGCGGCGGGATGTGAGATTTGGTATTTGCCGCCTTATTCACCTGACCTGAATAAGATTGAACGGTGTTGGTCTTGGCTCAAGAGTCGGATTCGAAAGCAATTATTACTCCGGCAATCCAAGGGAGGGATAATGGAGATAGAGGCAACAGGAGGTTTGTGATGGATAAACCAGATGCCCGACATTT
>JASJDH010000439.1 GCA_030065175.1 Leptolyngbyaceae cyanobacterium MO_188.B28 | reverse complement strand
AGACGAGAGTGATCTTAGTCAAATAGATATTGCAATTTTAATCCAAGGATTCTTTTTTGTCGTTTGGCTATACTTTTCTGTGGTTGTATCTATTACCTTGGTGAGTTCATTAACATCTCCAGCTATTAAACTTATTGAAGGATACTGGCCTGATTGGTTTGCTTATATTCCCCTTTTAGGGAGATGGCTTAATCGCTCTAATAGAATTCAAAAGATAGCTAAAGAACTGGAGAAAAAGAGACAGAAGTTTGGAAGGCTAAAGCAAAAATATGCTGGAAGTAAACTGTCATCTTCGAAAGAGATAGAGCTCATTAATTTAGACAATGATATTGAAGAAAGATTCCCCCCAAATAAAGATCATATAATGCCAACTAGTCTAGGTAATCTTCTGCGTGCAGCAGAAGATTATTCCAGTGAAAATTATGGTCTGGAAATCAATCATGTATTGCCTCGTTTGCTGCTAATTGTTCCAGATAAATTTAGAAAGGACATTGAAGAAAGCAATGAAGCTATTGGCCGAAGAATACACCTTCTGATTTGGGGAGTATTTTTCTTGATCTGCTCTTTTTTACCCTACATTAGATATGATTGGAATCAAGCACATGTCTATTTTTTATTGTTTTACTTTTTTATCCTTATATTTCCATACATGCTACTTCTGATTGGTAAGTTTAGAAGATTAGAAAAACTTGAATCTAAAGAGTCAGAAGTTGATATTCCAAAGAGTTTACCTAGAAATCACTTCTTAGAAATAATTCTGGCTCTATTGTGTATAGGGCTGCTTGTCGCATCCATTCAGCAACAAAAAATATTCTTTGGTTTTTCAGGTCTTCTTTCAGTCTTAGTTTGTGTGTTTAACTTCTTTTCAACTTCTTCTATACCACTATCAATCAAGAAGTCTAACAATGCATCTGAAACAAATAAAACTCCTAAAAGGAGTGATGAAGGAACTCAAGAGCTTAATGGAAAAACTAACTTAGAAGACAGTTATAGCCTATTGAGCAAAAAAGCTTTTTCTTCAGCGATTCTTTATGCTTTTACGCTTTTACCTTTTACTATAAAGTTGTCTTGGACATGGGCAGGATTAAATATTGCAATTAAGTCTTCTGTAGAATGCTTGATAATTGGATTGTCAATAATTTTATTTGCCTATGCTGGATTAAATTCACTAGTTATGAGATATGTCCAATTGCTGAGATATTCTTTCGACTTTTATAGATTTAAACTTTATGAGGATTTACATTGGCCATTGCCCAAGGACTCAAAGTCGGAACACTTATATGGAGAGGAGCTAACAAGATTCTTGTTTCGTAGTCATCGAAGAGTAGACAATGTGTATTTTGTTTATCCCGAAAAATGGGATTCACAACCCAGCGATATTCGCCAACTTGACCTAAAACGTTTCCGATACATAATTGGACCAGGAAGAAAGGCATTAGAATTAAGGGAAAAACTCGATGATATACTCAAAAGTAGCGAGCTGACTGCTAGGAGGGAAGTTAGAGAAATTACTTCTTTCGCCTTGCATTCACTTCAAAAATTAGAGGGGGATGAATATTTTTTCGAGGTTATTCGGAATTATCCAAGATTTATCGGAAACCTTCCTGAACTTCTTCCCAGTTTCAAAGAGAACTCATTTCACCTAATGAGTCGGGCATATATGGGAGAAAATTGGGCAAAAAGTCTTTCTAAAGAGTTGCAGAAAATTGTCGAAGAGTTAAGGAGAGTACATACAGGTCTAAAGAGTATATTTCCTTTCTTGTCTTTGACTGAATTGCAAGACCTTGCTTCAAGAAGGCAGCGAGTTGAAGACTTGAAATTTAAAATTAGTGTTATGGAATCTAAGTTGAATTCTTTGCATAAAAAAATGTATGAAGACGAATTTAGGGATAAAGATGGCTTGGGTTTGGATGCTCAGAAAATAAAAGAAACTATCAAAGTTCTTTGTGACTTTTTAGGTGGCGTAGCTCTAGTTTTTATTGGTTGCAGCGACATTCTTGTAGAGAAAGGTTTGAATTCTGAATTTGCGGAGTTGTCTATTTTGTTGGGTAGCATTTTGGCTGCCAGGGCTCTCCCAGATTCATGGCTGAAACAGCATGCTGAAGAGAAAAAAATCATCTTGTAAACAGCTTGAAAGTACTCGAATTTTTCACATTTTTTTGTCTTATAAGCATAAAGTCGGAAGAGTTTTGACAGATCAAGCAGAATTTACAAGTAAGTGCTGAATCGGTTGGTCGGTGGAAGCTGGTGAAGAGATCTAGATCTGGAGATAATCCATCAGCCATATAACCATAAAATTCATGGCTTAAGGGATCTACGAGCTTATTCGGGCTGCCGAGTTATTTCCGGAGGGCTGTACTAAGGTGTGTTTTAAAACTACAACTACATCATGATAGAAGCTAGAGTCAGCATGGCAAGGTAGTTTTCAGCCATCTTCTCATAGCGAGTGGCAATGCGACGAAACTGCTTTAAGCGACTGATACATCGCTTAACCTGGTTGCGCAGGCGGTATAGAGACTTGTCAAACTTACCCCCTCGATGTTCATTTGACTTGCGCGGAATGGTATATCGAATACCCCGTCTCCGGAGATAGAGTCGATTTTTTTTGCTGCTGTACCCCTTATCTCCACTGACGCGACGGGGTCGCAAGCGCGGTCGTCCAACCCCTTGGCGTCGGACAGCGCCTTGCTCCATCAACGGCTCAAACACAACCGCCTCATGTCGTTCGCCCACCGTTAACAAGAAGGTCATCGGGAGCCCATTGCCATCACAGCGTAGGTGGATTTTAGTGCTGAAGCCCCCCTTCGACCAGCCTAAGGCTTCGCGCTGTTGAACTTGTTCAATCGCAGACAACTCACTATTTGGGTCCAAAGTTCCGCGTCTTGCCCCGGCTGCATGTTGGTGGGCGCGGACCATAGTCCCATCTACAAAATGGATCTCCCAATTGATCTTTCCTTGAGTATCTGCTTGGCGTTGGAGTGTCTGAAAGATCCTTTGCCATTGTCCTTGTTTATGCCACCGATAAAAGCGCCCTGAGACAGTTCCCCAGGGTCCATAGCGCTTGGGTAAATCTCGCCATGGAGCGCCAGTTCGCAAGATCCATAAGATGCCATTGATGGTTATCCGATGATCGTTGTTAGGGCGTCCTACATCTGGTTTTTGAGGGGGAAGTATCGGTTTAAGCCGTTTCCATTGGAGATCCCGTAGGTCGCCTCGATTGTAGGGAGGAAGAATCATGATTGAGGTCAGAATGCACTAACCTCAGCATATCTACCAATTTCGGAAGGTTTTAAAACAGGCCCTAGTGTGGTTAGGCAGTGAAGATAGCGTATGGACTGTTCCAAATGTTCTTTAAAAATGACATTATCGGATGACTTCCTGGAGAGAGGGGTTAGTGGAGATGGGATGAGCGTGGGTGGCGGAATGAGGACAGCCCCCAGTCTCGACACCAATGATGCGATTACGAAATCACCAAACTGCCTTACCAGGGCTAGGCAAGAGGCATTGCTGAATACAGGATTGTTACGTTTCAACAGCAACCAATTCTGTATGCCCAAACTCTTTCTCGTAGTTGAGCACCGAAATCACCTGTGGCGTGATCTTGACGAAAGCGGCGGCTTTGCTGATATCTTCAGCCGTTCCCCACTCATGTATTTGGGGAAACTTCGTTTCAAGGCAGGTAATTGCCTTTGTAATCTCATCAGGATCGGATAGGATTTCTGCAATTCCCCCCATCGAAAGCCCCTTGATCTGATGCCAGTCTTCATACTCACGATCAATCGTGAGAGAGACCTTGTTGCAGCGCTGAATATTGCCCACTTTCTGACACTCTGGCCCAGTTAAAAAATAGATTTCTAAACCATCATTGACGTAAGTAACCGTCGTCGCTTGGGGATACCCATCGTCTCGAACAGTCGCCAACGTGAGGATATTATGATCCGCCAAAATATCTAGAATAAATTGCTCAATTTGCTTGTCCATTGTTTCGTTCTCTTCTGCCAAACTACCTTCCACTCTTATCAAGATAGGAATTTTTCAGGACGCACGTCTCTCAAGACTTTTGGAAACATATTTCTGCGGTCTTCCCTCTCACCAGAGAAGAGCCGATTTGCCTTTTGCACAGGCTTCAAAGCACTTTCAACTAGGTCTAGACTAATGGAAAAAGATGAGGAATTCGTGAGGGTGATGGACCTTTAGGATTTAAAGTAGGCAAACGAAAAGGAGCGCTATGGAGCAGGCTCAGTACGTTGTTATCGTGGGGTGTGGTCGGTTAGAGTCAATCCTGGCGAGTCAGTTGAGCGGTCAGGGCCATAGCGTTGTGGTGATTGACCGGAAAGAAGGGACGTTCAACCATCTGGGGACTGAATTTAGCGGGTTTCAAATTGTGGGCGATGCTGCTGAATTGGCGATCTTACGGCAAGCTAAAACCGACAAGGTCGACTGTTTACTTGCGGTGACCGGGGAAGATAATCTCAATCTCAAAGCTGGTTTATTTTCTGATGAGGCAATTTGCGAGCAAAGGATATCAGCTACCCTGATCAATCACGATGCGATTGAAGCTAAGGCTTTGGGGCGATTTCCGAGAATAAATTTACCAGAATGCGATAGACCCCTCTCGGGAGGGGGTTGGGGGTGGGTTAGCCGAGATACTTCAGATAAACCCACCCGTGCCCCCTCCTGAGAGGGGAACTTGAAAAAAGATGTGTGGGATTTTTTTCCTGGAAATCGCCTCAGCACCGTCGGGCTCTCGGTGGGGGTGACCTCGGCTGATGCGCCCACAGGTTTACTATGGACTGAAGTCATTGGGATGTTTCTCGGACAGCTGGAATTCTTCCCTGCCATTGTGGGGATGATTCGAATTCTCAAGGATGCGATCGCGATTTTAGCTTGATCCCTACTCTTTCATCAGCGCCTCAAACCCTGACACAATATCCAGAAGCTCCTCAGTGATTGCTTCCTGGCGTTGTTGTTGAAAAGTCGTCTGCAGTTCCACCAACCGTTCTGCAATATTTTTCTCAGCAATTTGCATCGAGGCGAGGCGACTGGCGTTTTCAGCCGCTAGGGACTCTGCACAAGCTCGATATAGCCCGACAAAGAAATATTGGCGAAATAACGCAGAAAAAAGACGTTCCCGACTCATAGTCACCATAGGACGACAGCGAGACGGCCAAGGACGTCGCTGCAAATTTCGCAGGTAGGGGAGATCTAAGGGAAAAAGCTGTTGTCTTTGGGCCGAGTAGGCAACGCCAGCGCCTGCAATCGGGCTGTTGTGAAACACCAAAATCTGATCCACCGGATCCTCCCGACGCCACACTTCTAGCTGCAACACAATCTCTTGAATTCTGGGGGTGATGCCGCCAATGGAGCCCGGTACAGAAAAACTCACTTCGATCGGTTGCCCTGCTTCCGCTAAGCGATCGCTAATCCGCGCGCCAACGGCAATCACTCGACGATCCTTCGTCGCCACTGGATGTTGATCAAGCGCCTGCAATACAAAATCCGTCAATTGCTCATTAAATCGGCCGCACATCCCCTGATCCGACCCAAACACCACCACGCCTAATCGATGGATCGCCTCAGTCTTTAGGCTAGCTAATCGCTCCGGGAAATTGATTAACATAACCTGCACGCCCATCTCCAGCGTGCGATTGTATTCCGATAGCGACGCCACCGCCTTCTCATACTGACGAATACTCACCGCCGCCAGGGCTTTCATCGTTTTCACAATGGACTGTAAGTCTTGGACGCTGTCGATTTTGCGTTTGAGGGCTTGGGGAGTTGACATGGTTGGACGGGTGGATGGGTGGATGGGTAAGGGGAATTATGGGATTATCGCAGTGATTGGGTTTAATTGTCTCCATGGGGAAGAAGCTGGTTCAGACATATCGAGATCTGGAGGTGTATCAATTTGCATTTAATGCAGCAATGGAGATTTTTGAGGTAACTAAAATGTTTCCAGTTGAAGAACGGTTCTCATTGATCGATCAAATTCGTCGATCGTCTCGTTCTGTCTGTACAAATTTAGGTGAAGGATGGCGTAAACGAAGATATAAAGCTGCCTTTGTTGGGAAGCTTACAGATTGTCAAGCTGAAGCAACTGAGACCCAAATTTGGCTAGAGTTTGCTGTTAAGTGTGACTATCTTGATCCTACAAGAGGACGAGTCTTATACACACGTTACAACCAAATCCTCGGACAACTTGTCCTCATGGTTAAACAATCATCAAATTGGATCATTGAGTAACCCATCCACCCATCCACCCATCCACCCATCTACCCATCTACCTTTCATCCTTCCTCATACCCTCAAGGCCCAGTTCCGCTGCATCCAACAACGCCTTGCGATCGCCCTCGCTCAGTTTCTCCCCCGATCGAATCCGTTGGCAGACATCGGGGAGGAGTTCGGTAACTTTTTGACGCACTATTTGTTCGGCTTCGGCGATCTGCTCAGTGGATAGAGCATCAAATAGGCCTTGGTTGACGGCGAGGAGGATGGCGATTTGTTCGGCGACGGGAACGGGGTTGTAGGCGTCTTGTTTTAGTACTTCCCGGACTCGGCGGCCTCGGTCTAGGGTTTGGCGGGTGGATTCGTCTAAGCGGGCGCCAAAGCGGGCGAAGGCTTCCAGTTCTTCAAACTGAGAGTAGGATAGGCGGAGATCCCCTGCGACTGCTCGATAGGCAGGCAATTGGGCTTTGCCGCCAACGCGGGAGACAGATTTGCCAACATCCACAGCGGGGAGAATGCCTTTTTGGAATAGTTCTGGGGTGAGGTAAATCTGACCATCTGTGATGGACACGAGGTTGGTGGGAATATAGGCGGATAGGTTACCCGCTTCGGTTTCTACAATCGGCAAGGATGTCAGCGAACCGCCCCCCAATTTGGGGCTCAGGTGGGTAGACCGCTCCAACAGTCGGGCGTGGATATAGAAAATGTCCCCTGGAAAGGCTTCTCGCCCCGGTGGCCGCCGCAAGAGCAAAGACAGTTCGCGATAGGCTCGGGCGTGTTGGATCAGATCGTCATAGATAATGAGTACATCTCGCCCCTGCTCCATAAAATATTCCGCTATGGTGGTTGCGGCGTAAGGGGTGATATATTGCAGGCCGGGCGGCGATTCTCCGCTGGCGACCACCACAATGCAGTAGTCCATGGCGCCGCGATCGCGCAACTCCGCAATCAGTTTGGCCACCGCTGCGCTCCGCTGACCAATGGCGCAGTAAACACAGATGACGTCTTTATCTTTTTGGTTGAGGATGGTGTCGAGTGCGATCGCAGTTTTCCCAGTTTGGCGATCGCCTAAAATCAGCTCTCGCTGTCCCCGACCGATAGGAATCAATGCATCAATCACCTTAATCCCTGTCTGCAAAGGGATTGTGACCGGAGCTCGATCCATGATGGCGGGTGCGGGACGCTCAACTGGTCGGCGTTCAAGGGTGGCCACGAGTCCCCGATCATCCAGCGGCTGCCCTTTAGCATCCACGACTCGACCCAATAATCCTTCCCCAACTGGCGTGTCTAAGACACGTCCGGTGCGTTGAACTTCACATCCCGACTTGAGGGCGTCACTGCCATCTAACAGAATAATCCCCACCTCACCGGGATCGAGGTTAAACGCTACCCCCAATCGATCCCCCGGGAACCGAATCAGTTCCTCAGACTGCACATTCGGCAACCCGATCGCCCGCGCAATTCCATTCCCCAGATAGGTGACCGTACCAATCTCCTGACTTTGCAGCGCCATAGACTGATCGGCTAAGGCTTGTTCAAAGGCAGTCACAGTTTGGCCTAGCACCGCACTTAGTTCATCAGCGTCATTACTCATGCCGATTTATTTCTTGGAGGTTTTTGGGAACGAGATAGACTAACTCCGGCCTTTTATCGAATAGTATCGCGCTAATGGCCTCCCGGCCCCCAGGTCTCAACAAACAGTTATCGTTTAGCTCTGTGTGTCGAGAGTTGTGTGTTTAAGGGCTGGCGCAAGGCTAAAATTGGCGGATACCGGAAGTGTTTGTATGATTTGATTTGCAACAAATTCAAGTTTTTTATTGTTACATCCCTAATTAAATGGGTATACTTTGAATTACGCATTGGGGGCATAACCCACAACCGGCCACAAAGCCGGTTTTTTTGCGTGTCAGACCTTCCCAACTAAAAATGATGAACGCTTCTGACCTTGACCCGGAAGATTTCTATGAAAGGCCTTTACAAAACTTATTAATTGTCTTATCCTTTACATAACTTAGCAATTTCGCTGGGTTTTGTTACATACATACTCTGTTCATTTGAACAATTCGTAATTAT
>JASJDH010000438.1 GCA_030065175.1 Leptolyngbyaceae cyanobacterium MO_188.B28 | reverse complement strand
GTGACATAGTAGCTGCACTATTGATTGTTGAGTCCAAAGGTATGATCCACTGAAATCCTACCTTTGGGCTTTTTTTCTCAGACTATGATTTTCACTGGGTTGTGGCGTATGTAAGCGGCATTCATCTCAGGGATAATCTCCCTTTTTGAGTTGGTTCACTGCATTTCTGTGGTTTAGGACATAATTGCATGTCAGATGCCCCTCAAGGAAACCAGTCTTCTGTTCAAAATACATTCAGCGCCGAGGTCTATGTTCAACAAACGGCTCAGCTTCTAAACCTGTCTATTCCCCCAGAGCAAATGGCGGGAGTGGTGGAGAATTTTGAGCGGATCCAAGCGATCGCGCAACCCGTGCTGGAATTTCCGTTGCCGGATACTCTAGAGGCGGCGCCGAGGTTTGAGCCATGACTTTAACGGCAGCCGCGATCGCTAACTCGATTAAGCGGCGAGAGACCAGCGCCGAAGCGGTGGTGAAGGCGACTTTAGAGCAGATTTACACCCGCGACGAGCAGTTGAACTGTTTCACCACCGTCCTGGCGTCATCAGCACTGGAAGCAGCGGGTGAGATCGATCGGCGAGTAGCTGCAGAGGAGGAGCCGAGGCCGTTGGCGGGGGTTCCATTTGCGGTGAAGAATTTGTTTGATATCGCCGGAACTGTCACCCTAGCTGGGTCCAAAATTAATCAGGACAATCCACCGGCGGTTCAGGACGCCACAGCCGTCGCCCGCCTGAAGGCGGCGGGGGCGGTTTTGGTGGGGGCGCTGAATATGGACGAGTACGCCTACGGGTTTGTCACCGTTAATGATCACTACGGGGCGACCCCCAATCCCCATGATCCGACGCGGATTTCGGGCGGATCTTCAGGCGGATCCGCTGCTGCGGTAGCGGCAGGGTTGCTTCCGCTGACGCTAGGGTCGGACACCAATGGGTCGATTCGGGTTCCGGCGGCTCTCTGTGGGGTCTATGGTCTAAAGCCCACCTATGGTCGATTGTCCCGGGCGGGGGCTTTTTTGTTTTCCAGTAGTTTGGACCACATCGGCCCGTTCGCCCGCTCTGTGCAGGATGTGGCCCTGGCGTTTGAAGCGATGCAGGGTCCAGATGATCGGGACCCGGTTTGCACTGGCCGAGCAGCTATTAAGCCGGATTTGACGGGGGATATTGCGGGGATGAGAATTGCGATCGCCGCCGACCACTTTGCCCGAGGCATGACCCCAGCCGTCGCTCAGGGATTTGAGAAAGTCGCCACTGCACTGAAGACAACCCGTACTGTCATCCTTCCTGAATCAGCCCGCGCCCGCGCCGCCGCCTATTTAGTCACCGCCTGTGAGGGCAGTCAACTGCACCTATCTCGATTACAAAACCGACTGCAGGACTTTGACCCGGCCACCCGCGATCGCTTCATCGCCGGAGCCCTTATTCCCAGCAGTTGGTATCTTCAGGCTCAGCGACTGCGTCGTTGGTATCGCGATCAGGTGCGCCGAGTTTTCCAATCTGTCGATTTGATTTTAGCCCCCACAACTCCCTGCCAAGCGCCGTTTATTGATCAAACCACGATGGACCTTGACGGCCAATCTGTCTTGGTGCGTCCCCATCTGGGTTTCTACACCCAGCCGCTCTCATTTATTGGTTTGCCGGTCCTCTCCGTCCCGGTTCATCTGCCAGGCGAACTGCCGGTAGGCGTCCAGTTGATCGCGCGGCCCTACGATGAGGCGGCGCTCTTTCAAGCCGCCAGTTTTCTGGAACAGGCAGGCGTCACGCAGGCAAGCGTCGCATCTCCCTAAGGGGTAGATGGGTGGATGGGTAGATGGGTGGATGGGTAGATGGGTGGATGGGTGGATGGGTGGATGGGATTTTATTTATCCGCAGATTCCTAAGCTGTGAGATAAAACCCATTCAAGCAAACGACTTTAGCGAATCAGTAAATCAACCATGGGCTATGTTCAAGAACTGCGATCGTTAGTTGGGCATCGTCCCCTCATCATTCCTGGAGCCGCTGTGCTGATTGTGGATCAAGACAATGGTTTGTTGCTTCAACACCGCAAGGATAATCATCAATGGGGGCTTATTGGCGGCAGCATGGAGGTTGGTGAGTCTTTAGAGGACACTGCCAGACGTGAAGCATTTGAAGAAACCGGCTTAAATCTTGGCGAACTAGTGTGGTTTGGTTTGTTTTCCGGACCCGATCTGATTTATGAGTGTCCTAATGGAGACATTGTGGTGAATGTCGTGGCGGTTTACATCGCACGCAGCTTTAAGGGGAAACTGAAGCCAGATCAGGATGAAGCGCATGAACTCCGATTCTTCCCGCCAACGAATCTGCCAACGGAGTTGAGTCCGCCAGATAAACCTGTGATAGAGCAATATTTGTGTCTATTGAAGCATCACAATTAGAAGCATCCAACTGCGAGTGTTAAACTATGCAGTTTGCATTCTACAAAAGACAATATGGCGCTATCTGATTCGTATATTTTGCGCTTGAGAAAAATGGTAGGTTCACAACTACTGTTGAATCCAGGTGGACGGGCGATTGTGCAGAATAACGCTGGAGAAATCCTGCTTCATAAGCGACGTGATTTTGGGTTTTGGGATCTTCCTGGCGGTGGCGCAGAAGTAGGAGAATCCGCCGAGCAATGTGTAATTCGTGAAGTCTATGAAGAAACGGGTTTGATTGTTGAGAGGTTTGAGCCTATTGGTTTTGCCTCTAACCCTGAGCTAGAAAAAGTTATCTATCCCAACGGAGACGTCATTCAGGGATTTGCTTTGATATTACATGTGACTCAATGGTCAGGAGGTTTACAACCATCAACTGAATCTACTGAACTAGCCTTTTTTAAGGTAGATAATCTACCAGAGATGCGTTGTAATATTCGGCTAACAATCGATAAGTTCTTAGAATATCAAAGGAGTAGAAAGTTTCAATTGTTTTAGTTAGCTAAGATTGATCCAATCATATTGAGAATCCGCATGTACCGCTTACATTGCTTTAGCCAGTCTGGACATTGCTTTAAAGTTGCATTCCTGCTTCGCGCACTCAAGCAACCCTACGAGACGGTATTTGTTGACTCCATGCATGGTCTTACGCGGAATGAATCTTGGCGAGAGCGATCGAATGTAATGGGCGAAGTGCCGATTCTGGAAGACGATTCGCGACGACTGACGCAGTCGGGCTCTATCTTGACTTACCTGGCCAAAAAGCACCGTGCATATGGGGGAAACACCCCCGAAGAGCAGCAGGAAATTCTCCGCTGGTTATTCTTCGACAACCATAAATTCACGAGCTACTTTTCAAGCTATCGCTTTGCTAAGGCTTTTGGCCCCACTGCGCCAGATCCTGCAGTCATGGCTTGGCTGAAAGGTAGGATGGATGGCGCCTACAAAGTTGTCGACAACCATCTTGCTTCCAGTCCTTTCATTGTTGGTTCAACGCCAACAATCGCCGACTTCTCACTTTGCGGTTATCTATTTTATCCATCGGAGGAGAGCAGCTATGACATACAACGGTTTTCCAAAATTGCGTGGTTGGAGCGTGTTCGATCCATTCCTGGCTGGGCCTCCCCATACGACATCATGCCTGGTGAACGCATTGCACCGAAGTGGTGACAACAGACCTTAAAGTTTTTGCAGCAGCTCTCGCCTAAGAGATTTCTCAGTGCTTCTCACACGTCTATAAGTTAGATTAGACACCCCAAAAAACGCAACCAGCCCAATCAGAGGGCTGATTAAAGTAGGGATACCGTCGAAATCAGGCGTAAATACACTATTCGGTAGATATAGCAGCGTATTATCGATTCCAAAGGCGACAGGCATCAAGACAAACAACGCTAGCCGAGTCAGGGAGCCTAAAATAATGCAAGCCAATGCGCCTTCACGGGTTGCCTTAGGCCAGAAAAGACCGCCAGCAAGAGGAACAAGTAACCCAGCGAAACCCATATCAAACGCCAGCAGGAGTAACACGCCTGTTTGCGGCACACGTAGCGCGAAAAAGGCTCCCAACAGAGTAATCACAATCGCCATCACGCGCGTAATCTGCAACAGCTTATCACCGCCCCTAGAGGGAGTGTTGCTGCGTATACCGAGGATATTGTGGGCCATGACAGAGGATGTGCCTAGAATGGCACCATCTGCAGTGGAGAGTGAGGCCGATAAAATCGCTGCAATCACCAACAATCCCAACAGGGGTGGAACAACATTTTGAATCAGAGCGTAGAGCAACGGTCCATCAGCCGCGACTCCCACCTGATCCAAAATGCGGGGAGCGGACAGAGCGATTAGGGAAAAGGGAACACCGATAATAATGGTTCCGGCGGAACCGATGAAGCAAGCTCTCTGGGCAGTTTCGGGACTGTCAGCAGCGAATACCCGGGCCATAAAATCAATGGCGACAATATCGCCCAATCCCAACGCCAGGAGCGTCGCCCAATTGATCAACGCGCCGGATGCAGGACTGGTGAGTTGTTCGAAGGCAAATGGTCCCATACCCGCTGGAATATCTAGCCCAAAAGTAGACCACACAAACCCAAACAAGAGGATAGACCCCACAAAGGCAATCACAACCTGAATGGCGTCGGTGTAAGCCACAGCGAATAGGCCGCCGCTGGCAGTGTAGATAAAGACGATGGCGGCGATCATAATCACCCCAACGACATAACTAGAGCCCAAAAATGCTTGGAATAAATAGCCGCCCGCCACCAAATTACCAGCGAGTAAAAATGCGAAGCTTAGCACCATAATGATGGACGCCACAAATTCAGTGGTTCGACCATACTTTACTCGATAAAAATCGGGTAACGTGACCAACCCCATACGGTTCAACGGCTTAGCGAAGAACAAAGCAGTGAGAAACAAACAGAGGGCTAACCCGATGGGCAATGAGGCCCCAGCCCAAAAGCCAAACTCTGCAGCCAAGTCTGTGTTTCCGAGTGTGGCGTTGGAATCCACCGACTGAGCCATCAATGTTGCAGCCGCCAAGGGTAAAACGAGCCCTCGTCCTGCAACCAAGTAATTAACACTATCGCCTTTAATTTGCTTGGACGCCCAAAGACCCACAACAAGCATGGCGATCAGGAAGAACAAAACTCCCCAAAATAGCAACCCATTTTCCATTTTTCGATGCCCTTTAGATTTGCTGCCCGATGACCTCACTAAGGCATTTCCAACCAGAATTCAAGTTGTAATATCTGACTAAACTTCCCTACATATTAGAAGTAGCCAACCTTGAACATGGTATAGCAGAGAACAGATTTGACTGTACATCTTCGCCGAACTCTATTCGCCTGACTGGATCCTTTTGAGGTCTCTATAGATTCAGTTCCTTGAATTAAAAATTAGCTTTAGTTAAAGCCTGCTTAGCTTGAAACATAAGCTCACCAGGTATTTTTCCTATCGCTAACAAGGCTTGTGTACCAGGAAAATCGCAGTATAGTCAAGCACCTAGATAATTTATTTATGAATATAGCTCTTATTTATGATGTTGTTATTTATACATTTTTTAGTTAAGGAAGATTAAATTGTGGCCTGCACTACATTTCAGCCTGTAGTGTTGTGCATTTCGCTTGGTGAATTGCATTGATATGGTGAATTGAATTGATAATTAACAGCTGGGTTAGAAAAAAGCTTTGGTTTCGTATGTTAATTAGGAATTAACTGGAGTGTTTACTATTCATGATGGGTTGCTTGCTTTGTGAAACATAGCTGTTTGGTGAAACATCGTTTTGAGAGAATGCAGTAAGTAGACACGTAGCACTGTTCATAGTGGGTAGGCGTCATTCTCACGAAGGTGAGAATCCATCAGGGGACGTTGTGGTACGAGAGATGGATGCCTTGTTTTCACAGGAATGCCCCCATGACGTAGAGTTGGGGGGTAGAGAATATCCCTGGAAAATGTTAGAGAGCGTCGTTTGGATCCTTCTGATGGGATTTGTGTGTGGT
Source organism: Leptolyngbyaceae cyanobacterium MO_188.B28 (assembly GCA_030065175.1). GTDB lineage: Bacteria > Cyanobacteriota > Cyanobacteriia > Phormidesmidales > Phormidesmidaceae > JAKSDM01. Next base: position 2,395 of record JASJDH010000438.1, on the reverse strand, counting down.
CAGCTGGTCCATCGGTTTGGCGCGCCGCCGCTCGTCGGCATGATTTTAGCGGGCATTTTCCTGGGACCTCAAGTTGGCGATGTGATCGCTCTTAACATCCTCGATATGGCTGATGATCTACGCGCGATCGCAGTTATGGTGATCCTAATGCGAGCGGGGTTGGGGCTAGACCGAGAAAAGCTGAAGCAGCAAGGAACAGTGGCTCTACGGTTAGGCTTTCTACCCGCCATCGCAGAAGCACTAGTGGTGGGGTTAGTTGCAACTTGGTTGTTTGATTTCGACTTGCCAATCGGCCTGTTATTGGGGTGTGTAGTCAGCGCCGAATCGCCCGCAGTGATCGTGCCCGGCATGCTGCGCCTCAAAAGCCTGGGCTGGGGAGTGGGCAAAGGCATCCCGGACGCAATTTTGACAGGGAGCGCCTTGTCGGATGTTCTGGTGCTGTCGGTGTTTAGTTTAATGGTCAATTTTTTGGTCCAAGGCGGGCTAGACGGCGGTGCTTTGCAATGGTTGCCGATTCAGGTGCTGCTGCAAGTGTTGCTCGGGGTAGTGATTGGCTATGGCGCGGCGCGGCTGATCGCCAGGCTGTTAGCCCAACAGAACTGGACCCAAAACACAGTGCAAGATGTCTTGGTGACGGCTTGCATTGCCCTAGGATTGGTGATTCTGGCCGAAATATTCCCCGTTCTCTCGGGCTATTTAGCCACCATGTCACTGGGCTTTTTCTTGATTGAACTGGATCCGCCCCTGGCGCGACGGTTGCGCATGGGCTTCAACAGTCTGTGGATTGTGGCGGAGATTGTCTTGTTTGTCTTGATGGGAGCCAGTATTCAACTGCAAGTGTTGGAAACCACGCTGGTTCCTGGATTGTTGATTCTGGCGATCGGGCTCTTGGGGGGACGGATGGTGGGCTGGTATCTTGCCACAGTGGGTAGCAATTGGAATTGGCGTGAACGGTTGTTTCTGTTGCCGGGAAATTCGGCCAAGGCCACTGTCCAGGCGGCCATTGGCGCGATTCCTCTCAGTCTGGGGATTGAAGGGGGAGAGATTATTCTGGCGATCGCGGCCCTTTCCATTCTGGTGACGGCTCCCTTGGGAGCCTGGGCAATTCCAACTTTCGCCCCAAAATTGCTCTCGAAAGATTCAATCGATCCCACCAAAGTCACGGTGTCGACCCGGACAGTTTTGCTGGCTGCAGTGGACACCTCTGAACTGGCTGTATCGGTGTTAACCAAAGTCGCCGACCTAGCCCGTCGAAGTAATGGAGAGGTGATTGTGTTGCATGTGATCACAACTCCCCATGAACCAGAAGTGCAACAACTCCACCAACAGACTCAACGGCTGTTGTTAGATATTCGTCATCAGTTTTTGACGGTTAATGGCGCGATTCCAGAAACCATTGTTCGCACTGCACAGGAGTATCAGGTCAGCGAGATTGTACTGGGTAAACGAGGGCATCAACCTTGGCGGAAAGTGTTGGTGGGTTCGGTGTCTCAAGCGGTTTTGGAAACAAGTCCCTTGCCTGTGGTGATAGTGGAAGAAAGGGAGAAAAGGTCCTCACACTAAATATGACTCAGGCGCGGCGTCAGCTCCGAATCCACATGCTTTGGCGGTGCAGGGCTCGTTAGAGCGGAGTCAGTTAAGATGACTGAATCAATGAATCGATCCAAGCTTGTTCTACATCAGCGAAAGTGGGTGGCGGCGGTGACTGGGAGTAGTCAATCCGCAGATCGTAGCTAGCTCGGTCATATATTCCAGAAAAAATAGTTTGGAGATTAACCTTCACGGTTTCGTCGAGTGATTTTAGCGGAAGGGGAAATTCGGGTAACGGATCATGTACGGAAGCGGCGTAGAGGGTTGCTTGGGGACGCTGTTCAGAGCGACTAACTAAAACGTGATAATCAGCAAGGTTTGTGACTCCCTGCATTGGCATTGGTTCGTCACTCCGCAGCAGGTCAATTTCAATCAGGTGTGAGGCGCTGCTTAGAATCTGCTGCCGTTTTTCTTCGTAGAGTGTGCGGCCTTTACCCCGACGTTTATTGGTGGGTGAAAGCACTTCAAGTACTGTGATCACGATATTGCTGCCAACTTCGCGAACTTCTAGATAGCGTTCTTTAATGTCAATGGGCATTGGCAGTGTAACCGTTTGGGGTTGAAATCGTCCGCCATTTCTAATTGTAAGCTCCAGCTTCGTTTTATCCGGTTTCTTCTGACTGGAACCTGCTAGAACAACAGCATCAGGAATGCCGACAAGCAATTCACCGTTAGGAGTATCGGTGTAGGTCCGAGTCTCAACTTCGACATAAGACCTGTCCGGAAATTTGGAGCCCTTGCATAATCTTGATTTCAGGCGATCAGCACGTCCTCCGCACATAACGAAGGAATGGGGGTTTGAACC
>JASJDH010000437.1 GCA_030065175.1 Leptolyngbyaceae cyanobacterium MO_188.B28 | reverse complement strand
CCAACGGTGGGCTTTCTGTTCACTGCTCTGAGTACAAACTTCTCGATGCCAATTTTCTGGCGAGTTATCGACTTTATTTTGGCGGCCACAGCTTACATAGTCTGCCTACCTTACACCATCTTCGTAATTTTCTCGATCACGCAATCAGAATTGGTTAGCCTGTCAAAACTGCTCGTACGGAAGCTGATTATTATTACCTCGATAATCGGCATCCTGGGCTATTTTGTCGGCAGTCAGAACCATCTGTTTCTTACTTGTGATGATTTCAAGGTTAGCGGCAGCGATCTGCCTGCTAACTGCCGCCAAGTGAAGGGCTCCCCCCTTAAATCCGAAACAAAGACGGGCGAGCCTTTTTTGAGCGAGCCTTCAAGACCCTGACCGTTATACCCTAATTTTGAGTATGTGGTGGGGACGACTCCGCAGCAAATGTAGTCTGTATCGCCACAAGTGCATCGATATGACCCTAAATGCATGGGCTCAGTTTCACCCCAAGCTGAGTGGCGAGGAACGAAGGCGCTGCAAAGATGACTTTGACCTCATCTTTGCAGCGCCTTCTATGTGGGTTGGTGTGATGTTATCGCGCCTGTTTGCTTAGATGTCTTGTCTCAACTCAATCCACTGTTTGATTTCTGCCTCAGACGCCAGAAATTTCAACGCGCCAGAGAGCGGATAGTAAGCGTACCAGCAGAGGGTGTTGTCGAGATCGCGCACCTGACGAACTTGGGGCCGAAATCCATGCAGCAGCACCCGAAGGGTGAGTTGGCCGAGTGCGATCGCACGAACCCACAATTCTGGTAGTGGATTGTAGACCGAGAACTTGTTAGATAGCGTTTCACGACCTTCCATAACAAACTCCTTCATTTCATCACAACAGAGGACTCAACTCATCAGAGATCCTGCCCAAGGGCGTCGAAATCAGCCTTAGTCGGTTCCACGTTTTGGCCGCCAGTGAGACCATGCCGCAGCCGCGAACTTGCCTCATACACTCGCTTACGACACCGCTGTATACCGCCCAGCGGTTGATGCTCAGGCGCACAGTTCCAAGGGGTGTATGAAAGGTGTTCGCAGAACTCAAACTGTTCCGGAGCGGTAAAATCCTGGGCAGGCAGCGTCAGCGTCGCGATCGTGTCAAATAGTGTGGGCCAGACAGATTTCGCATCTTCAATCGGTGTTGTTGCTTCGTCAATGTAAGCTTGGGCTCCAAACAGAAACTTGGCCGACCTTCGTTGGGTGACGAAATACTCTTCCAGGGCTTCACGGAGACCGTCTGGCGTATTTGCTGGATCGCGATCGGAGACATTATCAGGATCTGGGATTAGTGTAAATCTAGCCGCCCCCTGTCCCATCGCAAAGGGAACTTCAGACCAATATTGGCGTTCGAGATGGCTGGATATCACTACGTTAAAGGTCTGGTTCAAACCAAAGTCGTGGGGATGCGCCTTGTAGTAAGCCTCGGCGTGGTTTTCCACCATCGACTCAAAGAACGCCACGTAATCTGCAAGGTTACTAATGAAGAAAGTGGGTTGGTCCAGGAAGATAAAATCCTGGGAGCCGGTTGGCGACCCCGGCGCATCTATCAGCTTGATGGCGAATCCATGGGGATTGGGATCCGAGTCCTTCGGGTTGGGACCTGTCGATAGGCGGAATAGAGCGTCAAATTTTCTTGGCTCCGCGAACACTCCAACACGCATGGCGTCTGGAACCGAGTCTGACACTTCAAATACGCCGCGCAACAGCGCCTGCTGCTTAGGATGCTGACCCCGCTTCTTAGGATCTTGGGTCTTCATGATTTGAATCTGCATCTCCATCACCTGCTCGATCAGATCGGCTTCGTCTTCCGGGATAATTTCTAGGGGATGGGGTCGGGTTTGGGTGAGCATGGCTAATCTCCTGAATATTGACCGTTTGCAAGACCCCGCAGGGCAGAGAGTCCAGGGGCGAAGAAATATTCGCCGCCTTCAACCGTGACAAATTGGCGAATGTCAAACAGGAAGGGCATGTCGGCGCCCGGCACAGTGAACTGCCCGCCGTCTCCATTAGCACCAATTAAGGGATCCTTTTCCTCCGTGGGCAAACCAATGAAATCCCCCTTCTGAATCCATTCAGCCTGGATGAACTCAAACTGAAGTTCGATATCAGCGACGATAATCATGCCAGCTTGTCCCCGGGAAACTCCATCATCCGGAGCGCCTTCGGGTAAAGGCGGGCCATATTCCAAACCGCGTCGAATCATTCGCTTGCGATTGACATCGGCGGCAGATGTAATTTTTGACTTACGCGGATTTGCACGACGGAGGTGAGCGCCCAGCGGACATTTCAGTCCCTCCGGATCATCGGCATAGTCGAAATCATTGACTCGATTCGGATCGGCGGCCAGTTCGGGATTATCCTGATCGGGGGAAAGGGCCAGGGGGCAGCCAGACTTCCAGCGTCCGACAATTTTGGCGGCCATCTTTTCTTGATGGGCTAAATCATCTTTCCCCCACAGATTCATTGCACCCTGTTTCAGATATTTGCGAAATCCACCCACATCCTGCGCCGCTTTGCGAAACACAATAAAAGTCCCGTTGACCCCCAGGCTGTGGGGCGTCGGTGTTGCGGTCACCTCCCCCAGCTCATTCTCATAGCCGAGGAGAAATTCGCCAGGCGCAATGGACCGCCACCCATTCCCCTCACGGGCGCCATCTCCTGGGTGGCCCTCGTCGAGACCTGCGATCGCAGGCTGAGAGATCGGGTCCACAAAGCCGAAATGGGCCGCTGGACAACCCGACCGCTGATCAAATACCACGGCGGCTTCCACCACATGTCGTTGTTTGACCCCGTACTCAATGGCAGCTGCACTCACCTGTTGCCGCCATAGATCCACAGAGGCCGCATCCAACCCAGTTAGATTCACCATCACATGGATATCAGCGGTTCCCAATCCGCCTTCCCACTTAGCTGGATCGGCAGGCCCCGTATCGCCTAATCGATGGGCGCGAGCCGCCATCCCTTCCCGAAAGACATGGGGAAAACTCATCCAACTCTCCTCGGACACACCCAAGGCTTTTAGTCCAAAGGCAGAAATAGCGATATTCATCGTCTGCTTAGGAGAATGGCCTGACCGAGCATCCGCCGAGGACGTGACGTGATCAAGTAGGCTCTTAAGCCAATCTCGCCCCCCTTCAGGCGTCTCCACCGTGTAAAACACATATGCGCTGGCCAGTGTTTCGTACTCTTCCAGAATTCCCCCCTGGATATCCCCCAGGTTGGATTTCAAATCATCCGCAGTCAACCGTTCGATCGTCAATCTTTCTACAGACTGGACTGGCATCATCGCCTCCTTAAGAATGGATAAAACTGATGGCGGTCGGCCAACATAAGCTATTCACCATTGGCCGACCCAGTGGCGGCAAGTCCTAGAGTGCTGATGTAGCCTGACCCCAGACCACTTTCCCAGGTGGCTTCGCCAGGTTGCGTTGGAGTTCGATCACCTTCATGCGCCAGTCAGCATCGCGACGAATTTGATTCACCGTCAGCTCTGGATAGGCGCAGTAGTACTGAATGACATCGGCCTGATGGGCCGCCATGAATTCTATCAAGCCGGTGAAGTCCGAGTCTGGGCTTGGCGAGCCTTCAAAGTGGCCAATAACGGCGCGGAGTTCGGCCTCTAAATCTTTGAACCCCTCAAAATAGGTCACAACATCGGCGTCGAAGTTTGTTTGAAAGAGAATCTGGTCACGGTTAATTCGAGTGAGGCAAAAGATATGGATCATGGCCATTTCGTTCACTTTCTCTGCAAATTCTGCAGAACCAGTGATTTCGGCGAGGGCCTTAGCGTGACCATCCGGATCGTCCTGTTTCAGAGTTAATAGGGCGGCAAACGGCGTCACATTGTCTGCCAGACGTACAGTCTCTCGCAGGCCATATTTTAGGGGACCTTTGGCAGTAGCGACAGTCATATTGTTTTCTCCTTTGCATGTTTTTCAGCGAGCACTGAACGCGATTCCTTTGATTGCCGATCCGCTTCAATGCTTGAGTTATACAGTAAAGGGAATTTCACACGAGGTCAGTAAGAGAAAAGTGATGCTTAAGTGAGAGGTTAGTTAGGTTCATAAATCAAAAAGGGAGTGTCATGTTGACACTCCCTTTCAAAGAATATTCATAATCAAACTCGTTACTTACATCCTTCGTTTCAATGCTGTTCAGGTGAAACTTGGCTCCCCTTATACTTGAGTTCCCCTTCCAGTTTGATAGGTCTGTTGGCAGTGATTCAGAATTTGCGCATCCAGTTGGCTGACACCCGTAATGGCGTGTTAATTAGCAAGATTGATGGGAGGAAACGCGATCGCTTCCCCTGCAACCCCCATTCCCGCCAAATTATCAGTTCCAGCAGCCAAAATCGGCTGCCATTCCATAGTTTCTGGCTGTGTCGTCAATTCAGACTCATTGGGGCTGACATTGTGAATGCTGACATGATTGCCCTCTAGCCTTCCAGCAAAGCAAACAAATTCTGAATAGGGAAAGTAGGAGGCCCCGATAATCTCATCTTCATTCACCTCAAACACCAGATATTCATATCCAATTTCAAATGGAATTTGAGACTGACCGTACAGATAAAGGCGTTGGTAAATGAAAAGATGAATTAGGCAGGAACAGGTACATCACCAAACTTCAGATAATGAATCAATAGCCGCACAGAATGCTTGAGCATCTCCAGCGATTTGGAATAACACAAGGTTTTACGATGAAGCCTGGCCAAGTAGTGGCGGAGTCGAGTGTTTTCCCCTTCCACCCGAGTCATGTAGGTCTTGCTCACAATCTGATCCCCGTCGGGAATAAATCCTGGATAAACAGGATTGCCGTCGCTGATCCAGAAATAACACTGCCAAAACTCAATCATCAGCCAAAGAATCTTAAAGGTCTCAGCGCTATGGTCGCCGATAACCCACCCTAAAATACCTGCGCGGAAATGATCAACCGCTGTCCAGATCCAAACCTTGTTTTGCTTCCGCCCCACAAAGGTTTCCAACTCATCGAGTTCGCCAACTTGGGGAATCTCCTCAGGGTCATAGGCGTCGGGTAAACAAGCCCCTACCTGCTTCACCCAAGTGATCAGAGTTGTATGGGCAATCCCAGTCACTCGGCTCATGCCCCGAAAGCCCATGCCATTGACATACATCCTGATGCACAACCGTTTTACATCGTCACTGTATCCATGGGAATCATAGCGATCAATGAACTGGCGACCACAGCCCACACAAATGTAATTTTGCTTGTCGCCGCGATGACCATTCTTGCGGATATGGTGACTACCGCATTCCGGACATTGCATAGGCTGATGCTCTCCTGACTAACCCGTTTTTCAATCAATCAAGATTTTAGCTGGATGCATCAACTGAATTCATCTTTCGATTTTCCAACGCCCTTCGCCGCTCCTGTTTAGTCTCAAACGCCTTTTGGTACTGCCGTTCCTGAAAGTACAGCCGCCGCAACTGGTTCAGGAGGTCCACAAAAGCTGCCGGATCCGCCTTAGGCGGATAACTGCGCCGCGCCGCCTCCAGCGAGTCAATGGCGGTTGCAACCTGACCTTGTTGGGCGAGCGCCTGACACCGCTGCAGGCGATAGGCCAAAGGGACAGACTCCGCGTCAATCTGCTCCGTCCAAATCGAGATCGCCCGTTCCGCATCGGCTTGCATCTGCGGCCAGTCCTGGCGATGTCTGGCCAACTCCGCCTGCAGACTCCAATCCTGGGCCAACTCAGCGGGCTGGTTCTGGTGTCGCGATCGCCATTCCCCCAGACACCGCTCCAGTTCCCCCCATTCTCCCAACTGCACCAGCACCGGCCCCAGACTCCCCACAAACCGGGCGACCAGATCCGGACGCGCCGCCGCCTTAAAGTCATCCAGGCATGCCTGCCGCTCCTGTTTGGCCGCTTCCCACTCTCCCCGCCGAGCGTAGCAAAGACTGCTATAAAATCGAGCCAGCCCAACCCCCAGGAAATTTTCAGCCGTTTGCCAGTGGCTCAGACTGGCTTGGTAATGGGCCAACGCTTCCTCGCAGATTTCCGGCGTCGGGCGCGGCGTCGCCCCATACAGCCTGGACCCGCGACGAAATTCCAACCCACCCATCAAGTCTGGAGGTAGGGTCGCTTGCCGACGTCCTAACTCCGCCACCGCTAACTCCGCTTCTCGGGCGTCCTGGGGCGTCAGCAGAGCCGTCACCGGGGTAAAGGTCGCCCTTTGCAAAGCGCCTTCGAGGTAGCGATCGCAGGCAACCTGTAGTTGAGCCAATAATGTTTCCGTCTCCAGGTCAAAGCGAAAGGTCGCAGCCCCCCAACTTTTGAAGTCCGGCATCCGGTGACGAATGGAGTCCATCACGCGATCGTCCACCCACAACAGCAGCGGGAAGGAAAACCGTTGGCGAAACGACTCCCGCATATTGTTCGCCGTCACCAGCACTTCATCCAAGTCCTCAACCTGGTCCAGCCCCAGTACCGACAAAGCCGCTGGAGAGGACTGCTCGACGGAAGCCAAAATAGCGCTGTACAGAGTCGTTTCCTTTGGCTTTAGAGTCAGTTCGGCGATGTCTAAGTCAGTCGCCTCATGCAGCGCATCGATCAATTGCCCCTGCAGGTCTCGATAGTTGCACCGCACCAACAGCAGCGAAAAGTCCCCCTGCCCCATATCAATCGACCAGACCAACTCCTCCAGAATCTGAACATTGTCCATCTGGTGAGCGTAGGGTGTCGCCCCATTTGTCCCCACTTGGGATGTAGAGAATTCGGAATCGCTCATTGCAATTCGGGGGCCTCCGCCAGCAAAGGATTGACATCAAACCAGCGACCGTCGCTGTTGGTCCGGTATTCAAACACAAATAGACTGCGCAACAGGCTCTGGTATTGCTGTTCTCCAGTCACCACTTTCGTCGCCGCCACCTTTTTCAACAAAGCCCACTCATCCGCCGTAATGGACACCCACAACTCATCCCGCGCTTCCCGAATGGTGCGGTCCACACTCTGCCGCTGGATGGGCAGAACTTTGGTCTTGCGCAAACAACTGACCATAAACCCCAGCAAGTTGCGCACATGGCCGCCGCTCATCTGACACAGGCGTCCAAGGTTTCAGAGCTGTCAAACAACTTCTCCACCTGCGCTTCCCGCTCCGCTGGCGTACTGTCGGGTAAAGCCCGGGACAGCACCATTTGCCGCAGCAGCCTCAACCCCTCTTTCGATGGAGTTCCATCCTTACAACACACCGGAACCATGGGCAATACCAGGGGATTACTGCCCTTGCCCAACCGATTTTTCAGCGCCTGCTGCTCATTCGAAAACATCAGCGCGAGGGGAATTGTATAGACCACATGGCATTGCAACTGCCCCAACTGCTCACCCCGACTGATAAAGAGGTATTCCGGCAGGGTTTTACCCGAATCTAACTGGCGATCGTCAATCCGATCCAGGTTGTCGATGATAATCACTAATCCCTGCTTACCCTGCTTGATCAACTGATCCGTTGCAGGCTTAAGGATTTCCTGATTCAGCCCAGTAATCAAGCCCTTGGTTTGGGGCTCCAAATATTGCCGCAGCTGATTGCGCAGGGAAGGGCTTTCCTTCGCCTTAGCCGTCAGTTTGCCAATCCCCCAGAGGGACACCTCCGCTTCCGCATCAATCTTAATGGGGGTATTCAAAAACTGACCACACTCCTTCAGCAGATTGCGAAAATAGCCCCCCGCCAGGTTAATCCCCGCCTGCTTCAGACTGGCGGTGACTTGATGCGCGATCGCCAGCAAAATATCGCTGACGTCAATGTCCCCCATCTCCAGCAGTTGACTAGACTCAAAGTAGACGATGTGGAAGCCTTCCTCCTCCAGATTGGCCGTCAACCGCAGCAGCTCAGTGGACTTGCCGCAGCCAATGTGACCTGAGAACAACTGACACGTGGGTTCATCGGCCCAGCTAATGGACTTCGCCAACTCCTCGACAATCTCCGCTCCCCTCACTTCGGAAAAATCAATGTAGTACTTGCGATCCTGTTCATGTTTACAATTCAGGGTTTTAGCTGGATTGCAAGCCCGAAAAAAATCTCGCAAGTTAGTCATGGCTTTCCAATGTCATCAGTTGAGCCGCTCGATCCGCGGATAATGGCCATAGACCTGCACGGATACCTAGAAGTTATCGAACTTTTCGCCCGCGTCAACGGAAAAGCCTATGTAATTTAATATCTGAGGACGGTCGCTCTGGTGGAGTTCGGCGGTGCTGAAACTGCCCTCATCCCCAACCCTTCTCCCTGGGGGAGAAGGGAGCCGGAATCAAAGTCCCTCTCCCCAGGGAGAGGGATTTAGGG
>JASJDH010000022.1 GCA_030065175.1 Leptolyngbyaceae cyanobacterium MO_188.B28 | reverse complement strand
GCAGTTGCGCCGAATTCGGCGCAACTGCTTTTTTCAGGAGGGTTGTTAGTCTTAGCTTTATGCTTGAACAGCAAGCTTAGGCTTCTGGGTGATGCGTTCGTAGGTTGAACGCATTTTTAGTCCAACAATTACCTGGAATAAGCCAGTTCCATTTGTTGACCCAGGATATTCCCGGTGCTTGAGGAGAAGTTCTGTCATCTCACCGTAGTACTTGGTGGAGGTATTGCTTAGGTGGCTTTCAACGTAAATCAGCTCTTCCAGGCGATCAAATTGACCGTCGACCTCTAGAATAGAAACCTCGTTGCCAAAATAGGCATCGGGGCCATAATGCATCCGAATGCCCGGGTAAGAGCAGGTTAGCTTACGACCACAAGGAATCCAATCAATGGTTGACCCTTCATCGAATAGATAGGCTGTCTCGAAGCCCTCTATACCTTCCCGCTGAATTAACTGAACCCGCAGGACTTTACGCTCCTTGTCATCGGGAATCAGTTTAGTGGGCAGAACCTGGATAACGACATCCGCATATTTCTTTTGGACATCAATGTAAGCTTCGAAGTCGGGTTTACGCGCGTTGATCGAAGCGAGGACATCCTCATATCGGTGACCTCTTTCCGCCATATCCCGCTGAATTTTCCAGGCAATCTTGACTTCGTCGCTAATGTCTAGATAAACGCTAAAATCCAGAAGTTCACGAACACGCTCATCATAGAGAGGATGTAGTCCCTCAATGACGACGACATGATTGGGTTCCACTAGCTCTGGCGGGTCAATCATCCCAGTTTCGTGATTGTAAATGGGTTTGTTGATATTTTCCCCTGCTTTCAGCGCCTTGATCTGTTCGTACATCAGATCGAAGTTGTTAGCCTTAGGATTCAGTGCTGTTACCCCGGCTTCCTTACGCTGCTTGCGATCCAGACTGTGGTAGTCGTCAAGGCAGATGACGGTCATGAACTCTTCTCCGAAGAGATCCGCCAATCGACGTAAGAACGTAGATTTGCCACATCCCGAATCTCCGGCGACACCGATTAAAACCACCTGGTCTGGCTTACTGCTCATAGGTTCCCTCTAAAAAATACAAGTGAAACAGTCTATAAATTTAGGCCTTAGTGAATAAGACCTAGGGCTCAAAGTTTTGTCCACTGCTCAGCAAAACAACTAAGACTGATTCAAACGTTTGCTGAATCAAAGCACTCTTAGATTCAGGCAATATGACCTCAGGTAGGTAAGGCTAGCCTAAGAAAACTTTGAGAGCACTGGGATGTAGGCAAAATGCAGAAGCTTTGCAGCCTACAAATTTACAAATGCGGGCGAAAACCCTCTAAGTATTTAGTACTACTTCTGAATATAAATCCTACCAGAACGAGATCCACCCTACAAGATAGCTTTGGCTAGGAAAATCTTCAGCTCAAGTGATGTGTTATTGAATCAGAAACAGTTGCTGGAGAGAGAATGTAGCTTCCTACAGACATGGGTGACTTCCTTAGATATTAGATACGAAAGAAACTAACTCGTCGCCTTATGAGAAGTGAATAGACCTGTTTACGATGGATTAGATTGGGCGGTTCAGGAGGAACACAGCCAAAAGTTATGCAGGAACTGGATGCTGATTTCTGATTTCTGCATTCTCTTTTGGGGGAATTTTCGGATTATGTTGACATTTGCCCAAGCAATGACTGCAATTCTCTATAATCATATGGAGAAGTCTAAGATGGGGCTATCACTAGCTGAAACAAAGATAGCGTTCACTTCGTCCAAGAAAGTAGGAATCGAGGTGAAATTGATTCTAAATTGACATACTTTACCTCAACCAATCTCTCATCCGGAGAGGTGCCGGGCATCGTATCGCTCTATTCTCTATTGTTGTCAGGTAGGTTTTTATCGGGTTCAAGCGCTGTTTTGTAATGCTGCTTCAAGCAAACAGGCCAAATCGTATCGGAATTGGTGGCTAGAGAACCAAAAAACTGTATAACAGATAGTCTGCCGCCGAATTACGCCGAATTGGGCGCCTGTTCACCAGATTGGATTTTATAAAATCCAAGGGTGGACTGAGGCGGAGTAACTACTTGTTCTACGTCTACAGGCTTTTCCACCTGTCATCCTCAATTACTTTGAGGATGAATTGGAGATAGATCTGAGTAGTCATTTGGTTTGCTGGAGTGACAATTTGTTCATCACGGCGTCTGATTGCTAGATGACCTTTAATGAGCCATCGAATAGATGTTGATTCCGTATGGATTATCACATTTATCTATTGGCAAATTGGCAACGATATGAAGAGCAAAGTATTACCGTAAGCTGAACTATATCATACGCAATCTGGAGACGCGAAGAAGTCCATGACTCAAGTGAAAGCCGAAGCCAAGACTGATGTTCCAGTGAATATTTACCGACCCAAGAATCCCTATGTCGGTAAGTGTGTTTCAAACGAGGAATTAGTAGGGGAAGGGGGGATCGGTACGGTTCGCCACATTACCTTTGATATTTCTGGTGGGGACTTGCGATATCTGGAAGGTCAAAGCATTGGCATCATTCCAGAAGGAACGGATGCCAATGGTAAGCCTCATAAGTTAAGGCTTTATTCGATTGGTTCGACTCGCCATGGCGATCATTGCGATGGCAAGACCGTGTCTCTCTGTGTGCGACAGTTAGAGTACAAGCATCCGGAGACTGGTGAAACTGTCTATGGTGTTTGTTCAACTTACCTAAACAAAATGCAGGTCGGTGACGATGTTAAAATCACTGGCCCGGTCGGTAAGGAAATGCTTCTGCCTGATGACCCAAACGCCAATGTTATTATGCTGGCGACAGGAACGGGAATTGCTCCCTTCCGGGCTTTCCTCTGGCGTATGTTTAAGGAGAATGCTGGTGAGCAACCTTTGAACCCAGACTATAATTTCAAGGGAAATGCTTGGCTGATTTTTGGTGTTCCGACTTCACCCAACATCCTTTATAAAGAAGAGTTGGAGGAACTGCAGCGGTCCTATCCTGACCATTTTCGGTTGACTTACGCGATTAGTCGTGAACAGCAAAATCCCGAAGGTGGCCGGATGTATATTCAGCACCGTGTGGCTGAATATGCAGAAGAACTTTGGAAGCTAATCCAGCAGGAAAACACCCATACTTACATTTGCGGTTTGAAAGGTATGGAGGGCGGAATTGATGAGGCTCTCGGCGCTGTCGCTGCTAAGGATGGGGTTGACTGGTCAGAATATCAGCGAAACATGAAGAAAGCTCATCGTTGGCATGTGGAGACCTACTAGCGCCTTTTGCAAACAGCCTTGCGTACTTGATTGTTTGTTTAGGTGTTTGTATTGAGGGATTAGCTTACATAAGCCAGAGGAATCAGTTTGATTTCTCTGGCTTTTAGGTTGGAAATTGTAGTCGGCGTGGGATTATTCAATGCCGGAATGACGTTGTGCCCCTACAATTGGGTGAAGAGAGAGTGCAGTATGGACTAGGAACTTTGGCTTTGAAGGTTGGTTTACTTGGGTTAGGAACAGTCGGTGCAGGAACTGCTCAGATTTTGTTGGATCCAGCTGAGCGACATCCTCTTGTTCAGGAAATTGAAATTTACAGGGTAGGGGTGCGATCGCTAACGAAGCCTCGCCCTATAGATATTCCTCCTGACTGTTTAACGACTGATCTAGAAGCAATTGTTACTGATCCTCAGGTAGATATCGTGGTGGAGGTGATTGGCGGTTTGGAGCCCGCCCGCACCTTAATTCTCAAAGCGATTGGGCATGGCAAACATATTGTTACAGCCAATAAAGCGGTCATTGCTCGGTATGGCGACGAAATCTTTACCGCTGCTAATGAGGCTGGGGTTTATGTACTCGTTGAGGCGGCTGTAGGGGGAGGAATCCCTGTGATTCAACCGCTGAAGCAGGCCCTAAGCGTCAATCGTATCCATGCTGTTACAGGGATTGTGAATGGCACCACCAACTATATCCTGACCCGAATGCAGCAGGAAGGGGGAGATTTTGCCGATATTCTGTCTGACGCTCAACGCTTAGGCTATGCCGAAGCTGATCCCACGGCTGATGTAGGTGGATTTGACGCCGCCGATAAAATTGCCATCCTGGCTTCCCTTGCCTTCGGGGGGCGGATTAAATTATCCGAAGTTTATTGTGAGGGGATTGGTCAGGTTAGCGCCGCCGATATCGCCTATGCTGAGCGCTTAGGATTTGTGATTAAGTTGTTGGCGGTAGCCAAACGAGACACCTGTCCCGTGTCCAAAGAACAACTGGATCAACTTCAGGTTAGGGTTCATCCCACTCTGCTGCCTAAAACTCATCCGCTGGCTAGTGTCAATGGTGTCTATAACGCTATTTTGGTGGAGGGCGATCCGATTGGCCAGGTGATGTTCTTTGGTCCAGGCGCTGGAGAAGGTCCCACTGCCAGCGCGGTTGTTTCTGACATCCTGAACATTGCGGCGGCTCTGAAAACCAAGGGGGCGACTAATGAAAACAGCCCAGCCATATTGAATCCACTGTTGGCTTGCACGCATCAGCACTACTGTGAGATTAGTCCGATGTCAGAGTTGATTAGTCGGTTTTATGTGCGGGTGTTGGCCCAAGATCAGTCTGGTGTAATCGGTAAGCTTGGAACCTGTTTTGGCTGGCATGACGTCAGTATTGAGTCGGTGGTTCAGATTGGGATGCGCGATCAGATAGCTGAAATTGTGGTGGTGACCCACGAAGTTCAGGAGGGAAATTTCCAACGGGCATTGACGGAAATCCGCTCTTTCAAGGAGATCGATAGTATTCCGAGCCTGTTGCGAGTTTTGTAGATTTCCATCGGGTCGCCAAGAAATTTCTGAGGGAAGACAAGATGAGGTATTTGGGTTAGGTAGGGTTTGAGCGCCAATGGAGTCCTCTGGCAGGTCATCTGCTAATCACTGTGTTTTGGTAAAGGAGCTTTGGCGATGGCGACGGCAGGCTTGTCAGCAGGCCGCTAGGGAAGGCGTCCCTGAGCAGGAAGTAGACTGGTTGCTCAAGGAAGTGGCGGGGGTGGATCGGTCTTCCCTGCGATTAGGGATGCTTGACGAACAGGCTAAATTAACACTGCAGCGATCGCTGAGTGACCTCAGCCAACTCTGGCGACGCCGGATTGAGGCTCGAATTCCTGTTCAGTATTTAGCGGGTGTTGTACACTGGCGTCATTTTTCGCTGATCGTTTCTCCAGCAGTGTTGATTCCTCGGCCAGAGACAGAGTTACTGATTGATTTGGCGATCGCAACCGTAGATCAAAGCCCCATAGCTAGTAAATTGCGTCAGAGCCCCTGGGTGGATTTGGGGACTGGAAGCGGCGCCATTGCCTTGGGCTTAGCAGACGCGTTTCCCAAAGCCCAGATTTACGCCGTCGATCGCAGTGGAGAGGCTTTAGCGATCGCCCATAAGAATGCTTTACAAATGCATCTGGAGAATCGGATTGAATTTCTTCAGGGGAACTGGTTTCAGCCCCTGGAGGGATGTCAAGACAAATTAGGGGGAATGGTATCCAACCCCCCCTATATTCCTAGTCAAGCGGTGCTGGCTCTGTCGCCCGAAATCACTCGCCATGAACCCCATTTAGCCTTAGATGGGGGACTTGACGGCCTGGATTGCATACGATATCTAGTGGACAAAGCGCCGGATTACCTAAAATCGGGTGGAATCTGGCTGATTGAGATGATGGCCGGACAAGCTGAAAGCGTGGAAGCTTTGCTGAAGCGGCAAGGCTCTTATCAGAACATTCGGATCCATCAAGACTTAGCTGGTGTTGAGCGGTTTGCTTCAGCCGAACGTCTTTAAGATGGGACTCTATGTGTCATTTGTCATTTGTGGAGCGCCTCTACTTGTTCCGTTATCTTTCTCAGCAAAAAACTTGCTTGATTCTAGCGAGCGGCCCCCTGCAAGCGCCCAGTCAGCTCTCAATAAAACCAGCTTCTTGAGAATGAACTCTAGCGCCCTCCTACCTATCTGGTGCTCATAGGACTTAATGGAAGAAGTAGGGGAAAATAACCATTAACCAATGACCACTGACTAGTGACCAATGACTAGTGACCAATGACCAATAACGCTCTTGTTTATTCCATTTCTGTCATACTAGCAAGTTGTTTCAGAGAAAGACTGGCGGCTGCGGATACTTGAGGATGGGGATCTTTTTCAAGAAAGTTGAGGGCGGATTGACTTTTTTCGCCGGGAAGGTTTCCCAATGCTTCAGCAAGGCGTTGGCGGGTTAGCCAATCGTCAGATTGGGCAAACTTCAAAATATGGTCAATGGCTGACAGCTCACCGATTTCGCCTAAGGCAGAGATGGCGGCTTGCTGCAGCACAACTTCTGGACTATCTAGGGTTTGGATGAGGGCGTCTCGGGCTCGAGGATCCTTTAGGTTTCCTAGGGACACCACTGCGCTAAAGCGAACTAACCATTCATTATCTTCGTATAGTGCTTGAACCAAGGGCTCGAAAGCTCGCTTATCTTCGAGGTACCCCAGAGCGCCTGCCGCACTGGCCCTAACCCCATAATCCGGATCGCCTAGCAACAAGTTAACCAAGATGGAATAGCTTTCTTCCGTTGGTTTTCTGCCCAAGGCGGAGATTGCCATGGATCGAACTTGATGGCTTTCATCATGAATTAATTTCGTAATCAAAGGTGCGGCGTCTGTAGCCGGTACTTTTTCTAAAGACACTAGAGCCAGCATTCGATCTGCAAGATTTTCGCTCTCTAGTTTTACTGCAATTTGTTCCAGATTAAGTTGACTCATTTTTCTGTTTCACAAAGTCCTCCTCGATTCCCGTAAAATCAGCAGCTGCAGACAGGAAAGCATTATGGTCTTAAGCCGCTTCCCAAGTTGCTACTTGTTTCAGTTTGGGGGTTCAGAGGACTGAAGCCACTTCAGCAAGGAAGGTGTCGGTTGACCGATTCCCCATCGATTGGCGCTGTGGCGTCTCCATTGCTCCCAGAGATCAGCTTCTGGGGTGGATTGTGATGAGGAAGGCGGCTTTTTCATGGCATTTGTCCAATTGCGTGAAAGAGTGACCCTACATCAATTTAATCCTTATTTGTCATACAGCTGAGACAGGTAACTCATCTTCATGTGTTTCCGCTTCCCTGCTTGAAGTTCTGTATACTTGAACCTAGGAATTTTTAAGACTCCCATGCATTCCCAACCCCCTACGATTCAGTTCTATGAAGGCATTTCAGAGGAATTGAGCAATGTTAGTTTGCGGCGCGATCTGACCACTGGCGCTCGTAGGGTGGTGTTCATGTTTAAGAAAATGGAGTCCATAGAACGTTTCAATACCTTTAGGAATCGTTTTGCGGGCGCGCTTCGCCTGACGGATAGCGAAGGGCAAATCGAGGTTGAACCTTCTGGCATCCGCTTTATCTTTGGCGGCCCTGAGGGGGATGATTTAGAGCGTGTGGAATGTACCTTGGAAATTGATCAAAACGATCATTGGGAAAGATTTATGCGGTTTATGCACCGGTATGCTGAGGCGAATGGTATGGCCTACGGAGAAAGAGGGGGACAAAAATCATGAAGGTAGCGGTTACCGGGGCGACTGGATTTGTCGGTAGTCGTCTGGTGGAGCGTCTACAGGCGGAAGGGCATACTGTGACGGTGTTGACTCGTAATGCGGATAAAGGACGGAAAGTCTTTCCTACGATTGCTTTTCCGAATGTTGAGGTGGTTGCCTATACGCCGTCACAGTCAGGGGAATGGCAAACTGCGATCGCAGGGTGTGATGGGGTGGTTAATCTAGCGGGCGAGCCGATTGCAGAGAGCCGCTGGACGCTCAGTCGTAAACAGGCTATTCTTGATAGCCGCAAAATAGTCACCCAGAAGATTATTGAGGCGATATCCAAGGCCGACTCCAAGCCGACAGTATTGGTCAATGCCTCCGCTATTGGCTACTACGGGGATAGTGAAACAGAAATCTTTGATGAAACGAGTCCTCCCGTCGCTGCTGATTTTTTATCTCAGGTGTGTCAGGCTTGGGAAACGGAAGCTCAAAAAGTAGAAGAAGCAGGCGTTCGGCTGGTTATTTTGCGAATTGGCATTGTGTTAGGCATGGGGGGCGCGATCTCGCGTATGCTGCTTCCCTTTCAGCTTTATGCTGGGGGGCCTATCGGTAGCGGCCGCCAGTGGTTTTCTTGGATTCATCGGGAAGATTTAGTTAGCTTGATCCTTAAGGCGCTCACGGATTCTAATCTACAGGGAGTATTCAATGCGACTGCTCCCAATCCAGTTCGTATGAATGAACTCTGTCAAGCCTTGGGAAAGGTTATGAATCGTCCATCCTGGCTTCCCGTTCCGGACTTTGTGATCGAAACCCTCTTAGGGGATGGCGCTCAGGTGGTTTTAAAGGGGCAGAAGGTTCTGCCAAAACGGACCCAATCCATTGGCTTTCAGTATCAGTATCCTGAGGTGTCTCAAGCACTTAAGGAAATTGTGGGTCAATAGTTACTGGTTAATAGTCACTCGTCATTGGTCATTGGTCATTGGTTATTGGTCTCTAGGTGATTTCTGAGCAGTAAATCACCTAGAGACCAATAACCAATGACCAAACTCACCTAATGGTTTAGGGACATAGAGTTAAGGGTTTTCAGAAGACTGCTTTCGGTAATGACGCCCTTCAGATTGCCTTGCCTATCAGCGACGACCAGTCGGCGTAACTGCCGCTTTCGCATATTTTGATGAGCGTCCCAAAGGGTATCCTCAGGTTTCATAAGGAAAAGGGGCGTGCTCATCACGACGTGAGCTTGCAGTTCGTGGAAATCAAATCCCAAAGCTTTGAACTGAACAATATCTCGTTCGGTGACGATGCCTATGGGGGCGAGGCAAAAGGGGCTTGTTTCATCTCCCCATTTTTCCCTGTTGCTATTTGCTGCCTCCTTTTCCTGGTCTTGTGTAATCACAACACAACTGACAGAATGTTGACGCATTAACTGGGATAACTGTAGCAATGAGGCGGTGGGGGAGGCGTGAACAACTTTAGAGGTCATCACATCTCCCACGCGCCAAATCCTTTGTAGGGGACTGGGGTGTACTGCATGCCCCAAGGTGGTGAAGGTGATTAAACCAAGGAGTTGCCCCCGCTCCTGGACAATGGGCAAATGCCGAATATGGTGCTGGCGGAGCAAGGTCAGGGCAGTATGGACATCACTAAATTTTTCAATTGGCAATGTAATGACCTGTGATGTCATCACATTGCCTACCCGAATATCGTCTAAGGTTTGCTGAGAGGCCGCCAAAGCAACGGTATCTCGTTCGGTGAAAATACCCTTTAGCTGTGAACCGTCCATCACTAAGGCGCAACTGGTTCGGCCTCGGTTGTAAAAGTTTGAAAGCGTCTTCGGATTATCTAGGTGGCTGCTAATGGTCTGGCTCATCAAAGCAATCACATCCATCAAGAACATGTCAGGAGTTACCGTCAACGGGTGGCGATCGATAACGTGTTCTAGAGGAAAGGAATCCAAAATAAACCGAGGGAGTTGCATAAAACGATTGCGAAGGGGGGCTATCCTTACGCCAGATTATTTATAGGGTGACATCTTCAAAAAGAAGACGGAATCAAAGGCTATCAACGTGTTTCCAAACATTTTTCCTGCAGAAAAAATCAGGAATCAGATTCAGAAAACCGCCCTTTCTAACTTCTTGCATCTATATTGGCTTATAAATTAAATCAGGAAATTTTCCCTAGGACGTAATACAGGAGTCAAGAGTCAGAATCCAGTTCCGTATTCTGTATTCTTTCCCTATTGGATTGTTCAGGCTTAAATAATATGCCTCTGTATCCTGTATTCAAACCTTATTGAATTTTTCCGGTTGAAATTTGAAGCCCTATCAACACCTGTAATTATTCTTACTTATTCAAGTCTATTGTGCATGAAATATTGAAAAACTTCCGTCAGTGAAAAACTTGATGAATCGGCTGAAAGACTGTGGATTAAGTTTTTCAGCCGATTAAAAGATTTTGAATGGCCAAGTAAAAAAGATGAACATATATGAAAAATGTGAATATTTTAGACAGTTATTCTTCTGATTTAGAAGTGTTGGCTCAGTTTATTTTACGAAAATCGACTGGAGGTCGGTCCGCGATCGCAGTCAAGAATTCCACGTTAGAAGTACTATGTTCGGACTGGCCTACACATTAATAATCTACCTCGACTGTATTCACTCTTCTGGTGGTGAAACGGGATGTATCTATGTGGGATTGGATTATAAGTTGATTCTCTGAAATACCAAACTTATTTAGCACTTTTCATTGAGTTGTATATAAAGTTTTTGGGAATATATGGATGCTTCTGATAAAGATGGTTTTCTTATTTACTGCTTGCTTTTTAAGACATTAGCCTGGTCTTGAGTTGCTCTCTCTTTATTAAAGATAAAGGCCAAACCAAATTTTATCTGATCAATAAATAATAAATGGGACCTGGCTGAGCTAGGTATAAGCAGAATTGGAGGGCTATAACGCTAGTTTTTTGTGTAGAGTCTCTCTTGAATTGAATGTGCTGTTCTTATTTTTTAAGGCAGGTTTCTCCATCTTGTGAGTAGGTGAGCGGGTAGTTCTTGGAGAGGGGGAATTGGTCATCCGGCCCAGCATTAAATCCAGATCCAATCAATAGGTAATAGTTTTTGATCCAGACGCCAAATCGCGTCACAGAAATTGTTTCCAGTGGTGATGTTTGTTCAAACTGGGATAATAGTTCTGGGCAAATTGGGTGCCAGTCGTCCCCTAGGATGAGGGCGGTTTTCCCTTGGAATTGGTTCTGGTCGTACCAAAAGTCGAATTGATCAATCCGACTTGAGAGCGCCATTACGGTTGGGTTATTCAGTTGATAGGCTAGGGCTGAAGCGGAGCGATAATCGGTGGTGAACAAAAGGGGTTCGTCCCTCAGATCGGCGGACTTTTCCTCGATTTTGGCTGCCACTTGGCTCCAGCCAAACAACATGCGGGTGTCTAGATCCCCTGCGTCGCTGAATAGGGCGGATAGGGGGAGGAGGCTGTAGTGAATGACTAGGATTGTGGCGATTAGGAGGCCGTAGAGTTGGGTATGGAGGAGGAGGCGAGAGGAGGGTGGATGGGTGGATGGGTGGATGGGTGGATGGGTGGATGGGTGGATGGGTGGATGGGTGGGGGGATTTTGGATTTTGGATTTTGGCTGGCTGGCTGGCTGGCTGACAGTTGTCTCCCTTTGCTTCTGTCTCCAGTCTCCTGACTTCTGACTTCTGTCTTCTGGTTTCCCGACTTCTTCCAGATTTCTCAGAAACACTGTCGGCGCTAAAGGAAACAAGAGGGGATAGGCCAGGATGTTCCAGTAGTAGTTGGCGGTGGATAGGAGGGAGATGGCGGTTAGGGTTCCGGTGGAGAGGGCGAATATCCAGAGGGCGACTTTTCGGTAGAGGGATGGGAATGCGCTTTGTGGTTTGCGTTTGATGACTTGGAAGATTGCCCAGCTGTTGAATGGGGAGAATATGAGGATTGACAGGAGAAGGAAGCCGAGGGGTTGAATGGGGTTGAGATGAAATCCATTGGCGCCGGAGCTGTTTAGGCTGCGATCGAAGTAGAACTGGAAGGATTGGAAGTCGTTGGCGTAGTTCCAGATCAGAATGGGGAGGAGGGTGCTGGCTGCGATCGCACCTGCCCAATAAAGTCTGCGATCGCGCAGTAGGGGACGGAGGGATTTGTCTGAGAGGATTGTGGCGGTGAAGCCTAGCGCCATAAAGACGGCGATGTATTTACATAGGCCTGCTAGCCCAAGGGCGATCGCGGCTGCATACAGCCGCCAGCTGGAGCCCTGTCTGTTCTGCTGATAGCCGTCTAGAAAGGTGATGAATAGATGGGCTGATATTAGCGACAAGGTTATTAGCCAATGATCGTGCCAGGCTAAGGCCAGAAATAGGAAGTAAAGGGGCGATGACAAGACCAGGATGACTACTAACCAAAAGGCGTGTGTGGCGTTGGGGCCATAGAGTCGGCGGGTAATCCGATAATAGGTGTAAATGAGAAGGCTGTTGCTAATCAGATTGGGCAGTCTTAGGGTAAAGTTTGAGCGCCCAAAAATATTGGTGAAAAGGCCCTGGATCCAAGCGTGGAAGGGGGGGTGGTCATAATAGGAGAAGGCGGGATGCTGGCCCCATAGCCAGTAGTAGGCTTCGTCTGAGTTAGGAAAGGTAATTAGCCAAAATGCCAGACGCAATGCTAGCAAGACGGCCAGCGAAGGGAAGATAACCCTAAAAATTGGGGATGAAAACAGCTTCATGCTGAGGGAGATGCATTGTTTTGCTGCAGGTTTATAAGGCTGCAATGATTCTTAGCCTACAATAGGCTGGGCTTAGGTTAGAGTTCTTGACCCAAGGTTTTCTAAGACTAGAAATGACCCTTGAAGATTTGAAGACCCGGCTGCTAGCACTGACACCATAGGAGAAATCTCAGGTGATTCGGCTGTTGGCGCAAAGTCTTGCTAATTCTTGGGAGGGTATTAGCAAAACCTCTGGTGTGATGGGAGGAGATGCCTGCATACGATCAACGCGGATTCCGGTTTGGCTGTTGATCAACTCCTTCGAATGGGAAAAAGCGAAGCAGACATTCTTGACGCCTATCCTGATTTGTCGGCTACTGACTTGGCAAATGCCTGGGCCTATGCAGAGGCGTTTCCCGAAGAAATGAAATAGCGATTAAAGCCTATCGCCCGACTAGAGAATTGAGAGTATAGCCTATAGATAGTGATGGGTAAGGCCTAAAGACCTTTGCTCATCCTTCCACTGAGGCGGTAAATTTTCTTCTGGCTCAGATGTCCCAAAGGTCCGAACGATGATCATCGCCGGTACCCTTCGCCACCTATCTTTGACACAATCCCCTTGGTTTTTTGGGGGCAAAGATCCCAGGGTTCTTCTCGGGATAGGCCATAATATCTTTCCACAGAGCTGCTGATAGAACCCTGGGATCTGTCACCTGGGGCTTATCTTTGGGTGAGGTCAGAGATCCCAGGGTTCTTCTTGGGAGAGGCGGCAACCCCTTTCCATAGAGCTGATAGAACCCTGGGATCTAGCATCAACTTCAGAAATATTGAAATCTTCCCAGGAGAGCTTATCCCAGATGAACACGAAGATATAATTCAAAAACTACCCAGTAACATGCGTTTCTTCTAGAAAGCCAGCCTCAATGGTTGCTAACTCACTCCGCTGGACCACCCGAGATCTCAACGTCATGCCCGATGACGGCGGCTGGAAACGCTATGAAATCATTGATGGAGAACTGTACGTGACCCGCGCGCCTCACATTCGCCATCAAGGTGCTGGCGGCAAAATTTATTTCGAACTAGAATCCTGGTCCAGACAGACGCGACTGGGTGAACCATTTCAAACCCCAGGCGTTATTTTTACCCCAACGGATGCAGTCATTCCCGATGTGGTTTGGATTAGCCAGGAACGCCTCGCGAATGGCGTTGATGAATCCGGACACCTGACCGTCGCCCCAGAATTGATGGTCGAGATTCTTTCCCCAGGTGAGCTTAATGAGCAGCGCGAAAAAGAAGTCAAACTCAAACTTTACTCACGACACGGTGTACAGGAATACTGGATTGTCAGTTGGCAACTGAAAACCATAGAAATTTATCGTCGCTTAGACGCTCAGCTCCAACTCGTCGGCACCCTTCTGGTTAGTGACCAGATCACCTCACCCTTGCTTCCAGAATTCAATGCTTCGGTCGCCCTGATTTTTGAATAAAGCTAGTTCAATAAAGCCGTAAAGGTGATCTCTCAGAAATCAACCTTGCTCCTCTCCCCCTTCGGGGATCTCAAGCTCTTCAACGCCCAAATCATCAAACAGAGTTTCTAATACCTGCGGTTCTTCTATGGCGCTCTCTTCTGAGTCCATGGGAGTTTGCATGATGACAGGAAGGAAGGCGCTTTCTAGTCCTCGCTTGATCCGGATAGGGGATTGGGGAAACACCACAAACAAAGGATGGGCCGTATCGGACCCTTGATTCAGCAAATGTTTATGGCGGGGAGGCATGAGCCACTCATAGCCTCGGTCTAGAAAAATTTGAGTCTGCCGCCAGCGGCCAAGCAAATCTGAAAAATCCTCTTGTGGGCGGTGGATAAAGACGAGGATTTCTATTTCAGTCTTAATCTTCCACTCCGGATCGCACATTAGAAATGCGACATCGCAGGGTAAGGAGACAACTTCTGTGGCGATTGTCTGGCGACCTTTACCGGTGGATAGGTGGGTAGACTGACGGATGCGGATATTCGGCAAAGGAATTGTGACGATGCTTTCATTCGGTCGCCGCATACTTGGGAGGGTTTCTAGGTATGGGCGATAGCGCCTCAGCAGCTCGATTGCTCCCGTATAGTGGCTGCAAGTAGAGAGAAGTTCTTCATAGTAGACCTGCTTCACGGTCATAGCTGAAATCTGATTTTTGACTAAGAGAATTAGGCGGGCTTAATCAAAAAAATTAAACTGTCCCCCCGAAATAAATTCTTCTTGGAGGATTACGTTACTATCCGAGAATGTAATCACTATCACATTTTCTATGGAGCAGGAATCACTACCAACGGAGATTATACTTAATAATCCTCGCCAATCGCTGGGGAGCGTTTACCTCGATTGGACGCCACAACCAGGGTCTTATGTGGATTTTGAAGGCAAGACCTATACAGTTTTAGAACGCCGCCATCGGTATCAACTCAAGACCAACCGCTATCAGCTACATAAGGTTGCTCTTTATGTTCAAACGGCTCAACCGCCTGAGGAGAGAAGTTTTTTGCGCGATCGCTGGGTGATTGGGGACATGACTTGCCTCTACAATGCCCGATCTGAATTACTGCGCTGCGCTGTTAATCCATCAGGCCCCTGTAAGGCGTGTGGTTTTTATGAGGAGAGGGGTGAGTAAAGGGTAGGAGGAGCAGGGGGAACAGGGGAAGGAAGAAGGTGTAGAGACGTGACATGTCACGTCTCTGGGATAGGGGCGATGGGATGAGGGAAAAGATAGGGGAGATGGGGAGGATAGGGAAGATGGGGAGAAAGAAGGGGGAAAGAAGCAAATTAAATTCCTAGGCGCTCACCGCTTTCTAGGCGGCTGCCGTTGGCGAAGTCCCAGGCGGATTGAGATCGCTTGCCAGCGGGTTGGACTTGGCGCAGGAGGAGGTGTCCGTCGCCGGTTTGGATCACTGGGCCATGACCTTTCAGGAGATGAACAATTTCTCCCGGTTGGGAGGTTGAGGGATTTTCCTGTGCAATAAAGGCTTTCCAATCGGCTTCCACAGCCTGCAGGTCAGACGGCAGTTGGGAGCCATAATCAGGTCCCAGCGGAAGGGTGGCGCTAATTTTAAGGGCGCTGCCCCGAAACTGAGTGGCGCAGTTTGGGTAAAAGCCTCGGATTTGATTGTGCAGGGCGATCGCAGAGTGGGACCAATCTAAGACGTAGTCTGGTTTCTTAATTAAGGGGGCGTAGGTGGCGCAAGCGTCATCCTGGGGAATGGGGTTTATCGCCTGCTGATTCAATTTTTGCAACGTGTCAATCAGTAAATCAGCACTGATGTCGGCTAGCTGTTCCGCCACCTCCCAGGCGGTGTCTAGCAGGCCAATGGAAATGGTTGTTTTCAGCAACATGGGGCCCGTATCCATCCCCGGATCCATCAGCATCGTGGTGACGCCGGTTTCGCTTTCCCCCTGGTGAATACTCCACTGGATGGGGGCAGCTCCTCGATAGGCGGGCAAAATTGACCCGTGGGCGTTAATGCAGCCTAGACGGGGCATATCGAGGATTTCTGGCGATAGAATTTGACCGTAGGCCACCACTACAAATGCATCAGCCTGGGTGTCCCGCAAATTCTGGAGGGCAGTTTCATCCTGCTTGATTTTTATGGGTTGCCAGATTGGACAGGGGCTATCAGATAAGATTTCTTGAGCAATTTTTTTGACGGGGGAAGGGGTGACGCCGCCTCCACGTCCTCGGCGCTTGTCAGGTTGGGTGACCACTGCGACCACATCAAAATCGCTGTGGACGGTTAAGCGCTCTAAACTAGGGACCGCAAACTGAGGGGTGCCAAAGAAAACGATTCTCATGAATTAAGGGGGGATGCTACCAAGGCTCAATGATGATCTCAATGCGACGATTGCGCTGGCGGTTGGCGGCGGAGTCATTGCTGGTGAGGGGGCGGGTTTGCCCGTATCCGACCGGAACTAAGTGGTGGGTTTGACCGAGGCTTTGAGCTAGATGACGTTCAATTGAGATCGCTTGCTGAAAGGTGATTTCTCGGCTGATATTGACATCTGATTGGTTATCGGTATGGCTGCTAATTAGGATGGCGGCGCCGGGGTACTTGGCCAAATCAGGAATAATTCTATCTAGAATGCTGTTCGCATTTGCTCTTAACTTTTCTTGATTATCTTCAAATAGAAGATCGCTGGGTAGGGTGACTTTGAGGGGAGATCCGGCAAAGGAGACGGCGGTGGTTGATGGCGGGGCGGCTGACTGAGCGCCGGGTGAGGGGGAGGACGTGGAAGTTGATTGGGATTGGGACTGGACCGGATTTGCGGTTGGGTCAGCGGTATCCTCTGCCGAAGCTGTATCCGTCTGGGCGTTAATTTGTTGGTTTATACTTTGTAGGCGACTTTCTACAGGTGAGCTGGAGGGAGTTTGGCCCAGCTGAGTTTCGAGGTTTGCGGTGCGATCGCTTAAGTCCTGTAATTCAGTCTGTAAATCAGTCAAAGTTTGTTTGACTTGTTGTTGCTCCGTCGCTGTTAGAGATCGGGTTGGGGCCGGGTTGGATACAGCGGGTTGGAGGATCGGCGGCGCTGATTCTACCAATGAGAAATTTGGGGCCACAGGTTGTGACGTGGGAGAGGACTGATTCCAAAGTTCCGGTAACTGTTGAACTCGACGGATCCATTGAATGGAGCGGCGCAGGACAATTTCTTGAAGCGGAGTCTTGGGAGAGGGGGCAGGGTAATAAAACATGGCGATGGCGACTCCCGCCAACCAGGCCCCACCTGAACCCACCCCCAATAAAAGTAGGCGAAAGATGAAGGTGAGCAGCGCTCTTACTCTGCCAGTCGCAGGGGCAGTGGAGGTAGCCTGGGAGCGAGTGTCCCGAGTCAGTCCTTGCTTAGCCATCAAACCAATCCCCTTCGTCACAAAACTTTCAAAAACCACTTAACCGCAATGCTTACTAATACAGTGCGGAGATCCCATCTACTAAACGACTGGCTTAGCTTAGCTTAGTCTCTAACTTGTTGAATTTGAGGATAGTAGGATTGTTTCAACGAAATTGATAATAAATGGGAATCCAGGGGTAAGTCTAGGATAGCGAGAATCGTGTCCGATAAATCGGGATGAATTATTTAACTCCCACGAATAATTACCCGCCTAAGGACAGCTGTCGGGCCAAATCAAGAGAAGGACTTAGGTTTTTGCTCCCCTTCTCCCAATTTGGGAGAAGGGGTTGGGGGATGTAGACGCTTTGCGGCTTCTCGTTCGCCTTTGGCGTTCCCGAAGGGTAGAGTGGGCCTTCAGGATGAGGCGAGACTTTCTGATTTGTGTATATCCAGTAGTCATTCCGAATGGAAAAGTTATCGCCTCTTCAAAAGCCTTAAGGCCAGCCGTGCCAGGGACTAACCTCTAGCACGCCGTACGAGGTAATGACAACTTGAAAGTCTAACTGGGGAGCATCCGCGTTCACTTCCCCAGACTTTGCTTTCAGTTTTGGCAGCGGGGTGTCATTCACATAGGCGGAGGCGGCTTGGTTTGACGATTCATAGCCAGTGACGGCGCCTGATTCGTCTACCCTAACCCGGTAGATCAGCCGTTCACCAAAGGCTCTATCAGGATCCAAGTTATCAATTGCTTCGTACAGTGACTGATTTAGTTCCTCAACCAGGATAGGATCATCAATTTCGTTGGGAATAATGTCGCTCAATGCAATGTCTGAGGCGGCTGTCGAGTTAGATGAGCTGCTTCCAGATTCACTCCTAGCCTCAGCTCCAGGTTGATTAGCGGGTGTGGGCTTCTCCTGGGTTTGCCAGGGACTCACGGTGACTCTCTTATTGGGGGTAAAGGTGACTTTAAACTGGGCTACGGGTTCTTGATTAACTGATGCTTCATCAAGGGGAATGAATGCTAACTCAGGCAGGGGTGTCTGGTCGCTATTGGCGCTCGCCGCATCATTTTCAGCGGTGTATTTAAGGATATCGCCCTTTTCCGAAACAAATACCCGATACACTAACGCCTGGTCAAAGTTGGGTCGATCGGTCCAGGCTTGAAGGATTTCACGATTGAGACCCTGCTTTAACTCGTCGATTGTATTGGGATCGGTGATTTCCAGAGCCGTTTCAGGAGTCTCCGCCACCGGATCAACCGGGGCGACGTCAGGGTTACTTTGACTGTTAGCGTCTCCTGAGGCGCTTGGGGGAGAGGGAGAGGGCCCTGGTTGGGGCGTAGGCGTGTCTAACCCGCTTCCAAGCTCTTCCTCCGTTTGGGATGGGGAGCGCTCGGGGATTTCATATTCAGGTATGGGGGTTAGGAAAGCCAAGGCAGCGGCGGCGGCGAGGGCGGACACGCCGATTGCTGCAGGGGCGGCTCGTTTGGCGACGGGTTCCTGAGTCTTGACCAGACGGCGGGAAACGGGCGTCAGGTCAAGTTTGAGGTCAGGTAAGGTTTGCGTATCCGCCAGTAACTGATCCACTGCTTCTAAAAGATCAAACAACTGAACAGTGGTTAGTTTAATGTCGGTGGGTTGATCCGTTTGGCCATCGGATGATTTACCGTCCGCAATTTGAGGCTGAACGATCAGATGGTGATAGGGGCCTTCACCCCCCTTCAATTGCACCAGTGAAGGTTTATCAGCGGGCTCTGCATTGGGTTGGCGAATGCCGCTTAGTTGCTCCTGAACATAGCGGCTAACAGCAGTCGCCAAGCTTTCGATGAATTCCCTCCCGCCGGTTAGGGGTTTTTGAAGAATTCCGGGGAAATGGCATTCTGCATTTACAAGCACAGACATCGGAGGGGATGAATTGGGGGTGGTGATTGTGCTCAGTCCTTCCAGAATAAGGTTGCAATTGGGCAGGCTGTATTGACGTTGAATAGTCATAATATTTCTCCATCAAACAGACTGATCCAAAGGCGCTGGGCCCCATAGGCTCCAGTGCAAAATAGGAGTTGATTGAGCAATTTCAAGGCCAATTCGTCGAGCTTTTCATCTGTGTTGTAGGCGATTACGCTGGCTCGCCGGGGGTTCATACGGGAGCGGAAATGGGTGCGAAATCGGATCAAGTAGTCCGTTAGGCGGAAATGGTGTTCCAGGGAAAGCTGTTTTTCGCTCAACTGCTGGTATCCCAGCAGAAGTTGGCGAATCAAAACGGTTAACCGTCGCGCCACATGGCAGGTGATCAACACCATGGCCTTAGCTTCTGTGACGTTTAAGGGGCGACGTTGATTATATCGCCTCAATGGGTTTGTACTCCGAAGTAACCAAAGTCCAACCCGCCCTTTAATCAGGCTCTGTAGATCCAGTTCCTTGGCGGCGGCTAGCATTGCTTCAGACCCCCCCAAATCCAAGGCCTCGATGGCCAATAGGAGCAGGTCAATCTGCATTTTGGTTCGCCGGGGACAGCCGTCGCTGGTGAGGTCAAGATTAGGCAGATTGTCCAATATCAGAGGAGTTGATTGAGCAGGTGGACTGTGTACTTGCATTACCCTCAAGGCGCTATTCAGCTGAAATTCTATCAAATCACGATTTGGTCCGATTACTCGGGGAAATCGCTGATTTCCAATCCTACTTTGAGAATGGACTATCAGCTTACGGAAATTATGAAAATGGTTGGGTAATTCCACTCCTTTGCTTGGAGAGTATGCCGTACAACGGCCGAATAGTGTTCGAGTTGACGGAGAGCTGTGACTGATGACTGAAAATCACTGTTGCAGCTACCTTCACCTTTACCCTTACCCCTTTCTACATCAGGACATGACCTTTACTTTCCCCAATAAACCGTCCCGAATAACATTAACCAGATTGGAATCGTCGCTAGCAATAAAACGGTGCTTAAGACGATGGCGCTGACAATCAAGTCTCGATTGAGATTGTACTCCTCCGCCAAAATCAGATTGGCGAAGGCCGTCGGCATGCCGGACATCAGCACTAGCACTAGACAAGCTTCGGGCGAGACCCCCAGTAAAGCGGCGATAATGCCCACACAACCCGGCACGACTACCATTTTTAGTAGGGTGGGGACAATCGCCAACCGCAGGCTATTCCAATTGCGCATTTGACTAAGCCGCATCCCCATCAGCAAAAGCGCCATGGGAATAACCACCCAGACCGATTGCTGTAATCCCCATTCAGCTGTGTCAGAGAGGGGAAGATTTCGAGTCGAAACACCGAGTAAAAAGGCCCACAAGGAGGGAACTGTAATTACGTCCTTCAGTTGTCGCCACCATTGATTGCTGGGTTGAGCTTGACTGAAATAACTGGCCAAGAACACTCCCAAGCCATAGGTTCCTAAGATATTCTGGGCCACACTGTAGAACACCGCCCAACTCAGGTAGCGATCGCCCACCAGGACAGGAACAACGGCTAAGCCGACGAACCCAGTATTGCCCAGCATCGTCGTCAGGATGAAACTCCCCTGACTGGAGCGATCATCGCCCCGATCGCCGAAAAGACTTTGGTGGGTGATTCCCCACTTGGGAAATTCGGTCGAAGCCAGCCATTGTAGCCCAGACCAACTGATACAGGCCAATGCCAGCCCAAGTCCCAGCGCTCCAACGGTAAATACTGGCGTCAACCCGACATTACCTGAGAGGTCAGCGTTGCGGGACAGACTAAAAATTTCAATGGGTACGCCTACCCAGTATAGGGTTCGCCCCAAGAAGCGGGGAAACGACTGGGGCAGGATACGAAACAGGAGGAGCCCTAATCCGGGCCAGAAAATTAGCGGCGCATAGGCCTGGACTAGGGTTTCAGTCATGGTGATGGGGAATCAGAGATTAAAGACAGCGGCGGATATGGAAAAACTGACGCGCTTTCGATTAGAGAATAAGTTTCTAATCTTTCTATAATTTCCCCAATATTATTATTGATTTGTGTCGAAAAGTTAAAAAGCGTGAAAATCGTGCGCTTTTAGAAGGTTCTTAGGATGGAATGCGCCCCAATACTGTTCGGATAAGTCCCGATTGTCGAGCTTAAGCTGATGGGTTGAATTTGGGTAAGGGGTAAAGGGGTATTGCATATCTACCTTTTCCCCTTCACCCTTTACCCCTTACCCGTCAATCTTTGATTGACAGAACACTAATCATTGATCTGCTGGATATCTTTAATGCGCCAATTGTCGCCGTCTTGTCGAACCAGTCTGTAGAGCCAGCGGAACGTGTCGTTGTATGAGTGAATTGGACTGAGTCTTCCCGCTTCGAAGCAATCCGCCGCTTCACTAACTTGTGCTTTCGCCGCCAGTTCAAGTTGATTGGCCTGATCGGGCTCCACTGACAGTAATTCAATACCATGGCGATATTCACAGTACCAGTTTTCTCGCATGGCGTTTTCAGCCCGACTCCGCCGCTGCTGCAACAGCGGCGGCGCCAGCACTGACTCTAGGGCGTCTAGATTGTGAGTCTGGCCAAGGGCGGCCCGTTTTGCCGCCAACCAACTCGTGATGGTTTCAGTAGCGATGTCTTCTATCCCCTTTTCGGGATTAATGGTTTGGATATCCGGAATTTCAATGACGGGTTGGTCCAGTCGGATGACCACTGGGTCTCCCTTAATCTTGGGTTGAGAAAGCCAGGCAAATACGGAACTAACGGATGTGATAACCCGCAGAGTTGTAAATCCAAGCACGCCCACGCCCAGCAGCCCAATCGCCGTTACCATGGCCAGTCGACCCCAATGGGGGGAAGTCGATCGAGAGCGGTGGGTTGGCGGGGCGGTAGAACTATCCGGAGGAGATGTTCGCCACAAATCCTCATCAGTTTCTAAAGTTTGGCGAGGCGGCGTTACGGCGCCGTTGCTCTCATAGTCGGCGCTGCTTGGCTGTAATCGCCCCTCAGGGGAAAGTTGGGCAATTCTCTCGGCGGTGGTTAGAGGGAGGGCTCCATGAGATGCTTGGGCGGCGGCAGCTTGGTCAAGAGGGGCGGCGGCAGGGGCGGCGGCTTTGTTGACGTTGGCGGCGGGGGGGCTGCTACGGTTAAATTCACGGCGATGGGTGGGAGCAGCGACGGAGCCCAAGTGTTTATGGTCAACCGCGCCAGAGGATGAAGACGTCCATCGTCGGTCGGAATCTGAGTCGTCAGGCATCGCTTCCAGGTAAGCTTGCACCTGCTCGTCTGCAAAGTAATCTTTGAGGGTGGATTGGTATTGAGCCAAATCCCGAAAATGGGGAAAGACTTCTTGCTGCAGCCAGCGCTCAGCGTAGAGGCACAATCCAGGCAGTAAATCAGGGGCGCGGTGAGAATGCTCTCTAATAAAGGCCAGAGGTTCGTATTCCTGACTTAATTCCAGAGCCCGACTCGCCTCTTCCGTTTGACCTAGTAACAGGGCGCAGACGGCTTGTTCAAGGTGAATATCCTGCCGTCCCCCAAGTTGCATCAGCAATTGTTTGGC
The DNA here is from genome assembly GCA_030065175.1 of Leptolyngbyaceae cyanobacterium MO_188.B28. Lineage (GTDB taxonomy): Bacteria > Cyanobacteriota > Cyanobacteriia > Phormidesmidales > Phormidesmidaceae > JAKSDM01. The sequence goes on along the minus strand of JASJDH010000022.1, from coordinate 6,859 downwards.
GCGGCGAACAAGAGCGGGTTGGTGACGGGCGAATCCGCGGGCGAGTAAGGCATACACCGCCAAGTAGGTGGCCACGGCTGAGGGACGTCGGGCTTCCGCTTCAAATAGTTCCTGTTGCTCCACGGAGGTCAGGTAACTGCGTAATTGCTGGATAAAGCGCAAGAAATCATCGGCGTTTAAGCCGGAGAGATCGTCTTCCGCCCCATCAATGCCAGCCCGATCTTGCAGCATCGCCTTGAGCAGTTGGACGCCTTGTCTCCGCTCCGACCTTTGCTCCATGGGCAGGGCTACGAGTTCTAGGATGCGGTAAGGCCGCAGTTTATAAAGGTCGGCCTGGATTTCGCCGCGAATGGCCGGGAACAATCCTTCCCGCATCAGCAGTTCTCGACCGGTTTCTAGGGACTCAGCCGCACTTTCGTATTGCCTCTGCTGCCACTGCTCTCTCCCCAGTTCTAAGCAAGCTAGACATAGGGTGAGAACAATATCGGACAGGACGACTTTAGGGTCTCCAAATTGGCCGTCCGCCAAGCTGGAACTACCGCTGCTGAGGTAAGGCCGACCTAAGCGAATGACCAGTTCATATTCCCCTAACTCTAATAGGATGAGCAGGGCCCCGGTAAGCTGAAGGTGATTGATGTCAATGGTCGGGGTATAGGCGTCTGAGGCGGGTTCAGACGCCAGCGATCGCAGCGCTTCTTCCCCCGCCTCAAAACTGACCTCTACAGTTGGGGCTGGGCTAGGGGCAGGATCGGGCTGAGGAACATTTGGATCCGCCGCCGTCTCAAGCGGGTAGGACTTGGTCAAAAACTTGGCGTCGTAGGCCTTACGCTGATCGACGTCCGAGAGCGCGTCGTAGGCCTCGTCAATCAGTTGCTTGCGGGTTTCAATGGCGATCTCAGAATACTCACGTCGGGGGAGTTGACGGGTGCGATCGCGATGGGCCTGCTGCAACTGCTCTGCAGTCGCCTGAATCGGTAGGCCCAAAATTCGATAATAGTCGAGCGGAATTCGCACAGTTAACATCCCCAGCAGCTAAGTCAACAGAATTTGCTTATTTTAAAGCGAGTGTCCGAAGCCACATACAGCCGTTTCCAACTAGTTGTGAAGGGGCTGTAGTACAAGCGCTCTGTCTCTTCCAAGGAAGACGCTTCGGGGGCGCGCAGCCATGTGGCAAGATTATATACACAGGCAAGACGCCTAGAGGACAAGTCATCGACTTAAGTAGGAGCAATATAAAACAAATCGGCTTTTCAGAAAATGTCCTCATAATAGCTTGAATTGCTGCTGTTGAAAGAAGGCGGACGTTTTCCTTTAAACATAGATGGGAATTTCGGCGGGCTTCTGAGGATTAAAATTGGTTCAACCAAAGTTGCAAGATGAAGGTTGCGGCCTTTTCGGTGAAAATTAGTTGGCGGAAATCCCCTTTTCAGTCAAGCTATCTTTGGGGATAAATATCTGAAATGATTAATAGTTTGCAAGATTATAATTTGCAAGATTAATTGTGTAGGTACTGCTGCAGGATACAGCGAATCAATGGTTCAAGAACGGACATTACCAGTATTTCAAGCGACGTCAGCCAAAATCTCTAAAGCAGAGGGGTTGATGCTATATGAGGATATGATCCTAGGGCGCTTCTTCGAAGATAAGTGCGCTGAAATGTATTATCGGGGCAAAATGTTTGGTTTTGTCCATCTCTATAATGGTCAGGAGGCCGTTTCCACCGGGGTGATTAGGGCGCTTCGCCAGGGCGAAGATTTTGTTTGCAGCACTTACCGGGACCATGTCCACGCCCTGAGCGCCGGCGTGCCCGCCCGGGAGGTGCTGGCTGAGCTGTTCGGCAAGGAAACTGGCTGCAGCAAGGGGCGTGGTGGTTCTATGCACATGTTCTCCGCCGAGCACAAGCTCTTGGGCGGGTTTGCGTTCATTGGCGAAGGCATCCCCGTCGCCTTGGGAGCAGCGTACCAAAGCAAGTATCGGCGACACGCCATGAGGGATAAGTCCGCCGACCAGGTGTCGGTCTCTTTCTTTGGCGATGGCACTACAAACAACGGTCAGTTTTTTGAATGCTTGAATATGGCGGCGCTCTGGAAGCTGCCCATGATTTTTGTGGTGGAAAATAATAAGTGGGCGATTGGCATGGCTCATGAACGAGCCAGTTCTCAAACTGAAATCTATCGCAAGGCAGCGGTCTTTGGCATGCCAGGGGTTGAGGTGGACGGAATGGATGTGTTGGCGGTTAGAGCGGCGGCTCAAACTGCGATCGCCCGCGCCCGCGCCGGAGAAGGCCCAACCCTGATTGAATGTTTAACCTATCGGTTCCGGGGGCACTCCCTGGCGGATCCCGACGAACTCCGCTCTAAAGCCGAAAAAGAAGCCTGGCAAGCCCGTGATCCGATCAAGAAATTTGAAGCTTATTTGTTAGAGCAAAATCTAGCGAATCAGGAAGAACTGAAGGACATTGAGCGGCGAATCCAAGCCGTCGTCGATGACGCCGTTAAGTTTGCTGAGGAGAGTCCTGAGCCAAATCCCGATGAACTGTATCGATATATTTTTGCAGAGGACTAGGATGCTTTAGGCGTTCGCACCATGCATCAATTTATCGATTGACTGCTGTAGGCTTCTGCGGCGTAAACCGACTGAGATTTGATTGAGGCGCCGCCTAACGGCTAAGCGCTAGCCCCCTAGGGTGTAAGATTCAATCTGGACTATTCAATTTGTTGAACAATTTACTACCAAAATAGATGGCTGAAACGCTTCTTTTCAATGCCCTCCGGGAAGCCATTGATGAAGAAATGGCTCGGGATGACACCGTGTTTGTATTGGGTGAAGATGTGGGGCATTATGGCGGCTCCTATAAAGTCACTAAGGACCTCTACGATAAGTACGGTGAGTTTCGGGTTTTAGACACCCCCATTGCCGAAAACAGCTTTACGGGAATGGCGGTGGGAGCTGCGATGACCGGATTGCGCCCCATTATTGAAGGCATGAATATGGGGTTCTTGCTGCTTGCGTTTAACCAAATCGCTAACAATGCCGGGATGCTGCGCTATACCTCGGGGGGTAACTATAAAATCCCCATGGTAATCCGAGGGCCCGGCGGCGTTGGGCGACAGTTGGGGGCTGAACATTCCCAGCGGTTGGAGGCTTATTTCCAAGCGGTTCCAGGGCTGAGAATTGTGGCGTGTTCTACTCCATACAACGCTAAGGGGCTATTGAAGGCGGCGATTCGGGATGATAATCCAGTGCTGTTTTTCGAGCATGTGCTGCTCTACAACTTAAAGCAAGATTTGCCGGAAGGCGAGTATCTGGTGCCGATTGATCGGGCTGAAGTTGTGCGACCGGGTAAGGATGTCACTATTTTGACCTATTCCCGCATGCGTCATCATGTTTTGCAGGCGGTTAAAACCCTGGAGAAAAAAGGGTTTGATCCGGAGGTGATTGACTTGATTTCCCTCAAGCCGCTTGACTTTGAAACCATCGGCGCTTCCATTCGCAAAACGCATCGAGTGATTGTGGTGGAAGAGTGTATGAAAACGGGCGGCATTGGGGCGGAAATCATTGCTTCAATTAATGATCGCTTTTTCGATGAATTAGATGCGCCGGTGCTGCGGTTGTCTTCCCAAGATATTCCCACCCCCTACAATGGAAAGCTAGAGAGCTTGACAATTGTGCAACCGAAGAAAATTGAGGAAGCGGTTGAAAAAATGATGGCTCTGCAGATTTAGGCGCTGTGTAAATTATGGGTAAGCAACGCTGGCTTTTAGCCTTGATTCTGGCGCTCGCTGCTGGGGCGTTAACGATTTTGGTTTGGCCGATTGTCCAGAACCAGCAATCGCCGATTTCTCTAGGTCTCGATCTACGGGGAGGGTCTCAGTTAACGCTGCAAGTTAAAACGACCGATACGATTACCGAAATTACGCCTGACAACCTTGAAGCGGTTAAGCGGGTGATGGAGAATCGAGTCAATGGTCTCGGCGTTTCTGAGGCGGTGGTGCAGAGTTCTGGACAAGATCAACTGCTGATCCAGTTGCCGGGGGTGAGTGATCCAAAACAGGCGGAGCGAGTTTTGGGCGGCACCGCTCAGTTAGAGTTTCGAAAGCAGAGTCCGGACACGGAGACGCAGTTCCAGATTGAGCAGCAGGTTCTGCAGGAGCATCTGATTCAGCAAATGCTTTTGCAGGAAGAAGGAGATGAAGCGGCGATCGCAGACAATCAGGCTGACATTGAGACCAGTCGACAAGCGATCGCTGATTTGTTTGAGCCCACGGAGCTGACGGGAGATAAGCTGCGGGATGCCTTAGCTAGTCCCATGGGGGCGGGCGATAGATGGGAAGTGGCGATTGAGTTTGACACCGAAGGGGCTAATCTATTCGCCGAAATGACCCGTGACATTGCGGGGACAGGTCGTCCGATCGGGATCTTCCTTGACAATGCCTTGATTAGCGCCCCAACGGTGGATGTTCGATATGCTGAGACCGGCATTGCCGGGGGACGCGCTTCCATTTCAGGTCGATTTGACGCCGAGTCCGCCCGCGACCTTGAAATTCAGCTGCGAGGCGGCGCCCTGCCAGTTCCTGTGGAAGTGGTTGAGAACCGGACTGTAGGGGCCACTCTGGGTCGGGATAGTATCCAGCGAAGTCTCTATGCGGCGATTGGCGGCTTGACCCTAGTGCTGATTTTTATGGTGGCGTACTACCGCTTGCCCGGAATGATTGCAAATTTAGCGTTGTTAGTTTATTCCTTGTTAACGCTATCGGTCTTCAGTTTGTTTGGGGTGACGCTGACTCTGCCCGGAATTGCTGGCTTCATTTTGAGTATTGGCATGGCGGTTGACGCTAATGTGCTGATTTTTGAGCGCACCCGCGAGGAACTGCGGTCAGGCAAAACTCTATATCGCTCGGTGGAATCGGGCTTCTATCGAGCCTTTTCCAGTATTTTGGACAGCAATGTGACCACTCTGATCGCCTGCGCCGCTCTCTTTTGGTTAGGCGCAGGATTGGTCAAAGGGTTTGCGCTTACGCTGGCCATTGGGGTGGCGATCAGCATGTTCACCGCGTTGACCTGTAGCCGCACTCTGTTAATGTTTGTGTTGGGCTTTCCCCAGTTCCGCAAGCCGGATCTGTTTTGCCCTGGACTGTCTACGTCCAATAACTCCCAGGCTTCTTCAAGATCATGAAACTTAGCGTTATTCAGCAGCGATCGCTGTGGTGGGCGATCTCCGGTATTGTCATCCTCAGCGGTCTGGCTGCGATGATTGTTTCCTGGAATCATTTTCAGGCTCCCTTGCGCCCTGGCTTGGATTTTGTCGGGGGAACTCGTCTACAGTTGGAGCGGGATTGCGCCGATGAGTCTGACTGCCAATCCCCGATTGATCTTGCCGTCGTGCGGAGCGTATTGGCTCAGCAAGGGTTAGAAAACAGCAGCCTTCAGATTCTGGGTGCGGATCGCCAAGCCTTATCCATCCGCACCTCCACCCTGGATGTTGAGCAACGGACTCAACTACAAACCGCTTTAGAAGACGCCATTGGTCAGTTTGATCCGAAATCTGTCCAAATTGACACGGTGGGGCCCGTTATTGGCCGACAATTGTTCGCCTCTGGCTTGCTGGCGCTGCTGGTGGCTTTTGCTGGCATTGTGGTTTACCTCAGCCTGCGGTTTCAGTTGGACTACGCTTTGTTTGCGATCGTTGCTTTGCTGCACGATGTGCTAATCGCCTTAGGCGTTTTTTCGGTCCTCGGGTTAGTCATGGGGGTCGAGGTTGGCAGCTTATTTGTAGTGGCGTTGCTAACCATTGTGGGTTTCTCGGTGAATGACACAGTTGTGATCTACGATCGCATCCGAGAAACCATCAAGTTCAATCCTCAGCGTCATATCAATGACATTGTGGATGATTCGGTCAATCAAACCTTATCTCGCTCCATAAACACCACTCTAACCACGGTGTTGACATTGGCGGCGATCTTTTTGTTCGGCGGAGAAACGCTGAAGTTTTTTGCACTGGCGTTGATTATCGGTTTTATTTCCGGCGCCTACTCCAGTATTTTTATCGCCAGCTCTCTGCTGGCCTTGTGGCGGGAGCGGGCTGGTCAGGCTGTATTGGTTGAAGAGGGAGACGTTGACCTGTTATCGGAGGAGGCTGACGAATCTGCCTAGTTCACTGCATGAGCGGCGATCCCACCTTTGAACAAGAAATTGAAAGGCTGCGGCAGTGCATCATCCAAACTTGGTGGCGGGTGATCGGTATCCTTTGGCTGACCATCGGGTTACTAAGTATTTGGGGATTACGGTTTGAAATTCAGAAGCTGAGGGATTATTTCACGTGGACAGCAGTGCGCTACGGGCTAGCGTATAACCCGATTTACAGCTTCGGTCTCGCCCTTTGTGTGGGGCTGACCGTTTCAATCCTGATTAGCGAAAGCCGCCATATCCTATTTGGTCTTGCTAAGGGGGAACGGCGGCGCCTAGAAAGGCAGTTGGTCTATATTCGTCAGCAGGGCCCCAGTCATCCATTTTGGAAGTCTGTGGTTAGAGAATAGGTTCGGCTTTCGAAGGCTACGGTAAAAAAAACTCTGGGACAACCCGTCACGTTTCTAAGGCGTCATGGTATATACGATCTAACTCTCAACCTACTGAAACCCCTTACCTTTCTGACTCTTCTTCTTAGTCCCCTTCTCACTCTTATTCAGCGATCGCGCTTCTTTCAAAGCTGACTTGCGAGGTTTTGACAGCTTTGGCGACTTTGTTGTTGGCGTATCCGTTGCTTTGCCCTGCAACCGATTTAGTGATGCTAAGTCAGCGTCGCCCAACATATTGTTCGCTATATTCTTGGCTAGGGTGTCTAGCATCGTGTTGGAGTCAG
>JASJDH010000436.1 GCA_030065175.1 Leptolyngbyaceae cyanobacterium MO_188.B28 | reverse complement strand
CCTGAGATGTTTCGATTCCGCTTCGCTCCACTCAACATGACACCCTGTTTTTACCGTACATCGACTGTGGATTGCAATTAAAGCAATTACCCACAGCTCAAATCCTCAGGAAGCTGAAGCAACAGACAAACAATGATTGTGTGAGTAAGCTAAGTATCTCTTGAGCAGCTTCTGAACATCGGTTTTATCGACTTGGCTCAGTTGTCTCCAAGAGAGAGCGGTGGGTGTAAAGCTCAAGATTCAACTGAGTTTTACACCCACGGAACCTCTTGCACAGCGATCTCCAGGCCCAGTTCCTTTAGACGGGAACATAGTCAGACCAGAGCAGAGTCAAATTTCAGGAACTTGGAACTGGGCTAGGGCGCCGGCATAGTGCTTCATGATCACCTCTGGTGAGTTTCCCACCCATTTCGCCACTTGCTGCACACTGACGCCCTCCTCCAGACAGTGGGTAATGAAGGTGTGTCTGGTTTGGTAAGGCTTCCGATACCGAACGCCCAATTTGGTCAGGACTGTCAACCATCCTCGATTGCGGAAATTATGAAAGTTCAAAAAGTGGCCTTCAGGCGAGGGAAAGACTAAATCTGTCCCATCCACTGGAGAGAGACGATGGGCGTTCAACAGCTGCTGCAATTGGTCGTTGATCTGAAACTTTCGCTTCAATTGGGTCTTGAGGCCATCTTTGAGCACTCGCCCATGCACTGAATCCACGACCGCCTGGTCAAAGATGATGTCCTGGCCGGTAAGCCGATGGCGGGATTTGAACCCGCGACCGCTCGATTACGAATCGAACATTAATGCCTTATTCACAAGGGTTTCAAGAGTCGAAAATTAGCTTAAACCCACTTTACACCCAATTAAAGAAATAGTCCTAATCGTCGTTGATTATTCGTGCTCAAGTAGGTATATTCTTGCCTCTCTGAACGCCTAGATCCTTTTCTAAAGGGGGATAGGAACATTGCATTTGAAATACTCTTTCTCCTTGATGGGACCAATAATCTATTCTGGAAGAGTATTTTTAGAAGTAGGAGAGCAAGCCTTAGGCGCAGTGGAAAGGTGATAGAGCCCCCAATCATTGGTCGAGTGGTCATGCGAATAAGTCGTTCAGTATTGGATAGGATTTTGAGCGCACAGTTAGCATAAGCTTGACACATAACGCAGCCACGGGGATCTACGCTAACACTTGACCTTTCTAAGTTGCAGTGAGCAAGATTCAAGAACTTCATCAGCAAGCGATGGATTTAGCGGAGCAGGCCGATTTAGAAAAACTACGGGGTGATATGACTCAGGTTAAAGAAATGCCATAGCAGGTAGAGCCAGAGGCGGAAGCTGCTCAGATGGTGGTGGATGACCTAATGGCTGAACCAACACACTCTGTGCTTCACCGGAGTGCGGCACCTTAGCGATTGAATGCGATGAGTTGCAAAGGGCGGAGAGGCTGATCGCATGACCACTGACTGGCGCACCTCCTTTAGATATCGCGGAAGAGCTGAAGGATTTGTTTATGCAGAAAATCTACGCAATTATCTGGACCGCCAAGGTGTGAAGCTGAAAGAAGCGCAGTCGCGGCTTCTAGCCAACTGAAACGCGGATTCTAAAGCTCTTTAATCACTCTGACGGGATAAAATCTGAAATGCCGGTTTCTCGTTAGCAATCCCTCCAATGGACAGACCATGAAGCACTAAAAATTCGTCGTTTCAAATACTCTCTAGCGACTTTGACAGAAGAGCGATGAGAATTGGGGAATGAGATTGCTCACTTCAAAATCATGCCAACCTGCGATCGCGCTTAACCCCATAGAATTTTGACAATGTAAGCAAATCAGGAAACACCGATGCCAAAGTCCAAGATTTTTGAGGAACAGTATCCCACTATCTACCGCTTTGTTGAAAACTCCCCCTTGCGGTCTCGGGGCACATCAATGACCACCTTGCCAAACTTCCCTTTCAAGGTTTTCTGGCCATGACCGTTGCGGTGATCGCGCTTGCCCTTGCCCAAACGCGCATGCTTGAGATAGTCCAAATTAAGGTCCGTCTCTGTTTCCAAGCAGCGTTCAACGATGGCCTTAGGGAGTTGTTTAAGCAGTCCGGATTCACCCAATAGGTCTTGAGGATTTTGGTAATCTTGGAGCAGTTAGTCGATTAGTTCTGGTCGGATAGTCATTAACCTTATCCTTGAGAAAAAAACAATTTAGTACACTTAATCTTAATTTTGACTATTGACATAAATTAGTTTACAAATTCATATCAGACTTGCCACACCTTCTGTAGTTTGTGTCGAGAAGCGGACATTGCCAGTGTTCAGATTGCTAAGTGGGTCGGAAATTCTGCTGAGAGGGTTGACCAGATTTATGCGAAGCCGACAGATCATGTTCAGTTACCGAAGTTTTGAGAAATGGCGATCGCCTAATCTCAGTTAGAGTCTTTTGATTGTTGTCATCCCTCAGAGGATGTTTTGAAAGGGGAGAGATGCTTGCTATAGGACACCTAAGCCAACTTCGGAAGGATTTCAAAACCTATTCTGCCGTGGTAGTTTCTGCGTGGCTCAGGTAGCTAAACACCGTCTATAAGACTTTTAAAACACTCTCTCACTGGGAGTATGATCTCTCTGGATATGTAATTCTCAGTTTCTCAGCGGTTTTTCGAATCAGCATCAGAGCAAGCTTTAAGCACACCTCCAGAGAATAATCTCCCTGCAAAACTTTATTCTTGGAAGGTTGAAAGATAAGCCAGATATACTATTGTCTGAGTAATCAGCTTCGATATCTCTCTCTAGCTTCAACAGGGGCTGACCCGGAGCGTTGAGTGCTGAGACGTAGACTGAAGACCGGTTTAGCAACAGCGCCTACTCTCCATTCGATCATCATCAGTAAGGGGTTTAGTCGAAACGGCGGACGTATTGGTAGAATCCAAAGGGGCTGAGGCATTCCGCGTTTGACAATCTTCGCAATCCCGTTGCTTATCATGCAGGAGCATTTTGATGGAATTCAATTGACGAGTGGTGAGTTTTTGCTGAATCAGATTCTGCCCGTGCTGCAATGGTTAGACCAGCTGTTAAAACAGGCGATCGCAACCGCACCGCTGATCTTTGGGGCAGAGCTGGGCGATGATCCCTACCAGGGACTGCACCTGGAGTTAGCCGACATCCAACGCCGCTTGGCTCGTCCCCCCGGTGAGCCATTATTTCAAACACAGGCAGAAACACCTGATCGCCTGATCGACACCCTCGACACCAACACCCGCTTGATCTGGCTGAAGCAAACCTATGGATTGTCCGCCTTTGATTTAGAGGTAGTTGCGATCGCCCTCGCCCCTGAAATCGATCGGCGCTACGAGCAAGTGTATGCCTACTTGCAAGATGATATTCGCCGCCACAGACCTAGCGTTGATCTGGCGCTGAATTTGCTCTGCTCCTCTGCCGCCGAACGGTTGGTGCGGTGTAATCACTTTTCATCCGATGCTCCCCTGATGCGACAGGCTCTGCTGCAACTGCTGCCTGAAAATCCTCAGGAACCTTCCACATTGCTGGCTAGCAGCCTCAAGCTGACAGATGCAATCATCCGTTTCCTGCTAGGTCGAACGGGGTTAGACCCGCAGTTGTACCCATGTTGTACTCTGGTGAAGCCTGCATCTACACTCCAGGAACGGTTAATGGGTAATCATCTGAAGGCAGGGCTTTTGCCCCTAGTGCAACAAGCCCAGACAGCGGGAAACGCTCTCTACCTTTATTTTGAGGGGCCTAGCCAGATAGAAAAGCGTCACGTTGCAGAATCGCTGGCGGATGATGTGGGGGCTCCTCTATTGATTGTCAATCTGGCCCCAGCAGTGGGCTCGAAACTAGACTTTGACATAGTGCTAAGGCTTGCGTTTCATGAAGCTCAACTGCAAAACGCCATCCTTTATATAGACAACCTGGATACCCTAAGGCTTTCAGAGCACAAACTTGCCTATCACTGTTTCCTCAGTCTTTTGTCAGACGAGAAGAGGCGAGTTATTCTCTCAGGTAAGCAGCGGTGGGTTCCAGAAGAATTGGCGCCTCCAGGCGTCTTGCCTATTTCGTTCCCGGTCCCAGAGTTTACGCAGCGGTTAACCTATTGGCAAAACACCTTGCAAGGGATCGGTCTGACGTTGCCTCCCTCTGAGCTAGCTGCGTTGGCAGAAAGGTTTCGCCTTACCCATGCCCAAATTGCAGAAGCAGTCTCGATAGCCTGCCATCAGGCTCAATGGAGGATAGCCAGCCAACTCGAAGATAGCAGCCCAACGGAACTCGCAGAAGCACTCCCCCTCCCCACTCTGTCTGATTTATTCGCAGCAGCTCGCGCCCAGTCAGGCCATGAGCTACAAGAGCTTGCTCAAAAGATTAACCCAAAATATGGTTGGGAGGATATTGTGCTGTCGGCTGATTCGTCGGCGCAACTCCAGGAAATCTGCAATCAGGTGAAATATCGCTATCAGGTCTATGGTGAATGGGGATTCGACGACAAGCTCTCCAGAGGGAAAGGATTAAATGTTCTTTTCTCAGGGCCGCCGGGAACCGGCAAGACGATGGCGGCAGAGGTGGTGGCCCATGAACTTCAGGTGGAACTGTATAAAATTGACCTGTCCAGGATAGTCAGCAAATATATCGGTGAAACCGAGAAAAACCTTGATCGCATTTTTGTAGCCGCCGAAACTGCCAACGCCATCTTGTTTTTTGACGAAGCCGACGCCCTATTCGGCAAGCGCTCTGAAGTTCGAGACGCCCATGATCGCTATGCCAATATCGAGATTAGCTATCTCCTGCAAAAGATGGAAGAATACGACGGGGTTGTGATGCTCGCCACAAACCTGCGGAAAAACCTAGATGATGCATTTGTCCGACGCATCCATTTCATGCTTGATTTCCCGTTCCCGGATCCCAAAAAGCGTCGTCGCATTTGGCAAAAGATTTGGCCAGACGCCGTGCCGCTCAGTTCAGACATCGATTTCGATTTTTTGGCGCGACAGTTTGAGCTGACCGGCGGCAGTATCCGAAACATTGCCCTAGCCAGTGCGTTTCTTGCCGCTGACGATGGCGGCAAGCTCAGCATGAAGCATTTGATGCGGGCTATCCGGCGGGAATACAAAAAAATGGGCAAAGTGCTAACTGAAGGCGCGTTTGGACAATATGCAAATTTGCAATGAGGTGAATTATATATCGCCCTGTTATTACTCTGATGGAAGAAAAACTGGAACTCAGGTTTCTCGTTTGTAACCCCTCGAATAAACAGGCTATGAAGCACGAAAAATAATCGTTTCAAATATTCTCTGGCGACTTTGACAGAAGAGTGCTAGGCAGTCCTAAAGCAATCGTGAATCCATAGAATCGGGGATCATTATCCAATAAGAGACGCAAGGTTCTGAAAAACCTGTTTCATTTACAAATCATCTAGGCTTGTTACACCAAATGGATATGAAGCTGTAAAGGATAGATGAGATCAAACCCCTTAAAAACAAGGCTTTCAGACTCTGAATCATGCTCATCCTCATATTGCATTAGTAGAAAACCAGCCAAGTATTTTTTGGGGCTTATATTTTAAGGCGGGAAGACTTACGGGGAAATGGTTCCAGCCCACAAGGGTTTCAGCCGATTTTGGGGTTAATGTTTTCCCGCTTTAAGTTATACGCCTTTTTTTCAGTTCAAGTTGTTTAAATACAAGTTTAATATTTGGCTATTTCCTAAGTTATCGTTTCTTTGTTTGCAGTGAGAGTTCAAGCATTTCTTCGTAAAACTTAAGCGTCTTTTTGTAAACCAGTAGAAGCCTAATTTATTTTTTGGATAATCCTTAAGGTAGAGAGAGAAAAATAATTCTCTGACTCTAATTTGTTACTCATAGGCAGGGCTAATTGATGTATTCATCAAAAAAGTAGGCGACCCTAAAAATCTTTGAAGCCTTGGTTGGATGGTGAGTTATAGCTATGCCCCTCGGAATAGCTATGATACTACTCAACAGACCCTTCATTAGTGATTACTTGTGGTCGCCGACTTAATGAATGTCCTTACTTAAGAGAAAAAATTGATAGCCTAACAAGAGACAAGAGAATATTCAGCACTGAATCTGCAAAAGTTGCTGACAAAATATACAGATTTCGGCTGGAGAGAATTAGATGATTTTCCATTATCTACGCCTTTACTTTTGAAGTGATAGTGGATACCTTTCTTGTGCGCTTAAAGACTATAGCTATGGTGTTTAAGCCGCAATGAAAACACGTCAAATAAGGCGCTAAGTTATGATTAACGACTTGGATCTAACGTTGAAAAAACTCTTAGAGCGCTCCCTGCCAGCTTCATTGATTGGGCAAGTGAGCATTAGCTTCGCGCCGCCGGATAGTCAGTTCCCTTCTTCTTCAGTGTCTCCACCTGCCATTGATCTGTTCCTCTATGACATTCGGGAAAATCGTGAACTTCGTAACCCTGAGTGGACGGTAGAACGCCGAAGTAATGGCGTGATGATCAAACATCCGCCGCTAACTCGTATTGACTGCTCTTATCTAATTACGGCTTGGCCAAGAGATGGCTCAAGTGGTCCGACCATGACCTCTGCTGAGGAGGAACATTATTTATTAGGGGAGGTGATGAAAGTGCTCTTGCGCTATCCGACGATTCCTAGCGGTCTCCTTCAGGGGGATCTAGCGGGGCTGGAGCCACCGTTGCCTTCCACCACCCTCCAGCCGGGGCGGTTGCAAAGTTTGGCGGAGTTCTGGCAAGCGCTGGGTGGGCAGCCCAAGGCGGCGATTAACTATACGGTCACGATTGGCGTGGCGGCCCAGGAGTCTGTGGAAGCAGCCCCATCTGTGGCGGAAAAGCAAATTTAGCGCCGGTCTTTCAGGAGGGAGTAAGTCAGATGTCACAGTGGTTACCTTGGGAATCTATCACACATCGGGTTGCGATCGCTGGGCAGGTCACTAATGAACAAACTGAAGCTGCGATCGCCGGGGCTCAGGTCACTATCACGAAGGCTCCTGTTCCCTTTACTAATGGGCTTGTCAACCAGGCCCAGCTGGTGCAGCTGCCGGATGAACCTAATCCGGTACATTTGGCGCGAATCCAACTCAAAGATCCAGCTGCGACCAACGATCAGCGGCTAGCCGCCGCCCAAACCATTTTGAACTATCTCCAGGACCGTCGGGCGCTGCCTTTGTCCCGTTCAGACTCTACCTACAGTGCAGCCGATGGACACTTTCACTTCTTAGACTTGCCGGATGGTGAGTACAGCCTGACAGGGTCTTTGGTCGGAGTTAAGCGCCGCTATGCCCCTGCCCAAGTGACCACCACCGTGCCCCGACATGAAGCAGGGCGGATTAAGCCTGCGATCGCAGATATAGCCATCCCAGCGACAACCCTCAAAGGGCGAATTACAACGACTACAGAGGAAGACGAGCAACAGGCTGTAACTCTGGCTGAGATCCGGATTAAAGAAACAGGCGAGTCCACCTTTAGCGATCTTGACGGGAAGTACGCATTAGTTGGGCTAGAGGCAGCTGATAAAGATGCCCCCGAGAAACCCAAATATACGGTGTTGGTTAAGACTCAAGGTTACCGCTCTCCAGATCCGCCACCCACAGTTGTCTTTGAAGAAACAGGAGACGTTAAAACATTAAATTTGAACTTGGAAAAATAGCCGACGCAAACCTAGCTAAAAGCACTTGATTGATTAGCCCATTCACTCTTCAAGGAGTTGAGACCATGCCCACCTATCTATCACCTGGCGTTTATGTTGAAGAGGTTGCCTCAGCGGTACAGCCAATTGCTGGCGTAAGCACTAGTACTCCAGGCTTCATTGGAGTCATGGGCAATTCCATCACGATTCCCACAGCTCCCCCCATCGAAGTCACTGAAACCATCACGGATGTTGTGGACGGAAGTGGTGGAAAATCCTTTCAAGTAAAAAATTTCAGAACGGATTTACCCGCAGGCACAGTTGAATTTCGTGTTGACGGTGAAGTTGACTCAACTGCCAATTTTGATGAGAATGCCAGTACAGTCACATTTGACACAGCTCCTGCCAATGGAGCAGAAATCGTTGGCTACTACGTCTTTTTAGCCAATCAGGTCACCAATAAATCTATTGGGACTGGCAATGGCAGTGAAACCGTCTTCGCATTGCCAGACTACCCTGTCTATATAGAAAGTGGGATGTCTGAGTTTAAGGTTAATGGCACGGTTGATTCAACGGCAACTCTCAGTGAAGCCCTAGATGATGAGGGAAATCCCCTTGTTCAAGTGACATTTGTTGGTTCGCCCCCTGCAGATAAAGCTGCCATTACAGGCAGCTACATCAGGAAATTTCCCACGTTTAAGCCGGCGCCCGCTGGTGAAACTAA
>JASJDH010000435.1 GCA_030065175.1 Leptolyngbyaceae cyanobacterium MO_188.B28 | reverse complement strand
TTTCTTATGCACATCAATGCCGATATAGACATCTTCTCCGGTGTAGGATCTAGTTGGTGTGGCCTTCGTCATGATGCTCTCCCTTGCTTGTTTGGGGTTAATTCAAGCTTATGGGAAGGCGGTCGCCTGACGATTGCGCCACACTATCCACCATAGGGACATCCACCCATCCACTCTCTCCCACCCAAACTATATTTGCGCCGCTCACCTCTCAAAGGGGTTGATATATGAAGATCGCCTTAGATAGAGAATCCTCAGAACCGGTTTACCTGCAAATCCGCAACCGCATTAGTCGGTTGATTGAAACGGGTGGGGTAAAGCCGGGGGATCGTCTTCCTTCGATTCGGGAACTGGCTCGCAGCAGCCAAGTGAACAAACTAACAGTAATTGAAGCCTATAGCGTATTGGAGGCGGATGGACTCATCCATGCTCGCCAGGGGGCTGGCTATTTCATCAATCAACAGCTGTCGACTCAACCGAAGACGGAATCCACCTTTGCGCCCACCCAAGAGGTGATTATTCCAGAAAAGGGAATGAACTCGTTTCTGGATATACGCAATGCGGCGCTGCAGGCGCAAGCTCAAAAAGACTTTATCAATCTCAGCAGCGGCTTTCCCCCAGCCTCTGGTATGGACGATTTACAGCGTATCGCCCGTCGCGCTGTGAAGGAGTCCATTGATGATTTATTTAGGCAAAATCACCCTCAAGGACAACCGAAGCTGCGCGGTCAAATTGCTCAACTGCTGGTACAACATGGCTTAGAGATTTCGCCTGAGAATTTGATTGTGACCAACGGCTCAATGCAGGCCTTGGCCCTACTGGCTCAGCAGTATATTCAACCAGGCGATTGGGTGATTGTAGAGGCGCCCACTTTCCACGGATTTCTCTCAATTCTTGAGCAGGCGGGCGCTCGGGCGATTGGCATCCCCATGACCGCTGAAGGCATGAATCTGCAGCTTTTGGAACAATATCTTCAAAGCCATCAGCCCAAGCTAATCTACACCATCAGCTCACTCCATAATCCCACCGGCATTACAACCAGTCTCAGCCATCGTCGTCAGTTACTCGCCCTGGCGGACCAATACAACTGTTGGGTGGTTGAAGATAATGCCTATGAATGGTTAGCGTTTGAACCCACCCCACCCCCAATTAAAGCTCTTGATCAGTGCGATCGCGCGATCTACCTCGGCACTTTCTCGAAAACACTTATGCCTGGATTACGAGTGGGATACATGGTGGTCACCGGAAAGGATTATCAGCCCCTGGTGGAGCGTAAATTGCTCCATGATATGCATGTTTCGGTCGTCTCCCAGGCCATCATTAGCGAATATCTAGCAACCGGACACTATCGTCGTCGCCTTAATCATCTCCGAACAATCAACCAACAGAATCGCAACGTCATGCTGCAAGCCCTAGAGCAGCACTTCCCCGCAGACGCTTCCTGGACCATCCCCAATGGCGGCCTGTTTCTCTGGGTTCATCTGCCCAAAACTGTTGCAATGCCCACCCTCTGCCGAAAAGCCGCGTCCGAGAAAGTCCTGATCAGCTCTGGCTCAGCTTTCTTCGCTGACCAGCAAGGATACCCCGCTTTGCGCCTCAACTTCGCCCAGCCCTTGGAGGATATTCAGCGGGGGATTGAGATTTTGGGGAGACTAATTGGGGAAGGGGAGTAAGGGCACATCCCCCTGCCCCCCCTGCTTCCCTACCCTACTCCATCCCCCCAATCACCTCTCCAACCACCTCCCTCCCCACCTGGACCATTTCCTCCAGTAATTCAGGGTTAACCTGCGTATCATTAGGGGTGTGGTAGTTGGGCTCTAGACCTCGGGTAAAGAATAAAATAGGGACGTTCGCCTTTTCAAAGGGGACATGGTCGCTGCCGCCAGCGGAGCCAAAGTCGTCGATTGAGGAATCGGTTGTTTGGGCGATGGCGGTTAGGGAAGATGCGCCGCCGACTTTAATGTCGTCATTTACGCCCACCATATCAAAATTCAACATGGCGCTGAGCCCTGAGAGAAACTGAGGGTCGGCTTCCCGGACAAATGCTCTGGAGCCGTGCAGACCATCTTCTTCGCCATCGAAGGCGACGAACCAAATTTGATCGGCAAAGGGAGTATTGGAGAATTGACGGGCCAGTTCCAATACGACGGCTGTGCCCGATGCATTGTCATTGGCGCCGGGTGAGTCGGCGACAGAGTCGTAATGGCCCCCGATTATAATTCGCGGTTGGGTGACGCCGTCAAGATGGGCGATGATATTTTGGCCAGTCACAGAGTTGGTTGAGACGTTGATTGCGATATCTGCTTCAAGCGAGGTGGTTTGCACAGGCTCCAGCAAGGGACCGCCCGCCTCGCCGGAAAGCGCTAGCACGGGAATCTCTACGTTGCGCCCGAGCGTACCAGAAAAAATATCTGGGTCATAGTTAACGACGACTAATCCAACGGCGCCTGCCTCTGCCGCATGCTCGGCTTTTGCTAGAAAGGTGATTTCACCGCGCCGGACAATTGCGATCGCCCCTCTAACATCAACGGCGGCAAAGTCTTCCGGTTTCCCTACCCCAGGGACAGCCGCCAGGGGAGCCCTAACATTTCCGGTGGCTGAACCGCTGATGACTCGACCTTCGATCAAACGCTCCCCCACCGTAAGACTAGAGCCTTCGTCTTCATACTTGTTGTAGGTAAAGGACTGGAGGGTGGTCACATAGCCCGCTTGCCGATATTCCTCCAATAAAAAGGCCCGAGCGGATTCTGTGGCGGGGGTTCCGGTCACCCGCGCGCCCAAAGAGACTAACATCCGGGCCGCCCCGCCAGCCCCCTCATCCCTAGACGGATGGGGGCTAGAATGTAAAGATTTTGATGCTTGTGTAACGTCTTGTTTTATCGCCTGAGGCGGTGTCTCCTGTTGAGACTGCCTAGCGCAGCCCGCCAGTCCAAAACTAATTAAGCTAATCACACTGGCGCTGGCGACGAAACCCTTGGCAAGGATTAGCCGGATTGAGCGAGTCTCTTTGCTGTCTAGGCTTACGGAGCTGCGGGTCAACATAGGAGTGACGGTATATATAGAATAGAATGACGGCTCCAGGGTCAATCAAACAATGTCGGAACTAATATGTCTGAAGTAACCCCTCAATGCGAATATATACCCGGTTTAAGTAATATTCCAGCCGCCCAATCCAGTATTAGCCACGTGGATGGGCGTCTGGGGATTTTGGAATATCGAGGGATTCCGATTCAGGAGCTGGCCCAAAAGAGCACTTTCCTTGAAACTGCTTACTTATTGATTTGGGGACAGTTGCCTACCCAAGAACAGTTGGAGGCCTTCGAACGCGATATTCGCTATCACCGACGACTCAAATATCGCATCCGGGACATGATGAAGTGTTTTCCGGAAACCGGGCATCCGATGGATGCTTTGCAGACAGCGGCGGCGGCATTGGGATTATTTCACTCCCGACGGGTTTTGGATGATGAAATGTACATTCGCCGAGCGGTGATCCGGTTACTCGCCAAAATCCCCACCATGGTGGCGGCGTTTGAATTAATCCGCCACGGCAACGACCCCATCATGCCCAATGATGACCTGGACTACGCCGCCAACTTTTTATACATGTTGACGGGCCGAGAACCCACCCCTACTGCAGCTCGAGTATTTGACGCGTGTCTCACGCTCCATGCTGAGCACACGATGAATACTTCGACATTTTCGGCGCTGGTGACCGCCTCAACCCTAACCGATCCCTATGGGGTGATCGCCTCGGCGGTCGGCACGCTAGCAGGCCCATTGCATGGTGGAGCGGCTGAAGAGGCCCTTGACCTGTTGGCGGAAATTGGGTCGGTCAACAATGTTCGCCCCTATGTTGACGCCTGTATCCAGAATCGAAAGAAAATCATGGGGTTCGGCCATCGGGTCTACAAGGTGAAAGATCCCCGCTCCACCATCTTGCAAAGTCTGGCGGAACAACTGTTTGAAGAGCTGGGGCATGACCCGTATTATGATATCGCCCTTGAACTGGAAAAAGTTGTTGAAGAAAAGTTGGGGGAGAAAGGGGTCTACGCCAATGTCGACTTTTACTCTGGCTTGGTCTATCGCGCCCTCGGCATCCCGAAGGATTTATTTACCCCGATGTTTGCGATCGCGCGGGCGGCTGGTTGGCTAGCCCATTGGCGGGAGCAATTGACCGAAAATCGTATTTTCCGACCCACTCAGATCTATGTGGGTGAGCACGAGGTTCCGTTCGTCTCAATGGAGGAGCGAGAAAGTAGCTTTACGAATTGATAGGACAGGCGTGAAAGCTATTTAAGCTCGATTGCTCACGGCTATCAACTTAAAACGGGGAATTTTCCTTTGGGCAGAATAGAGGAGTCAGGAGACAGAATACAGTTCCTGACTCCTCTATTCTGCATTCCGTATTCCTACCCCGCCTGATTTTCCCGGCTTAAATTACACGACGGAAATACTGAACTAACTCGCCATATTAACCTCTTCCGACGCAATCCGACAGCAATCCGACAGCAATCCGGCAGCAATAGGATTGTCATATTGTTGTCACATTTGTGTTGAAGACTTAGGAATAAGGCTGTCTTCATTCCCCTAAGAAAGAGATAGAAAAATGCATTCTAAATCATTATCTGTCATCAAGAAACATCGTAATTATGATATTGCCTAACTTCCTAGTTATAGGCGCCCCTAAAGCTGGAACCACTGCTCTATATCATTATTTGAAGGAACATCCACAAGTCTTTATGAGCCCCATTAAGGAGCCAAAGTTTTTTGCTCTTGAGGGAGAAAGGGTAGATTTCCAAGGCCCCCATGATTACAAAAAGGACTATGTTACAGATATTAACGCCTACCATACTCTATTTAAGGATGTGTCGGATGAATCGGCTATTGGTGAGGTTTCTCCCTGGTACCTTTATCTGCCTAAAACAGCTGAACGGATAAACCACTATATTCCTAATACCAAACTCATTACTATTCTTCGAGATCCCGTTGAAAGAGCCTATTCACATTTCTCAAGTTTGGTTAGTAAAGACCATGAACCCCTAACCGACTTCACTCAGGCGATGGAAGCGGAAGAAATGCGAATGCGAAATAATTGGTCGCCTCGGTGGCACTATAAGCAAAGGGGATTTTACTATAGCCAAATAAAGCGCTATTTCAACCTATTTGACCAGAGTCAAATCAAAATCTATCTCTATGAGGATTTCAAAGCCAATCCCATTGGAGTATTACAAGATATCTTTAGATTCATAGAGGTTGATGATGAATTTGCTCCAAATATTTCACAGAAACATCATGTAACGTACATGCGCAGAAATGAAGTTCTCCATAAATTTTTTGTAGAGGAAAATTTAGCCAAGTCCATCCTAAAGCCTTTGATTTCATCCAATCTTCGTCAATGCGTCAAAGCTAATCTAATAAATCTCAACATTCGCAAGAGGCCGAAACTTCAACCAGAGGTTCGGAAGCGATTTATTGAGGTGTATCGAGAAGATATTTTGAATCTTCAAGGGTTAATTCAAAGGGATTTATCTGCTTGGTTAGAGGTCTGACAAATCCTATGATGAGCTGATCCGGTAAAGCGGGAAGTTTTCCCTAGGAAGGAATACAGAAGTCAGGAGTCAGAATACAGTTCTTGATTGACAAAACTTTTTTGTCAATGGTTGGAAAACCCTCTCCCTAACCCCTCGGGAGCGGGAACAAGAAAGCGGATATGCTCCCCTCGACCTCTGGGTTACCGTGTACACACAAGTTATCTGTGATGTCCCGAAGCGGGCTTTACCCCCTCTAACTCCCCCTTGGCAAGAGGGAGGATTGGAGTTTCCCCCCTTGCCAAGGGGGGATTAAGGGGGGTAGGCCAGGATTTACACTTCCAAATGGAGATCTGTGTACACAGTAGCCCTCTGGGAGAGGAGTTGGAGGTGAGGGCTCGAGGCTTTTATCAGTCAACAAGGGTGGTAAGCCTCACGGAAAAATGGTTTGCGTCCCCAAAGCTTCAGTCCGATCCCAGGAGTGATTTTTCCCTGCTTTAAGTGGCGTGCCGTTGAGATTTTTCCAACTGTTGCATGGCTTTCATGACAGTAGACCGGACGTATTGACTCATCGGAGCCAAAGGCACCCGGTTGATGTGTACCTGGTGTTGTAAGTAAGGACTCTGGTGTAACAGGCCAACAACTTGTTTTGGGGGGTATCCCGCTCTGAGCGCATAGCGTGCGATCGCTTCATCCAGCTTAATCGCCGCCCAGTCATTTTCGGCAAAGCGCTGATAAAGCACAGCGTAGTCTAGATCGGCTTCCCCAATCACCATCTGCGCCTGCGCCAAATATTGTTGGCGAGCCTCTCGGCCTACTTCATTTTCAGGATCTTTGGGATGACGCATGAATCGGACAAATCAATCACTCTTTAACTAGGCTGAAATCGCCGCATCCTCTAATAGATTGCCAAACAGACTATCGTCCTCAAAATCCATGCCCTCCAATTCCGCTCGGTCTCGATTCGGGGCGGTTGCTGAGTCTTCTCGGATAGGCGTTAGTCCCTCAGACTTTGTTAACAGTGCTTGGAAGGAGTCACGGATAGTGTCTCGAATTTCTTGCTTTAGCGTGACGGACCCGGTCGCTTGAGGAATCTCTAGCTCAAAGGCGGCGCAAATCGCCCTAACCTGTCGGGTTAGGATCTCCACCGACTCGATTGCGATCGCCCGCAATTCCTCCTCGGAAAAGTCCCCCTGTTCTTGATAGGCAAAGGGTTTCCAGAAGGCCATCATGGCGTCGAGCCCCTTATGCTTTCCAGTTCGACTCGGGAAGTGGGAATTTTTGATCAAATAGTTAATCGTCACCCCAATCGCCGAATCCAGGTATGCATTAAAGGCAAATTGAATACGTTGGGAATCATTTGAGGTAGACACGATAAGTCCTGGAACAGTATTACACCCCTAATCTTAGTAACTTATGACGATTTTGGTTAGTTCAGGTTAACTATCTTCACCCAGACTAGGGGCTCTCCGTCGGAAAACCGTTAGATTTGGTTAATTAAAAGTGGACGTTGGGCCATAGGCGTTAGGTATTGGCATTCGGGTAAGCAGTAGAGAGTAGGCAGTAGATGGGGTAATCTCCCCGCCAACCGCATTCCGCCTACCCCCCACCAAACATCCGCGCACACTCCACCCCGCAGGACCCAATTCAGTATTTTTGCTGGCGATTGGAGAGGGAAATACCTTGTAGTACCGTGCAAAACCAATGGTGTCATTGAGTATCAATGCAGACAATAGAGAGAACACCAAATCCTGTTAAACACTTAAGTCGTTTAACAGCGTCCATACCAGCCGACAATCGCCAAACCCTGCAGCTTCTAACCCAAAGCCTTGCAGACAACTCTCATCCACCCATCTACCCATCCACCCATCCACCCATCCACCCATCCACCCCTACTGGGCCTCCATTTCCACACCCACCCCAGTAACCTAAACACCCACTTAACGCTTGAAGCAATCCCCACAGCCTCCCTAAATCTGACCCGGTGTGTCTCATTGCATACCTTACCCAGGAGAACAAAATGTTTTTGCCCCAACCCCAACGCGTTGGATATGTATTCGATCAATATCCGCTTTCCTCTGAAATCCTTAGGGTTAAACATAAGCTTGCCCAGGAGACGAGGTTAGATATCGAAATTTTCACCCTGCATCCTCCTGGCAAAACTCACCCCCATAATCCTATTGCGTTAGGCCATGCATTGGGAGACGATGGCCGATTAACCAGCCAGTTACGGGTCAAGGAATCGCTAAATACGCTGCCGTCCGCCGCCGCTAGCTTCTTCTGGGCGGAACTCCAGGACGCTGGGAAGATCTTGCCCGGATTTTGGAACATGCTGCAGACCGCCCAAGGCGAAACGGCGGAGACGGTTTATCAAGCCACCTGGTTAGCTCGAAAAAGTCGGTTGAAAAGCATTACCCATTTGCACACGTATTTTGGGTCGCCGACAACTCGCATCACGTGCTTGGCCGCTCACTTTGCGAGTATCTCGTACACGTTGCATAGTCAGCGGTGAAGCCCTCATCCCCCGGCCCCTTCTCCCATGTATGGGAGAAGGGGAGGTAGTCATAAAGTCGGGATAGGTCATCATTTCAATACAAATCAAACCCCTGATAATGGGAGAAGGGGAGGTAGTCATAAAGTCGGGACAGGTCATCATTTCAATACAAATCAACCCCCTGATAATTGGCGAAATTGCGCTTGCAGAGCGGTCTAACGCTCTTCAATCACTCTAGGCAAAGGAAAACTGAGACCACCCCTTCGGAGAAGCTCTTGGGATAGCCCCTTCGAAGAGGTTCATAACTGTGATCAGGGTCGAAAATCCTGAGGATAAT
>JASJDH010000434.1 GCA_030065175.1 Leptolyngbyaceae cyanobacterium MO_188.B28 | reverse complement strand
GAATACTTGGGCGGACATTCTGAATCGTGCGAACCTCGGATTCGAAGTGATGCACGAGCGTAACGCCCACAACTTCCCGCTTGATTTGGCGGCTGGCGAGTCTGCGCCCATCGCGTTGACTGCCCCTGCTATCAACGGTTAATTAGAGTTACTTCACTCAACTATTGACCTCAAAGCGCTCCCTAATAGGGAGCGCTTTTCTTATGGATGGCTTGGATGTTTCTGTTGCTCAGCCAACTCCATCCGATTTCCCTGATGCACAGTGTAATAAACCTGATCTCGAATTTTGTTGGCCTCTTCACTGGTTAATGTCCACACTGGGTGACGAATCACTAACCTCAGCAATACATTTTTTTGCCCGGGTCTCATGCCCATCCGTTGATGGGCAATCAGGGGCAGGTTCTCATACAGTGTCTCATCAAGAATTTCAACGCTTTCCAATGAGTCTATACAATCATGCATAGCTTCGCGGATGCGATCGCCTAATTCCTCAGCCATTAGATTTTTGTCCACTGCGATCGACAAATCACGACGAACCGGCGGCTGATTGGAAACTCGAACATAAGGAGAAAGGTCAAGCATTTGTTTGGCGACCCGAGAGTCCTCAGAACGCAATAAACGAATGTCGTCAATGCCTTTACGAATCATCAGCATCCGATCTAGCCCCAACCCCATTGCCAGACCTGTCATGACGTCAGTATCCAGACCGGCTTGAGCAAGAATAACGGGTGCAGTCATGCCACACTCGCCTATTTCGACCCATTCCGCTCCAACCTTAACGTCAATCTGTAACCCGTCAATTGTGTAAGGGTGGTGAGCGGGTATCACCCGATAGCGGCAGCTGGGTAAGGCCACCTCGATCACGTGCTGGATCATCTCGTGTAGATCTGCAGGAGTCAGGAGCCCTTGTTTAATTCGCCAGAGGTCCAACTGATGAGGCTCCCCTGTATGCAAGCGATCGATCGTGTCGCGACGATAGACCAGACCTGGACAGATGAGAAGTAAATCATCAGGCGGATCGAGAGAGAGCCCCTGCAGCAAGCCTGGGATCATGGCTGAGGTCATGGTGCGCAGCAGATGGGTTGCGGTGACGTAGCGGGTATAGCGAGCATTACGGGCGGCTCCATCGGGGGGATAGCCCAATCGATCGTAGTTCTCCGCCACAGAGAGAATAGGGGAGGCGCGATGCAGATAACGCTGACAATGCCAATGGGCCGCCAACATGTCATAAATAGCCTGGACGATCTGCTGCATTGCATGGGGACCTTGGCGTGGATCGCTCAGATCTCGAAGGGTAAGCGCCCGGTCAAGCGCTTCAGGCGTTAAAACTCGAAGTGTCATTATACTCTCCTGGAAGGTATGGTAATTCGTTGTTAATAGCCAAAATAAAAACCCCCGGTGTCCGATCCTGGGGTTAATCAAATGGCAAATGCCAGAAGAGTTCTAAATGTCTAAATTAGTGCATAGTAACTCCAACCCCTAAGATCGATTTGAGGACCCGGGGGAGGATAAATCGCTGTCTGGAGATGATTTCTGAGGGGATGAGCATAGCTTAACTTCGAGTGCTATCCAAATATGGATCAGTCTCTATCTATTCTTGTTATAGACGATATCGTACGATAATTCTATTTTCAAAAATTCTGCTTATTTTCCCGAGTTCTTCCCGATTAGTTGCTAAGTAGGATTGCATTATGACAAGGGATTTGGACGGTAAAGCGGCGTTTTGCGACTGGTCATATAATGACTGTGGATGGCGGCTATGTCGCTCGGTAAAAGGGAGTCTGGCTGGGAGAGCCGACGATAGCTGACTGTAAAAGAGCAATCTATGGGGGCAGGAGTCATCGGGATGGGGGTCAATAATCGTTGGTTTACGAAGATTAAAGCAACCCCTGGCAAGACTATCTGCTTAAGCTTGCTTAGCCTTGGTTTATTAACTGGCGGATGGTGGACTTATCGCCTAATTTGGGGCAAACCCCTCAACATCAATCATTTTTATGAACGGGCGATGATCGACTTTGTCCGCAACGATCCAGAACTGTTGACTAGCCTAGGGCTGATCGACGGCACTCTGATTGACTTTCACAGCGATGACCTGAGCGATGTCTCGCCATCCCATACTGAGAAGATGGCGGAGAAAATTCGGCAAAACCTGGTCATGCTACGCCGCTATGATTTTGCAAGTCAATCAGACTCACAAAGGCTTTCGACTGAGATCCTGGAATGGTTTCTAAATAATGAAGAGCGGGGGCGGCCCTTTCTATACCACCACTATCCTGTGAATCAACTCTTTGGCGTACAAAGTGAAACTCCCGATTTGTTGATTAATCAACACAGTGTAACCAACAAGAAAAGCGCCCAGCGCTATGTCGCTCGCCTATCTAAGTTCGACGATAAGTTTGCTGGGTTGATAGAAAGCTTACAGCTGAGTGAGGCTAGGGGCGTCATTCCGCCTCGATTCGTTCTCGAAAAAGTGCTCGATCAGATGCGCGATTTCAAAGCCGTTCCAGTTGAAGAACATGTTCTCTACACCTCGTTTATAGAGAAGTTGAATAAAGTGGAGAAACTTGACGAAACTAGTCGAGCGCAATTGGCCGCACAGGCGCAATCTGAGATTGAGAGGACGATTTATCCGACCTATGACAACTTGATTGAATATCTAGAAGGGCTCGCCCTCAAGTCCAACACGGATGACGGAGTATGGAAACTACCCGACGGCGACGCCTATTATGCCTACCAGTTGCGGAGTCATACTACAACTGACGATACACCTGAGCAAGTTCATGAGATGGGCCTGGCGGAGGTGGCTCGGATTCAAATCGAGATGCGAACCATCTTGGATGATCTGGGGTACACCGGTAAGACTGTAGCTGAGCATATGCGGCAATTAGGGCGTGATCCACAGTTTCTTTATCCAGATACCGAAGCTGGACGAAGTCAGATTCTCTCTGATTACCAGACGATCGTCGATGAAATTAATCAGGGTCTCTCTGAGGTCTTTAATTTGCGTCCAGAGGCCGGGGTAAAGGTAGAGCGTATTCCCGAATTCAAGGAAGAGACCGCACCGATCGCTTATTACCAGAGACCCGCGATGGATGGTTCACGGCCTGGAATTTTCTTCGCTAACCTACGCGATACAAAAGCACATCCAAAGTTTCGAATGCGCACGCTGGCCTACCATGAAGCAATCCCCGGTCATCACTTTCAAGTCGGCTTGCAGCAAGACATACAAGATGTCCCTACTTTCCGCAAAGTGATTCCGTTCACTGCTTATGCGGAGGGTTGGGCGCTTTATACTGAACAACTGGCTTGGGAGATGGGGTTTCAGGCAGATCCTTATAGTAATCTGGGACGGCTGCAAGATGAATTGCTGCGGGCTGTGCGGCTGGTGGTCGATACGGGCATTCACGCTAAGCGATGGACGCGAGAAGAAGCGATCGACTATATGATGACTTCTTTGGGAATGCTCAAAGACAATGTTGTAACGGAGGTGGAGCGCTACATTGTGATGCCGGGTCAAGCCTGTGCTTACAAAATAGGGATGATGAAGCTCTTAGAACTACGCGAACGGGCTCAGCAAGGACTGGGCGATCGCTTCGATTTGCGAGCATTCCATGATGTCGTGCTGCAGAACGGGGCCATGCCGCTGACAATCCTTGAACGGGAAGTGGATGTGTGGATAGAACAGAATGTCCCGGCTTACGTTGATCCCCCTTTCTGATAGAAAGATTCAACTGTAGAGTACCTACCAGATCGGGGGATTAGCGAGCAAGGCTTCTGCTTCTTCGCAACTCAAGGGTTTAGAAAAGTAATAGCCTTGGGCGTAATCACAGCGGAAGGCCCTAACCAGACTTAATTGCATAGCGGTCTCGATACCTTCCGCCACGACATTGACGCCTAGGGTGTGGGCCAATGTCGCAATGCTCTGTGTAATGACAATTCCGGTATTCTCAGTATCTTGGTTAATGGCGCTCACAAATGAGCGGTCTATTTTCAGCGTATCGACCGGAAAGCGATGGAGGTAGCTAAGGGAAGAGTATCCGGTGCCAAAGTCATCTATACAGAGTTGGAGACCTAATGCCTTTAACTTGAGAAGCATCTCTTTAGATCGCTGGGAATCTTCCATCACAATGCTTTCCGTAATCTCTAGCTTGAGATCATTAGGGTTCAAACCTGTCCGTTGCAGCGTCTGCTCAATTTGTTTGACTAATTGAGGGTGGGTGAATTGTTTGCCAGAGAGATTGATGCTCATTTCCAAAGAGGCGGCGTTGGGAAACTGTTGCTGCCACTGGCGGAGTTGATGACACGCCTGGTTAAAAATCCACTCGCCAATTTGGTGAATCAGTCCGTTTTCCTCTGCGAGAGGGATGAATTCATCGGGACAAATAGAGCCCTTTTGCGGATGCAGCCAGCGAATAAGCGCCTCAAAGCCCACTAATGTATGGGTCTTTAGGGACACAATAGGCTGGTAGTAAAGTTGAAATTCCTGGCGTTTGAAGGCTCGGTGCAGATCACTGCCTAATTGCAGAAGATCCACCATGCGGGCGTGCATCGTACTGTCAAATAATGCATACTGCGACCGACCTAGAGACTTAGCGTGGTACATGGCATTATCCGCATCTCGGAGTATTTCTTCCGGTTGGTTATAGCCCAAACCACTAGAGGCAATACCAATACTCGCGCTGGAAAAAATCTCATGTTGCTCAAGATAAATGGGAAGCGATAACTCTTTCTGAATACGCTCGGCTACTTCAGTCGCCTTGCTGATGGTTTTGATATCCTCCAGCAGGATGGCGAATTCATCTCCCCCTAACCGCGCGACCAAGTCTACCGCCCGAATACAAGCGGTTAATTTACGAGCAATCGTAACGAGTAGTTGATCCCCGATAAGATGACCTAAACTATCGTTGATGACTTTGAAGTGGTCTAAGTCTACAAATAAAACCGCAAACTGATATCCTGCTTTGCGTTTGGAATATTCAATCGCATGGGTTATTCTCTCCATGAATAAGATGCGATTAGGCAAATGGGTTAAGCTATCATGCAAGGCGTCCTGACGTAACTGATTTTCGAAGGATTTGCGATCGCTAATATTGCGCATCATAATGAGCGCTTCATTGTTGCCGCTGTGAACTATCCGAATCTCGCAGTCAAGCACCTTGCTTTTACTTCTCAATTTATAGTCAAAAACTTGAGATTCCTGATGTTC
Organism: Leptolyngbyaceae cyanobacterium MO_188.B28; assembly: GCA_030065175.1. Taxonomy (GTDB): domain Bacteria; phylum Cyanobacteriota; class Cyanobacteriia; order Phormidesmidales; family Phormidesmidaceae; genus JAKSDM01. The sequence goes on along the minus strand of JASJDH010000434.1, from coordinate 3,158 downwards.
TAACGTTCGTTGCAAGCAACGTAAAATTTTTTGAGTAATTTGCGTTGGAAAAACTTCAGAGATATGCTTATGAACACACATCTCTGGAGCTAAAGACAATAAAGAATCTTGCGCATCCTTAAAGTTCAGAATAATTCCATTGGCATCCAGATGAATTATCAAATCTGGAATCGCATCTAGAAGAGCCTTATTTTTATCTTCACATTTATCCAGCTTGGATTCTATCTCTTTTTTGTCAGTAACATCAATAATATAGCTTCTTAAAATCTGAATATTTTGTGGCAAAAATACGGTTTGCTCAAAAAATTGACTACCAATCTTAATCTCACGCGTGCATTTTTTTTTATTATTTTCTTTGAAGTCTGCAACTAATCCAGATAGTAATGGATGCTCATGATTCTGATCCAGCAACTCTGGAAACCGTTCACTGGCTGAAGAGTTACAATAGGTGATCTTACCGTCAAAGGAAACATCAATCATTGGAATGGGAAGTAATTCCAAAGCAGAAAGATCCTCAGAAAAATCAGACGGATGAACTTCCTTCTTAGTATTTTCAAGATTGTGCGAATTTACTTGATGGAGTGAAATTGGCGCTGGTTGAATTTTGCTTTCTTGAGCTTGTAAACCCGACCAATCAAAATTCCTCTCAAATGAGAAGTATCTGACACAGGTATCCTTACAAAAAACAATTCTATCTCCGTTCAGAAGATCATGAGAAAAGCAGCGTTTACCATTAACAACAATACCATTGGTGCTTCGTTCACCGCTTTGACTGCCGTCAAAAATTCGGAATATACCACGATTGTGCTTTGCTTCTCTGACTCGATAAATAATTGCATGCTGTCGAGAAACCCCTCTAGAATTCAAAATTATAGAATTGATTGAATCACGTCCGAAGGTGTAGACAGATTCTTGTAGTTCAACGATTCGTTTATCCTCTCCTTCCTCAATCAGAAGAATATGAAAAAATAATTCTTTTTTTGTTGAGTATAATTCCATGGAGGCTGAAAATATTACGTGTATACACCATAAATATGGTAATATTAATCACATTATTTAGTTATTAGACAGCTGCCCGAGAGGGTCTGAATCTAATATATGTATTCCCTATCCAAAAGTCAGAATATCAAGGTTTTCAGTCGATCATAATTCCTCCTTGCCAGAGTGATTTATCTAGCAGTATCGATTTATTTCCGGAAGCTGTCTAGTTAGATCAGAAGAAAGAAGAGAGGAGTTTGATGTCAGAAGTTAGAAGTCAGCTATAGCGCGTATTCTGGCGACTGATGCATGTTTTCTGTTTGCGGAATAATTTCCCCCTTTACATTTCCACCTTTATCTAGGCCTTCTAGACGACTGAATGTTACCTTCTCTACTCAGCCAATATTCGATTACCTCCACAATGTACTGCTGCTCTTCGGCGTCAAGCCTCCTGCCCTTGGGAATCCCATGCCACTTTTCTAGACAACCTCGACAGCAGGTTCCGGTGGCGTGCTGGGCGACAAATACAGGATGCTTGCCCCAAGGCGTTTGCTTGCCATCCTTAGCCGGAGACGCCGGAGCTAAGCGCTGCTCAATAAAGCCAGCAGCATGTTCTAGAATCACCTCCATCCCCTTTCGATGAAGATAGTCGCTCTCTTTCACGTTTAGATGAAACCGACGACGAAATGACGATGTGGCCAATCTGGTAAAGACGTCGTCTAATGACTGCATGCTGATCCGTCCATTGAAACCCTAGCTATAGCTTATCCCCGATTGGGATATCCGCTTAAGCCAGCTTATTCCAAACGAAATCAGATTGGACCTGCCCTTATACAATAGGGACTCATGGCGATCATCTTGTCATTTTGATGTCATATTTTCATTGAATAATCAACAATCCATGTGGTCTTTATCTGAAGAGATAGGCTGGCGCATCTACTCAATTTAGAGGCCTACCTCTTCAAGTCAATGTTCCTTCTAATCAAGTTTGAATTAAACCGAGTTCGGGTCTCCAGTATGCGCTGAATCACACTGTGATTTAGTCAGTTCTCCACCGCTGAAGCTTGTGCATCTCTAACTCAACGAGAGTTTATGGATTATCCGCTTTATCCAAATAGGAAGTAACATGAAAAAATTCTCTACAAGTTTGATTGCGCTAACGATTGTCAATCTTTTTTGGGCGTCTCTCCCAGTTCGGGCAACTGGAGATAGAACAGCCTTTTACGTTTCAAGTAGTGGGAGTCGGAGTCAAGTTAACTACGACATTCAGCTGAATGAAGACTGTAACCCTGCAGATGCAGCTTCAGTTGACTACTATATGTTGAGAAGCGATGGCAGCACCCGAGAACTCAACTCAATGGAGCAAGAAGGGTACGGCATTGCTGAACAATTGCCCCTCAGCAATAACCGTTTAGACCTTAGGCTGAATGTGTTTCAGCAGTATGGCATTGACAAAACGTTAACGATATCATCTTCCAAAGATAATACGGGGGATTGCCAAATTAAGACATTCACGACAATCAACGATAGTCAGTCACAACTCTCTCATGTCTATGTAGATGTAGATCGAACCAAGGTCTTAGGAGTAACGGTTCGCATTCAGATTTTGAGTCTTACGTTAGTCGGATTAGAGCAACAGGCTGAAACGATTACATGTACTGAAAATTGCGTCTACGGTCTGTAACCAGGGACGATCGCGACTCTGAGTTGTCCATCCCCTGTGTCTAACAGCCTGTTATTTTTCCCGTGTCATTTTGCCGTCACATTTCCATTGCAAACTATTAATTGTGGATGGTGAGGCGTACAGATTACAAGCCGCACAGGGCGTCGATCTACAGTCATCAAGATGTAGCCATACATCAGACGTGACGCCGCCAATGACACTCAGCAATAAACAGGTTTGATTAAGGGAAACATGATGCGATTCAAAGTTACATTACTCCTCGGCGTGATCGGTTTATTTTCAATTGTTGGATGTTCTCAAGCTCCAAGCTCATCTAATAGCGGAGGCGCCCAATCCAACTCAACATCTATTTCGGCCACAGGCTCAGGTTCCGCCCAAGCTGGTTATACTCAATTATTGATGGTGCTAGACAAAACTCAAGCCGCTATTGACGCGAATGATTTTGCGAAAGCTCAGCAAGAATTTGATCGGTTTGAATCGGTTTGGGCGCCCGTTG
>JASJDH010000433.1 GCA_030065175.1 Leptolyngbyaceae cyanobacterium MO_188.B28 | reverse complement strand
ACAATGCCTGCAATGATTCCGAGATGGTCGATGTCCTGAACATCAATTTCAATAGGTTGCTTCTGGTTCAATGGATGAAATTGAAAAACTTTCCATAAATATCTCACCCTTCAGTCAACCTGCCGAATATAGGATAACATAAGGGATTCCTCCGTAACGATGGGTCAGGAATCCCAAAAATTTGGCCGCCCCAGATACATGCAGTTCGGGACGGCCTAGAATACCTCTAGCCTCCGAGACAGCCATAACCTGACTTGGGGGTCAGCCGCTGGTGGGTGTTGGCGCACCGGCCAGTGGCGCTTGACCAAATTTTTGGGAAGACGAGCCGCCCGCAGACAGCTATGAGTCAAAAACTTACCCTATCCGGAGCCCCCAAGCAAGTCAAAATCGCAACAGCCCCCTTTCAGCGCCTTGAACCTTAACAACATTGATAGTCCAATGCTTATCTGCTTTAGCCCTTTGACCGTCGTCGCTTGTTAACAAACTCTTCAGCCGCTTCAAGCGTCTCGAACGTTTCTGGATAACGTTCTCTTAAGACAGCGGGTAAGCGATCGCAGTCTCTATTTTGATAGCTCTCTAAGTCCGGAGGCAGTGCCGCATTGCAAATCAATGGAGGGGTATCTCCCTCTAGTTGCTGATTATTTAAGTGGTTAGCTCCACAGAAGTCTGTGTCAAGCAGGATAGCACCACTAAAGTTGGCCTTGTATAGGTTGGCGTTGGTGAGGTTGGCGCTGGTGAGGTTGGCCTTGTGTAGATTGGTGCTGTAAAAAGTGGCTTTGTATAGGTTAGCGCTGGTGAGGTTGGCTTTATGTAGGTTGGTGCTGTAAAAGTTGGCACTGTAAAGGTTAGCACTGTAAAGGTTGGCGTTGTATAGGTTGGTTCTGTCAAGAGTAGCGCTGTAAAGGTTGGCGTTGTATAGATGTGGGCCAACTGTTAATGCAAAAGTCCCCTCCCATAAAGAATTTGCATAGTGAATAATTGTGAGCAGTTGTTCAGTATCAAATATTTCTGTCCCCGGTTCGCCGCAGGGATGAAACCAGATGTCGGGTTTAGGGGCATCGTCTGGTGGATTAGGGTAATCATTGGGCTGGGCAGCTGAATGGAGCTTAAACAATACAATCAACACATTTAACCCAGCAAACACATCCACTTGCTTCAGCCCGATCGAAATCTCCTGGTCTGCCAGCTTCAACATCTTCTTCTGCGGCAGATTTTCCGTGGGGGGTTGATCAAGGAAGTCGCCCTGGCTCCAGCACCGATAAAATCCATGGAGACGTTCGAATAGCTTGACTCGGTCCAGGTCGCTCTCCTTTAACAGCTCAAACAAATACTCCACAATTTCCACACTGAGGCCGCCATGACCCAGCAGATCATAGATTTGTTCATTCAAAGCCCGGTCATTCAAAATCAGGCGTTTCCGACGATCCACTTCCGTCCAGGCTGCAAAGGCGGCGATCAGACGCTCAGCAAATAAATATTCGCCAAAGCTTTTATGGGCAAACTCCACCGCCCCTCGCTTATCCCCTTCCCCGGGCTTGAGATAAAACGTCGTCAGTAGATTATTCAGCGCCTTGTCGTCCGATTGCCCCGTAGCGTATTGCGTCTGCTTCAGCAAGTCCGCTACGGGGTTCGCTATATCTTGAAACCGCTCTTTCAGCATGGCTAACCGAGCCGTTTCGTTCCCCGACTGCACCACACATAGGGCGGCTTCCCGCAACACTTCCCGCAGGTCTTCCAGATCTTCTAAGCCCGTCAATAGAAGATTTTGATCCTGGCGCTGTTTTTCCAACACCCAGTTCACCGACTCCCGATACACCCGCAGCTTGGCCTGAATCCGCTGATCTGCGCGATTGGCTGCGTCAGCGAACATCTCTCGGGTGAGATGGCCCTCCCGGTGCAACCGCGCCAATAGATAAATCAGCAGCGGTTCTCGGGCCAGGTTGTTAGCAATCTCCTTGGGGCAGGCCTGGATAAACTCCCGAAACTGATTCACTTCTGCTTCCCCAAAGATTTTTTGCCAGTTGGCCAACCACTGCTCTCGCAGAGGATCACTCATGGGTTCAATCCTGACCCGTTCCAGATTTTTGGTTTGGGTAATCAGCCGGTCAATCCCTTGCAACGCCAACGGCCTCCCCGTCACCAAGCATTGATGATGACTGCGGGCTTGAAAATCGGCCACCTGCTGCAAAAATTCCTTTAGCCCGCCTGTGGCCCGCCCCTCTAATAGCAGTTCATCAAATCCATCTAAAATGATCAAAAACCGGGTATTGCGGTCCGCCAGCCAGTCTGAATCTCCCCGAACAAACTTGACTTGTTCCAGGTCCGGGCAATCTTCTAACGTTTCCGTCAGGTTATTAGCTAACTTCCGAATATGGCGCAGCCGAATCAAGAGCGGTATATACGAAAATTCCATGTCTTGCCGCACCCTATCCGCCAACATGCGACAAAAGACCGACTTGCCACGCCCTGCTTCCCCTTCCACAAACATTACCTTGCGCGGTTGATCAGGCTGCTCAAACAGTCCATTCACCCAAGCATGAATATTCACTGGTCTGGCCCCTGACTGTTTTTCGCCCGCCTGTTTCAGCGGTTGGACCTCAAGGGGCACATAAATATCTTCAAATCGGATTAGCGGGTCTTTCTCATCAAACACCTGTTCCTGGGGCAGCGGCGCGATCACCTCCTTTAAATAGGTTTCAATGCTGTCGTAACGGTCTTGAACCCCCTGTCCGCCAGTGCGATAGGCCTCCGCTAGGGGTTCCACAGCTTCCCCAGCTTCAGCAATGGCTTGATGGAGATAGCGATGAACACCCCAAGCAACTTGTTCTAATAATCGTTGCGTATCAGATTCTTCAAGGCCAGTCTGTTTCAACTGCTCAGCCAGGGCTTCACGAAACTGAGTCGCCAGCAACGATTCTCGAAATCGGCTAGTGGCAATTTTTGCCTCCACTAAGCTGAGTTTCGCTGTGTCGAGGCGGGTTAACTGCTTTTCCACCAGTGCTTTGAGCGAAATATGCTCGAGTTTCGCCGTGATAGCCTCATCCTTGAGCTTGCTCAGCACGACTTCGAGGCTTTGCAAATAAGCCAGTTGAGCCGCAATGGCCACCGAGCTTTCATAAGTGGGCTCAATTTTGGCTAGCCCTAAATAAATTCTCAGTAGCCCAATGCCGATAGAAACAAACGGCAAACCAGAGATGGCCAGTTGCGTTACTGGGGAATCTAAGGTTTTGAGAAACGGCTCTACCTGCTGAAAATACGGTTGAAGTTGTTTGATGTTGGGAGCCTGCTCTTCAAAGTCTTCAGCAAAATCTTGCGTGGCTGTGACCGCCTCAAATCCCTTTTCAGCCAGCTCTCCCCAGGGAATATCCCGCACATCGGTGTTGAGAAACTGCCAAAACCCCTTCAAAACTTGCATTGCTGATTCTCGATAGTGAAAGCCTGCTTAGACCATAACCGACTTGCACTGAACAGACTCCGAATTATTGCCATTTTTGTTCACGTTTCTCAAGGTTGGCTATTAGAAGCTGGAGCTTCCAGTAGTCAGGGTGCAAGCCGAAGCTTTGAAACGAGGAAGCCCTGGCGCGTAGTAAGGGAAATAGCCATCCTAGTTGGCGATCGCATTCCGCCAGAGCACAATTGCTGTCCCGTGAAAAAATTCGGTACAACAAAGGTATGAGGAGTTATTAGGGCGCTGGCGCCGCCGGGTGGCAAATAACTCTAAACGCTTCAAATACAAGGCTCATAGCCTTTTTAGAGATAAATCGTCATAATCCTTATCCTAAGTGCATTAGATCGATTTTTCCCATAGCGCGGAACCAGCGCCGATGGAATGGAATCCTCCTAAAACCATCAGGTTCCAACTATCCAATGTTGTTGGTTAAGATTTCGAGGTATTACAAATGAATAATAATCAACCTTGCCATGGTCCCGGCTATGCTTCTCCTCAAGACGCCATGCAAGCGGACCGCGAAAAACTGCTCTACACCATAGCGCTTTATAGCGGCACTGGCATTGAAGCCCCCGATTATTTAGCCACCGTAGATGTAGATCCCCACTCTTCCACCTATTCCCAAGTCATTCATCGTCTGCCAATGCCCTACATTGGGGACGAACTGCATCACTTTGGCTGGAATGCGTGTAGTTCTTGCTACGGCGATGAAAGTAAAGCTCGACGGTTTCTTGTCATTCCAGCGATGCGGTCTAGCCGAGTTTATATTATTGACACGCAAGAAGAACGCGCGCCTAAAATTCACAAAGTCATTGAATCAGCAGAAATCATCGCCAAAACCAACTTGAGTGCGCCGCATACCGTTCATTGTTTGGCGGATGGTCAGGTGATGATTTCAATGCTAGGGGACGGAGAGGGCAACGGCCCTGGCGGATTTTTACTCCTGGATGCAAACTTTGACGTTGCCGGACATTGGGAGCGGAAAGCGGAAACAATGCGGTTTAATTATGACTTTTGGTATCAGCCTCGTCATAATGTGATGGTGAGCAGCGAGTGGGGAGCGCCTAATACTTTCTTTTCGGGGTTCAATCTGGATGATGTGGCGGCGGGAAAATACGGCAAACAGATCCACTTTTGGGATTGGACAACCCATCAGATCGTCCAGACAGTCGATCTCGGCGAAGCAGGCATGATTCCTTTAGAAGCCCGCTTTCACCACAATCCTGAGAGCACCCATGGCTTCGTCGGCGCCGCCCTCAGCAGTAACATCTGGCATTGGCATAAATCGGATGGTCATTGGGCGGTTGACAAAGTGGTTGATATTCCATCCGCAGACGTAGAAGGCTGGCCCATTCCTGTGCCGTCATTGATTACTGACATTTTGCTATCCATGGACGATCGTTTCTTATATCTGTCCAACTGGCTGCATGGGAATATCCAACAATATGACATCCGTGATCCAGCGAACCCTAAACTGACGGGTGAGGTTTGGTGGGGCGGGCTATTACAGAAAGGGAACGCGGTAAAAGGCCGCCAATCCGCCGCTGGTCCTCAAATGCTGCAACTCAGTCTGGATGGAAAACGGCTATATGTAACCGATTCCCTCTTGAGTACTTGGGACAATCAGTTTTATGCTGACCTAAAGCAGAAGGGCTCCACATTGTTGCAAATTGATTGCGATATAGAAAAGGGAGGGCTACAAATTAATCAGCGCTTCCTGGTTGATTTCAGCCAAGAACCGAAGGGTCCTTCTCGCGCCCATGAGATGCGCTATCCCGGTGGGGATTGCACGTCAGATATTTGGATTTAGCATTTACCGTTAAGTTTGGATGGAACCAATCCGTAAAACCTTACCCCTATCGGCTGACCTCCACCTGTCTTACTTAACCTGGGGCGCCGGAGACCCCGTAATGTTCCTGCATGGGCTGGCCGATCACGGGTTGGTGTGGCAAAGCTTGGCGGAGTCGTTGAGCGATCGCCACCTTTGCGTCGCCCCCGACCTACGGGGCCATGGCGAGAGCAGCAAACCCCCTGAGCCAGACTATGATTCCCAGATGTTGACGGCAGACTTAGAGACCCTGACGCACCATCTCAAATTGGACTCAGTGCATGTGGTCGCCCACTCCTGGGCGGCGAAGGCGGCGCTAATATGGGCGCGTCAACAGCCCCAGCGCATCCGCAGTTTAGTGTTAGTGGATCCCTTCTTTGTCAACCGAATTCCCGGATTCTTGCGGCCCACCTTCCCCATCCTGTATCGCACCTTGCCGTTTCTCAAGGTGATGGGCCCCTTTCCCACCTACGAAGCAGCGGTCAACGTCGCCCAAACCTTGAAGCAATATCGGGGTTGGAGTCCTTTGCAAGCCATGGCTTTCCAGGCAGGCATGGAACAGAAATCCGATGGCCGCTGGGGCAGCAAGTTTGCGATCGCCGCTCGCAATGGAGTTTTTCTAGATACCCTACAACGGGCGGGGTTGACCGCAGCGATTGACACCCCAACCAGCTTGCTGCTGCCGAAAAAAGGCCTAAACCGCAGCAATTTCCAGCTAAAGCCCTACAAGCAGTATCTAAACCGTCTCACCCTCACCTCGATTCCCGGCAATCACTGGCCCCATTTAGTCGAACCCCAGGCGTTTAATCAGGCAGTGGCCGATTTTCTAGACGTCCATGCAGAATGACTAGACCTTAACTGATTGAACAGAATAATTTAACAGAGTAATTGAATATAAAAACCGTTTAACCGCCTGTAAATCGCAGAGCAGCCTCCGGATGCATCTTCTGCAAAACAGTCGCGATCGCATTGAGTAGGGCTGGGGCGCGAATCGGTTTCGTCAGATAGGCATCCATAATCCCCTCGGCTAAGAGCCGGTCCCGCGTATCAGCAAACGCATGGGCCGTTAGGGCGATAATGGGAATGCGCTTTTGCTGGTTTTGACAATATTGACAAATTACTTGAGCAGCCTCCTCACCGGTCATGACAGGCATTTCCAAATCCATCAGCACCAGATCAAAGGGTTGATCTAAAAACTGTTCACACGCTTCTTTACCATTATTCGCTAAACTCACGATACAACCATTGTTCTCCAACAATCGCTGCAAAATTTTTTGATTAATCGGATGATCTTCAGCCACCAAAATCCGAATTGGAGCGCCTGACTGGAGTCTCTTTAAAACTGCGGCGCTGCCGGACGACTGAGCGACAGAGGGCTCAACAATGGGACACTTCAACGTAAACCCGAAGGTTGATCCTTTCCCCAGCACACTTTGCAAATGGAGCTGACTTCCCATCAGCCCCAATAAGCGCGATGAAATAGCCAACCCTAGCCCTGTACCGCCATATTCTCGAACCGTAGAGGTTGTGGCTTGCTCAAAGGGCAAAAAGATTTTCTGTTGTTGATCCTCAGCAATGCCAATACCGGTGTCCTCCACACAAATGTGGACAGTGGCCGAAAGGGGGGTTTGCTCCTTGAGTCTGGCGCTGAGGGTGATCAATCCATTAGGAGGCGTAAACTTTATGGCATTGCTGCAGAGATTAAGAAGGACTTGATGCAAGCGATTGTCATCGATTAAAAGCGTCTTGGGAATAGACGCCTCAATATCAATTGAAAATTGAAGCTGTTTTTGACTGACTGTATCTCGCAAAACCTGCTCTAGGGAAGCGCATAGAGTTTTCAGCGAAGTCGGAACCGGACTAAGAATCAACTTATTGGCTTCAATTTTTGAGAAATCAAGCACGTCGCTGATGATCGATTCCAGCATCTGAGCCGAAATATCCGCCGTTTTTACATACTGCCGCTGCTGCGAAGACAGCAAAGAATCAGATAAGAGTTCTAGCGCCCCAACAATCCCATGCAGCGGCGTTCGAATATCGTGGCTGATCGTGGCTAGAAATTGAGATTTTGCCTGACTTGCCTGAACCGCTTGGCGATGGGCTTCCTCCAAAGCATGGGTGTAGTGATTGATTTTCTCAGAAAATAAGCGAGTTTCTAACAGTCGCACAACCTGAGCAGCCAGCGTCTTCAACCCGTCTATTTGGGCTTGGATTAACCGTCTAGGTACAAAATCGATCACACAGAGCGAGCCGAGATTGTAACCGCGGGGAGACGTGAGGGGAAACCCCGCATAAAATCGAATTTTAGGATCTGCTTGAACCAGGGGATTATCCCTGACCCGCATATCAACTGCAGCATCTTCTACAATAAATGGGGCGCTGTCTAAGATTGTATAGCCACAAAACGCATACTCTCGAGGCGTTTCCGAAGTATCCAAACCGCAGTTAGATTTGAACCACTGCCGCTGCTCATCTACAAGACTGACCAGACTGACTGGCGTTTGGCAAATATAGGCGGCCAGACGAGTCAGTTCATCAAAAGACTCCTCAGAAGGAGAATCTAAAATGGCATAGCGACGTAATTCCGCCAGACGGTCAATGTCGTTCTTAGGGATAGGAGCAGCTGGCATAAGAGTAATCAGAGTCGATTGAAAAATTTCACAGAAATCTCACCTGATACGCCTCTAAGTTTAAAGAATCAGAGAGTCTAAAAGCAATCTTAAATGAGGTTTGCGGATTTTCGCTTCATTTTCTCCCTTAGCATTTACCGGGTTGTATAAACGCATATGAACTAGATGAAACGCCGATCTTTCTCCAGCTTTTAATCGACTAATCCTTAGAAAGGCGACATTATAGTTAGACTCAACTTTAGGTTTAAGTTTACCTACCAAGGCTTCGTAAAAAAGCCTCAAATACTGCTTTAGAGTTACACGTTCCAACCTTTCAACGGGCAAATCTCAAAAAAAAACCTCTAGCGCGAAGCCAGAGGTCGGAATCAGGGTGCATCTACCATTCATCTATCCATGGAATGCAAACAACAATCAGGATGATTTTCCAGGTTTATGATTTCATTACCTCCACTTTAAACAGTCAAAAAAAA
>JASJDH010000432.1 GCA_030065175.1 Leptolyngbyaceae cyanobacterium MO_188.B28 | reverse complement strand
CCTCCCCATTCCCCCTCTACTAGCGCCGCTCCGACAGCCACGGTCCGCCCCATTCCCCAAGCAGTTAAGCCAAACGAGCCCGTTCCCCCTCCCTCAACAGTCACCAATCCAACTACTCCGAACCCTGCCCACATCCATTGCGACGCCTATGAAGCCTGCGCTCCTAACCTGACGCCTCCCCGCTGACAACGACCTAAAACCTAACGCAAGACGCTTCTATTGACGCCTTGCCTAGCCATTAAGGAGCTGTGCGTAACCTTAATATCAGTCATCGACTAAGTCGCACCATCGTGAAAACTATCAGCCTTCTCAGAAGACGTTGGATACAATTCCTCTAGCGATAGAACAATGGTCTCATCAGTTGGCGGGTCTGACAGAATAGGCTGATTCGAGGGAGACGCCAAGTCTTGCTCAAAATCACCGCCAGCCGTCTCATCAAGATTCGACGAGACTGGAGGCTCGCTCTCCTCTATGCCCCCTAATTTTTTAAGGTCTTGAAGAACAGCGCGAGCGGACTGATAGCGCTGTCTAAAATCGGACCGCACCATTTTGCTCAGAATATCCGCCAAGACTGGATTGAGATCAGGCGCCAAATCCATCCACAGCACCTCACCGGTGGAACTGCGATTCAGCGCTTTTGGCCGACGCCCCGTCAGCACTTCAATCACTGTCATGCCTAAGGCGTAAAGGTCGCTGCTAAAATGGGGCGTCCCGCCGAGCTGTTCACTCGGAACATAGCCTTTCGTCCCCACCCCAATCGTTAGCTGCGCCTTGGGTTCTTCCCCGGCTAGTCGGTTTGATAGTTGCTTGACTGCGCCGAAGTCAATCAGCACCAATCGTTTGTCTGACTCGCGACGAATAATGTTAGAGGGCTTAATATCTCGGTGAATCACTTTTTGACTGTGGATGAACTCTAAAACCGGCAGCAGATCCTTTAAAATCTGCTGCCCCCAATTCTTTAAGAGTTTTGCCCTTTTTGCGGGGGACAGGTGTCGGTAAAGCAGCAATTCATCATTCAGCGGTCGTCCTTGAACCATTTCTTGAACCAGATACAGTTTTTGATTCGATTCAAAGTAGGCTAATAGCCTTGGAATCTGGTCATGCTGTCCCAGTTTCTCCAGCGTTTCCGCCTCAGCCATAAAGAGCCGTCTCGCCACCTTCAGAACTAACGGATTATCACTGACGATCTTCAGTTGCTTAACGACACAGGGGGGATTGCCAGGACGTTGCGTATCTTCCGCCACATAAGTCTCTCCAAAACCGCCAGCGCCCAACACCTTGACAATCCGGTAGCGATCGCGCAGGAGGTTGCCGCTCACTTCAGATTCCCGAACCTTGAGTAAATCCTGCAAATCCTCTTGCTGGCTAATAATCGCTTGCACAATGGGCGACGCTGCATACTGCGCCAAAGAACTTCGAAGCTGCTTCTTTTTAATTTGATCTCGAAAAATATCCCGAATAAAATCAGATACCCCCACCAGCGCGATCACACTGATTGGCAAAGCCGTCGGCGCAACCATCCCCCCATACACAAAACACACATAGCCCAGTCCAAACCAACCCAGGATGCCGACTCCCACGCCAACAAGCTTGAATAAGGGACTGCGAACTCGACTCAGGACACCCCCCACTATGACCGCAACCGCGATCGCCATTCCCCCCCTGAGCCAAGCGTGAGGCATGAGGTCCATCAACGCCTGGTCTGAAGACAAGGTGGCGATCGCATTCGCCTGGATCTCCACCCCCGCCAACGGCTGCGGATACAGCAAACTTCTAGAAAAAGGGGCCGCAAAGAAATCCTGATGTAGTTTGGCGGTTGAGCCAATCACCACAATTTTGTCTTCAAAGTACTCGCCAGACCGCAAGCGAGTTTCCCAAAGATCCGGGTCAAGAACGTGCCAAAAGGGCACATGTTCAAAGGTCTGTGGGGGGCCATGGAAAAAGATATCGCCCCCCTTTGCCTCAGGGTGAGGAAGCTGAGCAGACTTCACCACCGCTTCTGCAAAACTTAAAATCTGCTCAGACGGTTCCACAACTCCCCCGAGCAGCGTCTGCTCAGATTGCTTCAAAATTTCTAGAAACTCACGTCCCAACTGATGGATACGACCATTGGGGTCAATCAATAAATTGATCGACCCCATTCCCACAGAGGTTTCTTGAAACAGTGGAAGAGGCAGCGTCGGCTGAATGAGTTGGCCTAGCTCAGTATCCACCACGTCTTCATATTTAGCCGCCAGCACCACCCGATCCCCATAACGCTGTAGCACCTCCGCTAACGCCTGATCATCCCAATCACCATAACTACTCGATGTAGAAAAGATAATGTCGAGTGCAATCGATCGAGCCCCCGCCGCCATTAACTTTTCAATCACAATGGCATAGGCTTGCCGCTGCCAGGGCCAAGCTTTGATGGGCTCTAGAGAAGATAACTCAGCTGAATTGTCAACATAATGCTGCCCTTGGGATAAGGATTCTTCGTCAATCGCAAGAATCAATAGATTTTCAGGGGGAGACACTGGCCCCCGCAGTTCAAAAAAAACCGTATGAGTTTGACGCTCCCAAAGTTGGACAAGACCAATGTCCAACACTGTGGCTGTCGCCGTTGCGATCGCCCACACCCCAGTTAACAGATGTCGCTGACATAGCCCCATGCATCGCTGACGATACTGGGCGAAACGCCGACGAAACTGTACAAAGTGATTGATTCCAGATGTTAGCTCAACAGTGGCGTCATCAGACGGAAAAGACATGAGGATATCGAGGAGTCTGAAAAAAGAGAGAGAGCCAACCGGCTAACTCAAGGAAGGGCTCCACTTAGAGTTCCCAGAGGATGGCTTGCCGCTCTTTCTATCCCTGTATCCCCTCATCCATAGCCACCCAGTCAAATCAAAGCTTGTGAGCAGCTCCTTAACCTTTGCCCCCTCAGATCTTGCCAACACTTACTTCGTAGTGGTTTCAAGACTGAGCGCCGAAGGGATTTTCAAGGATAAGGGTTGCAGACTCATTGGGATCGCTTAGAGAGAAAGCATGATCTCTTAGGCGACGCTTCCTTAAAATCTTCTGGACCAAAGAAGGCTTAATTGAAGCCTTCTTTGACTCACCATAAATGTTTGCATCGGCTTTCTGAGTTGGCTCGATTGATTGACTCTGCTTAGGCATTGAACCTTTGCCAGACGCTTCTGTTGGCGGACTGTTTACTGGATAGCCATGGAAATACGCATGAACCAGTTTTCGAAAAAGAACCTTCAAATCTTTCGGTAAGGCCTGTTCGACCTCCTCGACCGTCCCGTAGCGATCAGTCACTTGCCCCATCGCCTGGGCAATCATCAAATTTTCAGCTCGACCGGTGGGATACAAAGACCTCAGGTGCAGCCAACAAGCGTCAAATGCTTGAATTCCTTTAAGCATAGCGGGTTCCTGAAAACGGATTCTCTCATCCAGCTGTAATTCACTACTCGCTTTCTGGTGAGTTATCAGGAAAATCGGCGCCCGCATTTTCACGGAAATTGAATCACCGCAAGGATTAGCGCCACGTTTGACAAACTAGAAGTCTGACACATTTAACACCCGAATATCGTTTAGCAAGATGTAATTTTTAAGACAACCAAATATACGCACAAGGGCGTTACCCAGCGCTTTTATTGTCCAGCTCATTTATATAAACAAATGGTTTTGATAAAACACTTTTTCCTGAAACAATTTCTTGCCATCGGGAAATAGCTGAAGAATCCATCCGTGTTTTTTCTTAACCCCCATGAATACTCCTACCAGTGCAGTGACAATCCGAGTCCCTAAGCGAGTAGATGTCTACACAGCCCATTTCTTAATGGAGGATCTGGACAAGAAAATTCAAAAAGGGTCTACAATCATTCTTGATATGACTCAGACCCAACATGTTGACTTAGACAGCGTACACGTTTTCACATTGGGTCTTAACAAATCCCGAGAACGTAAAGCACGATTAACCTTGCGGGGTGTGCAGCCTCAAATTAGAACGGTCCTCAAACTCTCCGGCATCCTTGGGCAATTCAGACGAAAATCAACGGGGCAGACTAGTTAGCCGTTTAATTCGCCTCCATTCTCAGTAATCGAGCATAGTGAGAATAGCGCCTTTCTCGGTTAGACGTTTAGCAACCGGGAGACTTCAATCTCGATATCTGGAAACGCCAGTGGACGGAGGCTACCTCCTCTCAGAATTTCTTGCGATTGATAGCCATCCTGAGTGGGCGATCGCAATACAACTAGCGTCATCGTCTTTAAATTAACCACCCAATATTCTGGAATACCAACTGCCGCATAGATTTGCGTCTTAACCTCAAGATCCTTTTTAAGGCTGGAATCCGCATATTCAATCAGCCAAAAAATATTTTCCGGGTAGGGATGGTGCTGACGATAATCTCGCCCTAAGCGCTCAACCACTGCAATATCAGGCTCTGGTTCAGAATTGTGCAGCGTCAACGTCACTGGCTTCGCCTGACGAATCTTAGCCCGATCCCCTAGGAGATACATCAAATACTCCCCCGCCTCATCACTACTGTAGGCATGGGGCTCACCTTCTGGGGCCATTTCTACAATGTCTCCACTGATCAGTTCCACATGGCGCTCATCTAAAACACCCGCTTCAACCATGCGGTGATACTCTTCCAGCGTCCATTTTGCAGTGGCTAGCACGCAACCATTACTCCTGAACAGAATACTGACATTCTAATAATTTAGAACATCAGCTGGCTTAAAATTTAAAGTGGAGAATCGTCCCTAGGGCAGAATACAGGAGTTAGGAGACAGAAGTCAGTTTCCTTCCCAATTCTGAATTCTGTCTCCTGTTCCTACCCCACTGGATTGTCCCGATTTAAATTATACGCCCATCAGCCTAAGGCGAAGAATTTTTACTGGGGCAGGACACTAGTGTTAATGACAGGAAATGAACTCTCCAAAACACAAAATCTAAAATCCACAATTCACCGTCCGGTCGATCTCCAGTCACCGCCAGTCAACCGCTAAGAGCCGATATCAGCGGAACTCAACTTACCCACATAAGTATCCGTAGCGTTATCCAGTGCAAACAGATCGCGCTTATTCAATACGCTTCTTATGAGCTTCCAAACTGCTTTTTGGGGCGTAAACCAGGCAATCGCCGCGCCAGATTTATCATTTTCCAAGACCCGATCCGCCAACCAAGGCGTCACTGTCTCAACGCGATCGCCAAATATATTGAATGCGCCCTTTACCCGCTCTAAAGCATCTGGATTTTCCCTAAACTGATCATCAATCAGCTTGGTAATTACAATACCTGGGGAGAGCGTGCTGACCTTAACCGCAGTCCCTTGCGTTTCCCTAACTAAAGCCTTAGTCAAATATCGGACCGCTGATTTACTGGCCCCATAACCCGCCATACCGTTCAGAATTTGACCGTCAGAGCCATGACCTTCCATATTGTAGAGATGCCCAAAGCCTTGCTCAAGCATCCCCTTGATCGCCACCTGAGAACAATAGGTGAGACCCAGTAAATTAGTCCCAATCACACTTTGTACAGTTTCGGCGGGAAGTTCCCAAAGTGACTTCATGGGGTGATTAACACCCGCATTGTTAATCCAGATATCAATCTTGCCGAAAGCCTGAAATGACTCGTCCCAAAGCGCTTGAACCTGCTCAGGAACAGAAACGTCACAAGGATAGCCAAACACGACAGACTTACCAAACTTGGCCTGAAGTCTGGAAACCGCCTTGTTAATATTGGCGACAGAGCGTCCAGAGATCGTCACCTGGCAACCTCTTTGCAGGAAAGCCTCAGCAAGGCCATACCCAATTCCGCGAGAACTTCCAGTTATAACAATGCTCTTCATGCCTGTCTTGTCTCCTAGCCCTGGTATTGCGTTATGCATTAAGGATTTAGCGATCGACTTAGTTTGTATGTGTAAGTTTCTTAATATGACTGAGCCCAGTAGAAAGACCGGGAAGCTGCTTGAGGCAATTGCTTTAAGTAACTTAATAGCCATAGCTTAACATAAGTTAACTAAAGTTAACAGAAAAATTGTTATTGGGAGCATGGGGATTCATCTGACCGCCAGGCTCCGTCTCCGAGTTATTACAGATGCAGTATGCTCAAAAACAATCTCTAATAGAAAAAGATTACGGAGAAATCTACAGGGGAAATGAAAAGACACCCGTTTATTTCTACATCTTCCACTTTCTGAATTTTGTCTTTCACCTCCTGTATCCCTTCATTACTGGAATTTCATGGCCTAATCAACATGCCGTTTTATGGCCCTGAATTCAAAATTCTGTTGTGCGATCGCCCAGAAAATCCGTCGTCTTGAGACGTCATCCAACATCCTGCATAACAGGAGCCACTTATCAAGAATGTTCGAAATGCAGCTTAACCGGGCAAATTGAATTAAAGAGAATTGTGCATTTTCAGAAGCTTTTTCAATTTAATCAGCATGAGTCAGGCTTTAGAGGAAGACTACACATCGGTTGTAGCGCGCTTTGCGCAATTCATCGGGATCGCCAGTAGCGCAGCCCTAAGCGGGCTTGCGATCGCGCTGCCCGCCGCCGCAGATGTAATTCCCAATGGACTCGGCACCACTGTTCCCACCCTTGAGCAAAGTTGCACCGCCACCTGTAATATCAGAAACGGCACAACACAGGGAACGAATCTGTTCCACAGCTTTCAAGAATTTTCTATCCCTACCGGTGGGACGGCCGCTTTCATCCATGACGCCTCGATTCAGAACATTATTACTCGAGTAACCGGCGGAGCCGCCTCAAATATCGACGGAACCATCAGCGCCCTTGGCGACGCCAACCTATTCTTAATCAACCCCAGCGGCATCGTATTTGGCCCCAACGCAACACTCAACATTGGCGGCTCCTTTATGGGCAGCACCGCTGAGGGACTGACTTTTTCTGACGGCGCTGAGTTTAACGTCACAGACACCAATCCCACCCTATCCATCAATGTGCCAGTTGGCTTACAGTTTGGAGCGAACCCAGGCAATATTCAGGTACAGGGAAATGGCAATCAGTTCTACCTAAACGCAGATGCTACGGTGAATCAAACGGACAATCCATCTGGACTGGCGGTACAACCGAGTCAAACTCTGGCGCTGGTCGGAGGCGCAGTCACCTTGGAAGGAGCATACCTAAATGCTGAGGCCGGTCGGATTGAACTGGGCAGTGTAGGCGAAGCAGGGTTAGTCAACCTGACTGCAGCCAGTCCAGGTTGGAGCTTAGACTACGGCGCCATTCAAAACTTTCAAGATATCCGGCTATCCCAAACCGCCTCGTTAGACGTCAGTGGCGACAATGCTGGCGCGATTCAGTTGCAAGGGCGGCAATTAAACCTCAGCGACGGATCGTCATTGTTAGCAGTTACCGAGGTCAATGGGGGCGGGGAAATCATCCTTCGAGCCTCTGAGTCGATTCAGATGACAGGGATGTCATCCTTTGAACCACCCCCTGTCTCACCTAACCCTCGATTTAACCCGACTACAATACCAACCAGCGCCTATGTTGAGATTGCCCCAGGGGCCAACGGCGACGGCAGTAGTTTGGTGACCATTGAAACGCCCCGTCTAGAATTCTCAGGAGGGGCTCAAATTGGCCTGAGCATGGCTGGGTCCGGCAGTTCAGGAACGGTGAACGTTCGGACTCAGGAGGTAATCGCGGATGGCAGCACTGACACGTCTTCATTTAGTGGTCTTTTTACGGCAGTCCTCTCATCTTTTCCCTCTCCCGGACAAGGTGGAGAGCTGAGTGTTGAGACTGACCGCTTGCAGCTAACCAACGGAGCTCAGATTCGGGCCATCACTCTTGGTGGGGGAGATGCAGGCAACCTCACTGTGCAAGCCCAAGATATAGAAGTAATTGGATTTAACGCAGCGGGGCCGAGTCTGCTGTCGTCGACATCTGAGATCCCACCCGCCGGAAGTGGCGGCGACGTAACGATTGAAACGGCGCGGCTGTTAGTGGCGGATGGCGGACAGATTTCGACTGGGACAGCGAGCTTTACCAACCCAGCTGGAGATCTGACGGTCAACGCCTCGGAATCTATTGAACTTCGGGGGACCGGAACCGGAGGACGCAGCGGCTTATTCGGCAACGCCCTCTTTGGCGTAGGCAGTGGTGGCAACATCAATGTCGAGACCGATCAATTGATTGTCCGAGATGGAGCGACTATCAACGTCAGCAACTTTCCCAGCAGCCCAACTAGCCCGATCCCATCCGGCAGAGGCCCTGCAGGCAATCTAACTGTCAATGCGGACTCTATTCTGTTGGATAATCAAGCCATCTTAACCGCTGATACTGTGGATGGCGATCGCGCCAACATTAATCTCCAAGCAGACGGCATTGTGTTGCGTCGAGGCAGTCTCATCACCAC
>JASJDH010000021.1 GCA_030065175.1 Leptolyngbyaceae cyanobacterium MO_188.B28 | reverse complement strand
GTTTATTTTTCCCCATATCCCACCTACTGTATACCGTTTGTCTTTTCCTCCAAACTTCTAATCTAAAGGCTTTTAGCTAATGTTGACCTGAGATCCCCATAGATCTTGCGGGATGAAGGTGCGATCTTGCGGTAGGGGGGCGATCGCAGCGGTCAATTCAAACTTTCCCTGTTCAATCCACTGTTTTAGTTCCATCGCCGCCTGACGCGATAGGAACAGGCTGGACAGGGGCGCTGTCCGAACTGATTGGCCGTCAATCTTAATGCGTCCTGATTTAAGTTGGGCATAACTCACCAATCCAAATGTAGGCCGCACCCGGCGCGGAATTGAAAAGTCCACCACTGGCGCCGCTAGGTCCTTATCTTGTACAGCGCAGTGGACCACAACTTCTTCATTGAGAACGGGGAGCGGCGCCCCTGCCCCCAGCATTAGAGAAGAGCCATACCCTTTGAAATAGCACCCTCTAACCCAGCGTGACGACATTTGTTTGGCGTCCCCAATCAGGGCGACAGTGGCTGCTGGGCCAATGGGAGTTCGATTGGGCAATCGCTTTTGCAGCGGAAAGTGCTGGGTTCCTTCCCAAGCGATATAGCCGACGCCGCCGCCTAGAAAAATTCGGGAGCCAATGCCCAGCACCTGTAAATCGGGGTCGTTCATCAGGGGGGATAGTCCGCCTGCATTGGAATAGACGGCATTGCCTAATCGGGGGTGTAAGGGTCCCAAATAGGTATGCAGGGGGCGATCGCCCCCATTCACGCCAACGATAAAGTTTTGATACAAATTGCGCGGATTGAATAGGTAAAACTGATTGATCGTGTCCTTATTAATCAGCGTTTCGAAACTGGCTCTCGGATAGCAATCGGTGACTTGTCCTAAAGCCTGCAATTGAACCGATTTCCCCGCCACCAAATCAGCGATCACATGTCCGCCCCCGCGCTCTCGAGGTTCATCGCTGTCAACACTTTCGCCGCCGCGGTTGTAGTCGGCGATTTGGCTCGCGCCGAGGTAGAGATCGACGGCTCCAAATCCGGTATAAGCCGCTACCCCATCTAACCGACATTGGCGAATTTTAATCGGCGGATCGGTGTGGCCCAGATTAATAATGGCGCCAGACGCCTCCATCGGCTCGAAGGTTCCTGTCGTCACCACATCCACCACCTTAGCCGCCTGGGAAACCCCCATGTCGATCACTCGGGCCTTCAATTCCTCCACCGTCCAAACAACGGCCTGCCGTCGTCGGATTTTGTCGTTAATTTCCTCAATTGTCCGCATACCCTCCCCCTAGGATCACGTTCGCCAGTTTCGCCAAATCAAGAGGATCGCCATAATCAGAGTCGGAGACAGGATGGCGATCAAGCTGTTACTGGGTGTGGCTGGAATTTCCAGGCTAGGGCCAATGTACTTAATCAGGGCCGCTAATACGGCTGAGATGATCAAAACCTTAGAAACGAATCCGATGCTGCTTCCCATAAAAATTAAGAGCGACGAATATTGAGGCAGCACCATTCTTGACGACGCCAGAGGGTGGCCACAATCCAACCATGATCCTCTAGGGTGTCCGCTACAAGTTTGGATTGCTCTAGCAGGATTCCGCTGAGGATAGCCCAGGTGGTGGGTTTTGCGATCTCGCCCATCTGCGGAATCAAATCCACGATTACCTCCGCCAAAATATTGCAGAGGATGCCGTCTACGGGGTCAGTCAACTGCTGACTCAGGGATTTTAGACTGCCTTCGCTAACCTGCAGTTGTTCAGGGGCGACGCCATTGAGTCGGCGATTACTGAGGGTTGATTTTACCGCCAATGGATCAATATCCACGGCATAGACTTGTTTGGCGCCCAACAAAATGGCTCCAATTGAAAGAATACCGGAACCACAGCCAATGTCGGCGATCACCCGATCGGAGGGGCTATCGCCGAAGCGCATTTCTAAGGATTCCAGGCAGAGTTGGGTGGTGGCGTGAGCGCCAGTGCCAAATGCTGTGCCTGGATCCAACTTTAGAATGATGCGATTGCAGTTGGGGGGATCGGGTAACCAAGCGGGCTTGATTAAAAAGCGATCGCCAATTTCCAGCGGCTCCCAGTGATCCTTCCAGCTCTTAGACCAGTCCTCTTCATCCATCAACCGCCATTCCACCAAAGGCGGAGGAAATTCAGCGCAAAGGGCGTCCAGCTTAAGTTGTAGAGCAACGGCGGCCAAATCCAAAAGTTCAAACTTTTCTTGGGGGAAATACACCCGCATCGCACAGTTATGCCCCTTCTTTTCGCTAGACGTTCCCCGTCCACCGAAACTGTCAAACCGCCAGAAGACTAAATCCTCTAGATACGGATCACAAAGAATTTGTATTTCCCACCAGCTATTGACCAATGTTTTGGCTGCCTTTACTTGATCGATCAGCGGGCCTGCGCCATAAAATTAATCGCCTCTAGAGCGTTACCGTATAAGCGTCGCGGATCCCAGGAACCTTGGTGATTTCTGAGAGGATGCCTTCCGGTAGGGGATCATCAATACTGAGAACCATCACCGCGTCGCCTCGAACTATTTTGCGCCCGACCTGCATACTGGCGATATTGACATTGAAACTCCCCAAAAGAGACCCTATCTTACCAATGATCCCCGGCATATCTCGGTGCAAGGTAAAGAGCATATACGCAGTCGGCGGAACGTTAATGGGGAAATCATTGATGCTGGTAATCCGAATCTCATTGCCGCCCAGTAGAACCCCTGTGACGGAGTGTTCTCCGAGGGAGCCTCTGGCGGCTAACCGCAGCGACCCGGTGTAATCCTTGACGTTTGCATCCCGGGTCTCAACCACATGGATGCCCCGTTCCTTGGCCTCAATACTGGCGTTGACGTAATTCACTCGCTCTTGCAACGCATGGGAAAGCAACCCTTTTAAGGCGGCTACCACAATGGGTTGGCTATCGCTCTGGGTAAGTTCTCCCTGCAGCACGACGTTGAGGGATTCCACCCGCCCGCCTGCAAGTTGCCCCACTAGATTGCCTAAGGTTTCCGCCAATTGCAAGTAGGGTCTGAGTTTTTCCAAGACATCCGGGCGCAACCCTGGAATATTCACCGCTGACCGGGCTGGCAACCCCAGTAAAACGTCCCGAATTTGTTCAGCCACATCAATCGCCACATTCACCTGAGCTTCCTCGGTGGAGGCTCCCAGATGGGGCGTCAAAATAACCGATTTGCCTAAATCCCTCAGGGCGGATTCGCCCAGCGGTTCTTTTTCATAAACATCAAGGGCGGCCCCCCCAATTTTGCCTTCTTTAAGGGCGGTCGCTAAGGCTGCTTCATCGATGATGCCGCCCCGAGCGCAATTGATTAGGCGGGCTGTCGGCTTCATGCTTGCCAATGCCTTAGCGCCAATCAAATGGGTGGTTTCAGGGGTTTTGGGCAGATGTAGGGTAATGTAATCCGATTCTCGAAATAGCAATTCTAAATCCACCAATCGGCAGCCCAACTGCTCTGCTCGTTCGGTGGAAATGAAGGGATCATAGGCCAATAACTGCATTCCCATTGAACGCGCCACTGTCGCCACATGGGAGCCGATTTTGCCTAATCCGACCACACCTAGAACCTTCTTGTAAACCTCAACTCCAGTAAAGCGCTTACGGTCCCATTGTTCAGATTTGACGGACTGATCGGCGGCGGGAATATGCCGAGACAGGGACAGCATCATTGCTAAGGCGTGTTCCGCCGCTGCGATGGTGTTCCCTTCAGGTGAGTTAACAACGACAACTCCCCGACGAGTGGCGGCGGGGACATCTACATTATCAACCCCTACACCAGCTCGGCCAATAATTTTGAGTTGTTTGCCCGCTTCTATCACTTCTTGAGTAACACGGGTGCCCGAGCGGATCATCAGGGCGTCATAATCAGGAATAAGCTTGACAAGTTCTTCAGGCGGCAGCCCCGTTTTAATATCGACTTGGGCTACTTGGGAAAGAATATCAATTCCTGCTGGGTCAATTGGATCGGAGACAAGAACCTTGGGCATAACTCAATGTAATGCTTTTCACAGGGTGCATTGTACTGCAAAGCAGAACCACTGCTGTTACTGCTTGCTCAACATGTTCAATAGCAGTGTATACGGGGTTTCACAAAAATCCTAATGTATAGATTCCCTGATAAGTCACCCTAAAGTCACCTTGTTATCACATTCTTCATGCTAGGAGTGAAATTAGGTTTCATATAAATCCTATAGGTAATGTCCATGAACTGCGTCCACATCTCCGCTGTAACGTTGACAGCTTGTCTGCTAGGGACAGGGACAATGATGGCGATCCCCCAAACTGCTAGAGCAGACTATGAAACCTTTAGCCTTTCTCCAGGTTTTCGACCCAATCCCGTTGTGGGGTCAGGACAGTCAGGCGGCGATCGCTGGATAGAAGGCTGCGGTTACGTCAATCCCGAAGACGCCCCCGACCATGTGTTAGAACTTACGGGTAATTTTGAACACTTGGAGATCGGTGTTGTCGCGGATGGAGATCTGACCCTGGTGATGAAGCAGGTTGAGACCGGAGAAACAAAGTGCGTTGACGATTCTACTGACTCGCTGCTGCCAGAATTTGCAGGCACCTGGCCCGCCGGAACGTATCACTTGTGGGTGGGGGATTGGGAAAGCGCCTACTATCGCTACGAAATTTATATCAGGTATCAGTAGTTCTGAGTTTTTGCGTCATCAGCTATGGTGCCGATTCAAACATATCTCCTAGCTTACAGCAATTCTAAATTCAGAATTCTATGGCGTTGAACCTCCTTCACCAAAGGGGCTTTACAATTCTTGACAAACTGATAAGGCGCTGAAATGGTGCAAAATCGTTCTGAATTATTTTTTGCTGCCTAGCCCAGTTCTCAGAGTTTTTCAAGAAACCTGGGAGTTTATATATAGGATCACTCCATTTCCTCTTAATGCAATACATTGAGTAGGGACAGAATAATCAGATAAAAAGTACCCTTGAGGGTACTGTTAAAGCCTGGCGACACTTTACACAATGAGAGAGAAAATAGACGTTGCTGAATAGCAGTATAAACTCTGCCCCGCCCCCCCGACTCTAGATACTGCTAGCGGACATAACACTGAGAACTATTGTCAATATGACAAGGGCTTTTGAGTTTCCTCCAACCCCCAGTTCCGGGAAAACGTGTGCATTTCCGAATGTTGGGAAACATTGGGAGATTATTAGGAGCGGCTTATGTGAGTTGATCGTTGGAATGACGTAGATACGTCGAAATCACTTAAACTCCTGATTCGGAGGCTAATCAAAACCCTTGATATACAAGGACTCTAAATAACTCACATAATGCGTTAGGAGGTAATGTAGAGTCCACCATCTTGATAAATTCATTCCTCGGTTCAGCAACTTCAGGAAATAGCTGACAGGGTGATTAGATCTGGACTTTCACCTTAATTGTATGCATTAGTCCCGGTGAAAGCTGGCTCAAAACCCATGAACAACTGTATTTGGCGCAACCCTCAACCAAATCAGAGACCCTCATGGATGACATCTTACGACCCTCCTCGCACGAGAATTCTTTGTATGAAGATAAGGATGTGTTTATCTCCTACTCCCGTAGGGATAAAGAATTTGTTCAGACGCTACATGAGGCATTAGTTAAGAGTAAATACGAGACTTGGGTGGATTGGGAAGATATCCCAAAAACTTCTCTCTGGTGGGAAGAAATCAAAGAAGGTATTGAGGCCGCTCACACCTTTGTTTTTGTCATCAGTCCTGATTCCGTTAACTCTAAATACTGCAACCAAGAAATTGACCATGCGGCTAAACACAACAAGCGACTGATACCGATTGTGTGCCGAGATGGATTCCAGACAGAGCACATTCATCCGGCCGTGTCTGAACGTAACTGGTTGTTTTTTCGTGAGCTTGACGACTTTGAAAGTGCTTTTCAGTCCCTGGTAAAAGTAATTGACACAGATCTAGACCATGCTAAGGATCATGCTCGCTTGCTTGTTCGAGCAATTGAGTGGGATCGAGAGGGGCGAGACAACAGTTTTCTGCTTCGGGATAAAGCTTTAGCCGTCTCGGAAGAATGGCTGAGACAAAGTCTTGAGAAGGTTCCTGGCCCAACTTTACTCCAAGCTGAGTATGTCTCTGCTAGTAGCAAGTTACAACAGCAAACTGTACAGAAACTCAGAAAGGCAGTTGTTTACCATCAGCCCAAACGACGTAAGGTGTTCTTGACCAGTACAGTCGTAACTATCATGGTGCTTGTACTCCGTTTTCTGGGAGCATTACAACCGCTCGAATTGGCTGCTTTTGATTGGTTAATGAGGCTACGGCCTAATGAAGAAATAGATGATCGTCTATTGATAATTGAGGTTACGGAAAAGGATTTGGCAGATCAACTCAAGGAACCAGATAAGGGAGGAGGCACCTTATCGGATACTCGCCTAAATCGTCTTTTAGAGAAGCTAGAACAGCATCAACCTCGTTTGATCGGCTTAGATCTCTATCGTGATTTTGACGCTACCCTGCCAGAATTAGAAACTCGCATGGCCCAAAATGACAACTTCTATGCAGTTTGCAAGGTTAATGAAGTTGATGGACAAGGTAACGCTATTGCAAATACAGGAACTAATACTCCACCCAAAATTCCACCAAAGCGGGTAGGCTTTAGCGATGTTGAGAAAGATAAAGATAGCGCTGTCCGTCGCCATCTCATGCTGCAAGAGCAAGTTCCAGGTTCCTCCTGTGGCTCCAAATATTCATTAAGTCTATTGTTGGCGCTACGCTATCTAACACTTGAAAAAAAAGGGACCATTCAGTTTGAAGATCCTTTGGACTTGGCAGAAAATTTGCGACTTGAAAAGACTATTTTTAAGCGACTAGACCCTTTTACTGGCGCCTATCAGCTAGAAAGTTATGGGGGATATCAAATCTTACTCAATTATCGTGCAGTTAATAGCAATCTTAGTCAGGCATTCAAACGAATCAGCTTGGGAGAGGTTCTAGACGATAAAATTTCTGAGCAGGACGTTCGAGATCGCCTAGTTTTGATAGGTATAACTGCTAAATCATCAAGAGAGATTGATGATTCGGATACCCCCTATGCCCCTGATGTCCCAGGAATTATCATTCAAGCTCATATGGTTAGCCAAATCATCAGCGCCGTTTTAGATGAGAGACGACTTTTATGGGTTTGGCCATGGTGGGGTGAAATACTTTGGATCTGGGGCTGGTCGTTGGTAAGTAGCTTATTCACTCGTTACTCTCCACGACGAAGATATTTTGCGTTTGCTGTCATAATTGCGCTAGGAGGCTTATTGATTAGTTGTTTTGCTTTCCTAATGCATACAGGTTGGATACCGCTGGTTCCAAGCGCAATATCATTAGTGATAACAGGTGGAAGCTTGATTTACGTAGCATTTCAACCTGTTCTACCTCAAAACTCCTTCGTTGCCTTAGAGCATAAACCATCAACTTCCAGTTCTGCTAGCCCTAGAAGGTAAAGGGATTTAAGATGACTCGAATGAGATTAACCCGCTGGCTAATATCTTTGAGTTGTTTACTTGCTCTACTCTTAACAAGTTATATCCTTTTCCCCTCTAAGGCAGAGGCGCAGTACAACTTGAGACAGGAGGTTGAGAAAGCACTCCAGCAGTTAAAGTCAATCATTTTAGGCAAAAGGGGAGTAGGGGTAAGTACTAATCGTGACCACGGAGCAGTTCGGGATCCAGATTTATGCCCTCCAGCTCGGCCATCACTGACCGCTTTAGTACCCAATTTAGATGAGCCAGTGATGACCAGTGAAGTGCATCCGGCCTTTTGGTTTTACATACCCTTTGAACTCACTGATGACTTTGAAAAATTCACCTTGAGGTTTGTTCTTCAGGATGAGGAGAACAACGATATCTATCAAACTGCTTTTAGAATGCCTAATGAAACCTTGTCGCCAGGTATTTTGAGCTTGCGTCTCCAATCCCAAAAAGCGGCCTTAGAGATTGGTAAGACTTATCGTTGGTACTTCTTGATTTACTGCGATGATCCCCAAGGAAGATATGAGCCAGCCTTTGTTGAAGGATTGATTCGGCGAGAAGCTTTAGGGAGAAATCTTAGGATTGAGCTTGACCAGGCTGTGCTTCAAGAGCGATTTATGGTCTACGTCAATGCAGAAACACTATTTTGGTATGACATCTTAGCTGCTCTGGCCGAGGCTCGTCAGACATATCCTGACAATTCTTCCCTCACTAATGCATGGTCTGAAATATTAGAAATTATTGATTTAGACGATGTCAAGGATGAGCCAATAATTGGCCAATACTATGTTCCTTCGAGAATTGATATAAATTAACATTCCTCATTTCTAGCAAAGAAGTGTGAGTTGAGTTATCCATAAGTCGACAGTCACTAGACTTGGTCACTCTCTCTTAGTAGGATAAAAAGATGGGCAGCTTTTTGAATCTATAATCAAATACCAACAAACTATTCACCACTATTCTTTGCAATTCAAAATAGGTGAATAGGGAGTTAATAAGGGTGCGTCTACCTTGTTTAGTTTGCCTCCAAGTCTTTATCTGGATTTATCCAGATAAAAACTGCTTAAAATAGACTTTCAAACCCAGTTAGTCTCCCATTGTTTGGTTTGATTAATTCCCTGGTTAAGCAAATTAATAAAGTGGGTGCGGCTGATGGAGACATTGGGGTTTCTGTTTGCAGGGGAAGTCTATGAGCAATTTTCACAGGATGACTTGGAAGGAGATGAGATCGCACCTCCTCCACCTCCAACCCTACTAGACCAGCAACGGTTTCTCAGACAGCCAGTAGCTGCAGGAACCAGTCTACTATTGCTTTCCTTCCCCTTCGGCGACTCGGTGGTAATGCAGACGCAAGCCTATGTAGGGACGTCTGTGTCGGACGGATTGGCGGAGTTTATCAAGATACGTCTGCCATGGACTGTTCCTCCGATTAGCGATCGCTCTAGCCCCCCTAGCTTGACACAATCGCCTATCGAACTTGCACTAACTGACACCCGTAACAAAGACGACTTAGCGGCGATCGACCCAATCTTGCCTGAGGGAATCTTGCCTGAGGGCGCGGTTCCTGAATCACTGATCCTGGAGCCAGCCAACCACAGCAGCGATTCGGCGACACCCAATCAGAATTTGCCTGAGGGCGCAGCCCCCAAGTCCTTGATCCTACCGCCCTTGGCCCACAGGAGTGAGCCAGCGACGCCCAATCAGAGAGCGGCTTGGGGAGCGGCTCCCGAGCCTTTGATTCTACCGCCAACAAATTCCAGCGCCAAGTCGGTGATGACGGGGCAAAGTCTGCCTGAGGGCGCAGTCCCCCAATCCTTGATCCTGCCACCCACTCAGCCGATTGACGACATAGCTGAAACACAGGTCTTAGAGCCGACGGTCGAGGCTGAGGATTCAGAGACCACGGCTGTCTCAACCTCTACCGACCACCCTGACGCCCCAACAGTGACTGATCTGAGTCTGCCGGAGGCGACTGCGATCGCATCCCCAATTGTCCCCATTCTTCTACCCATTGAGCAAGAGGGTGTTCTGCTGGCCCAAGCGATTATTCCAACGAGGGACGGGACGGGCACGGTGGTGACGCCGAATGGCGATCGCTTTGACATTCATGGCGGCTCACTTTCAGGCGACGGCGCCAACTTATTCCACAGCTTTCAACAATTGGGGCTCAACGCCGACCAAATCGCCAATTTCCTCTCTAACCCAGACATCCGCAATATCCTCGGTCGTGTGACGGGTGGCGACGTCTCCATGATTGACGGCCTGATTCAGGTGACGGGGGGAAATTCCAACCTGTTTCTGATGAATCCGGCGGGGATGATTTTTGGCCCTAACGCCCGATTAAATGTGCCCGCTGCATTCACAGCCACAACAGCTAGCGGCATTAGCTTTGGCGATGAGTTCTGGTTCAACGCGTCGGGTGAGAATAATTACCTGATGCTGCAGGGAGATCCCAGTTCGTTCGCATTCGGCGTGACCGACCCCGGAGCGATTATCAATGCGGGGGAGCTGGCGGTGGGAACGGGGCAAGATTTGACCCTGTTGGGCGGAACGGTGATCAATACGGGTACGCTGTCGGCGCCGGAGGGACAAATTACAGTGGCGGCGGTTCCTGGAGGAAATCGGGTGCGAGTGAGCCAGGAGGGGGTATTGCTGGCTTTGGAAATTGAGGCCCTCAGCGGCAATGGGCCGAATCCGTTGCCCTATACACCAACTGACTTACCTACGTTGCTGACGGGTGGAGATATTCAGGAGGCGACGGGGGTGACGGTGCGGGCTGATGGCACAGTGGAACTGACTGGATCGAGCACTCCCATTCCGACGGGGTCGGGGACGGCGATCGCCTCTGGCAATCTGGATGTCTCTGGTGATGTGGGAGGGGTGGTGAATGTGCTGGGCGATCGCGTCGCGGCGACCAATGCCGTGATTGACGCCTCGGGCATGTATAGTGGCGGTACTGTAAGGTTTGGGGGCGATTATCAAGGCCAGGGGAGCGTGCCAAATGCGTCGCATACGTTGATTGATCAGGATGTGTTGACAACTGCGGATGCGCTGCTGGAGGGCGATGGGGGATTAGTTGTCGGCTGGGCAAATGAGACGGCTGAAATTTATGGAACCTTAACTGCCCGAGGCGGCGCTATTTCTGGGAATGGCGGATTAGTTGAAACCTCTGGCGGACTATCGCTTAACCTTGGCGCCACAGTTGACGCCAGTGCGCCAAATGGGAATGCAGGTACCTGGCTGATTGATCCAACCGATATCACGATTGTTAATGATGACAGTGGGGAGTTCGGAACCAATGAAGTCGGATCAATACTAATTAATAATGCCTTGAATAGCGGCACCGACGTCATCTTAGATACCAGTACAGCGACGGGGCCTGATGGTATTGGCAACATTACTCAAAACAGTGGAGCGGCAATTAGTAAAACAGAGGGTGGAGAGGCAACCCTGACGCTACGGGCAGAAAATGACATTAGCCTAAACGCCAGTATTACTTCTACCAGTAATGCGTTGAGTTTGATCCTTGATGCAGATAGCGATAACAGTGGTGGTGGGAGTGTTGCAGTCAATCAAGCTATCTCCACGGGCGGTGGGGATATAAGCATCTCCGGAAATGAAGTTTCAACTGATAATATCCTTACCAATGGCGGTGACATTAAAGTTACAACCACTAATGGTGATATCATCACAGGCGATCTAGATTCTTCCACCTCAGAAACCGCAGAGGATTTGATAAACGAAACTCTAGCTGCAGATCCTGGAGGTAGAATCACTCTCGATTCTGCGGGTAGTATTGTAGCCAGTAGCCTGAATTCTTCTTCCTTAGTGGAGGTAACTGGTAATAGCATCACAGCTACTGCAGGATCTGGCGGAGAAATTGATCTTAAAGCTGTAGGCGATATTGAGATTGTCGGCAATATTGACGCCTCCTCCAGCGCAACATCAACTGATGATGTCCTTTTCAATACGCTTGAAACCGCCATTGCTAATGC
Source organism: Leptolyngbyaceae cyanobacterium MO_188.B28 (assembly GCA_030065175.1). GTDB lineage: Bacteria > Cyanobacteriota > Cyanobacteriia > Phormidesmidales > Phormidesmidaceae > JAKSDM01. The sequence continues at coordinate 17,820 of JASJDH010000021.1, read as the reverse complement.
CGGGAACGGTGGCTCAATTACCCTCGACTCCGGGGGGAATATTGACATTGGCGGCGAACTTAATTCCTCTTCTTCAGCTAATGCTATAGATGAATTTGGTGGTGAAGCTAATGCGACCGCTGGTAATGGTGGGGCAATCACCATTGAAAACGCTAATAGTATTACTGTCGGAAGCCTTAATGCCTCCTCAACTGCGAGTGCCGAAAATGCGGATACTGATCCCACTCCTATTCCTCCATCCGATATAGTCTCTCTAAGGGAAGTGGATGCAATGGCTGGTGATGGTGGGGCAATCACCATTGAAAATGTTGGTAGTATTTCTATCGACAGCCTTGATGCTTCCTCAACTGCGAATGCCGATAGTAATGATCCCGTAATTAATCCTGCAGATGGGATAACTAATCTAGGTGATTCTAGTGCAACCGCTGGCGATGGTGGCGTAATTATTATTGAAAATGCCAGTAGTATTGATATCGGTAGCCTTAATGCATCCTCAACTGCTGAGGCCGATAGTGATAATCTTGACAATGCAGCAGTTGTTTCAGGCAATGCCAATGCAACCGCTGGCAATGCTGGTGCAGTTACCCTCAACTCCTTAGGTAATATCTTCGTTGATGTCCTGACTTCTTCATCGGCGACAGCAATTGGTGATAGTGTTGAAGCCACTGCAGGGTCTGGCGGAGAGGTTAGCTTGACTGCTGCTGGCAATATTGACATCACTGAAGTTATCAACTCTTTCTCCAGCGCAACAGCAACCGATAATTTCGGCGTTCCTATCCTCGAAACCGCTATTGCTACTGCCGGGAACGGTGGATCAATTACCCTCGAAGCTGGGGGTAATATTGTTGGAGGTGATCTCAATTCATCCTCTTCAGCCGATGCTACTGATGAATTTGGGGGTGTAGCAAATGCGACTGCTGGTGGTGGTGGGGCAATCACCATTCAAAACGCCAATAGTATTACTATCGGTGACCTTGATTCCTCCTCAACTGCAGATGCAGATGGTGATCCTGCAACCGAAACGACAGGTGCAGGGGGAGAAATTACTCTCACGGCTATTAACGATATTACAGTCAGTCAAGATATTGACTCTAGTTCTCAGCAAGCTGACGGAGGAGCTATTACCCTTGAAGCTGGCGGCAATATTAATGTGGGTGACGACGTTGACTCCAGTTCTACTGGAAGTACTGGTAACGGTGGAGCAATTGAACTCATTGCCAATCGCGGCGACATTACGGTAGACGATAATATCAGATCTGAGGCAGATGGCATCGGTGATGGAGGGGATATCACCCTTGAAGCTGGCGGCAATATCAATGTGGGTGAAGGGGGTGAAGGGGGCGGAGGTATACAGTCCGATTCCTTGATTGAAGGGGATGGCGGCGACATTACCCTAACAGCTGGAGGCGACATTACTGTAGATGATGACATCGACTCTGAGTCAAATGGCGGAGATGGAAACGGAGGCAATATTACCCTAAACGCTGGGGGCAATATCGAAGTGTTTGAAATCGACTCCGACGCTTCTGGAGGATCTGGCGATGGGGGGGATATTGATCTTATTGCTAGCGGCAATATTCTTGTGCAAGATGCCATTGATTCTGATGCTCAACAGGGGGATGGCGGGGATATTAGCCTTGAGGCTGATGGCGACATTACTGTAAATGGATCTGACTCAATATTCGCCATCGAATCCTCGTCTCAACAAGGCAATGGAGGCGAGGTTACTCTTATGGCTGGCGGCAGCATTGAGGTGGGTGAGACCGCCGGAGATGGCGCTATTGACTCTAGCTCTGATGCCGCAGGCGATGGCGGCCGTATCAACCTTGACGCGGGTGAGGATATTACGGCTACCGAAAGGATAGATTCTTCGGCTTCCGGAGGAACTGGAGGTAATGTCATTTTGGAGAGCGAGAGTGGCGCTCTTGAGGTAGGGAGCATTGACGCTACTGGCTCAGTCACGGGTGGAAATATTGAACTCACTGGCAATGAGATTAACCTGACTGGCGGCAGTAATTCGGTTGGTAGTAGCGGTAACAGTCAACTGCTGTTACAGCCTTTTGAAAAGGGTCGGGCTATCCGAATTGGTGATGACACTGAACTTGGGGCTAGCATCCTGGACCTGCTGAACACAGATATCAGTGCCTTACAAGATGGTTTTGCATCCATTATCATTGGCAGGGAAGATAGTAGTGGTGTGATTACTCTGGCGAATGATGTTGATTTCAATGATCCAGCGACGTTGCTTGAATTCAATGATCCGGTGACGTTGCGATCGCCCGAAGCCGGAGGCTCGATTGAAGTGAGTGAAGAGGTAATCGATACAAATGTAATCGATACAAATGGCAACGATATTACGTTAATCGCTGGCGATGATATCACTCTTCGCACCATTGTTTCTAGATCTGACTTTAGCTCTGGCGAGGATAGCGGTTCAATCACACTCACCGCAGGTGGAAGCATCACGGCAGATTTTCTCAATGCTTCTTCTGGGGAAGGTAATGGCGGTGATATTAGGCTAACTGCTGAAAGTGGTGATATTTCTGTTGGTTCATTAGACTCCTCCTTCTTTTCATTTGATGGTTCTGGTAATGGTGGCGAAATTTCTTTGGATGCAGGTGGTAGTATTACAACCTCAGGTCTTTTCATAGACTCTGATTCTTCGAGTGGTAATGGAGGGGCAATTACCTTTACTGCCGCAGATAGCATCTTGACTAATAATCTTCGCTCTGATGCTTCTGGTAATGGTGGAACAGTTAGCTTAAATGCTCAGAACAACATTACGACAGCTGGGATTGACTCTAGAGGCGGCTTAGAGAGCGGAGATATCTTTCTCACCAGCGGTAATGGCAATATTGATGCCAGCAGCATTATTTTCACGGACGGAGTATTTTTTGGTGGAGCCCTAGATGCTTCTTCTGAGCAAGGGACGGGGGGTGAGGTCATCTTCACAGCTGCTGGCTCCATTACGCCTGCTGATGAGATTCTTACTACAAGTAATGATATTAGTTTCAACGGCGCAGTGACTCTTGCGACCATAAATCCCTTTGCAGGTGATGAGGTGGCAGTCAGTATTGACGGTGCAGGCGGCAACATCACCTTTAACAGCACAATCAACGATAACCGTAACTTGCTTCTAGATGCAGGTGCAGGCAATATCATCTTCAATAGTTCGATCGGGAATGATGTTGCCTTAGGGAACCTAACCGCAAACAGCACTGGAATAACTGATTTTAATAGCTCGGTCAATGTGACTAGTTTGACCACCAATGCGGGTGGAACAAGTCAGTTCAATGGTGATGTCTTCACAACTCGAGATCAGAACTTTGGCAATAATATTCGCCTCGATACCAATCTAAGCTTCAACAGCATCAGCGGCAGTATCAACTTTGAGGGCGCAATTAATAGCCAGGGAGAAGAAGCCAATAGCCTAACTGTCAACGCAACCAGCGGCGAAAGCGGTATTGTTCGGTTTGGTGCCTCTGTGGGTCAAACAACACCTCTGGAAAGTTTGATGGTGAATAGCCAAAGCATAGACTTGGCAGACAACGTCACTGCAAGGGGCAATATTAGCTTGACAGCTGATGAAATTGATTTTGAAAGCTCTACTCAAATCAGAGGCGCTGGCATCCTACAGTTGCAACCGTTAACCGCTAGTTTGAATATTATTGTTGGTGGCGATTTAGATAATCAAAGCCTGAATCTGAACACTAGCGAACTCAGCACTCTGCAAAATGGGTTTTCTCAAATCTTTGTTGGAGGAGATGATGGCAGCGGTACGATTACTTTGGCAGGTGATGTTACGTTCAATAATCCGGTGACGTTGCAATCTCCCGCTGGCTCAGGTTCAATCAACACCACAGGCGGCACTCTAACTGGAACTGACAATGCTGCAATTACTCTGCTAGCCAATCAAAGCATTACCACCGGAGATATTATTGCTCCAGGAAATGCCGTTATCTTACAGGCCCAGGAAAGCATCACAACCGGCAACATCAACACCAGCTCCGATTTGGGCAAAGGCGGAAATGTCACGCTCGACCCAGAAGGCGACATTCAAGTCGGGTCTATTAGTGCTGAGGGAGGACCGCAATCCACAGGCGGTAATGTCGATATCACAACCGCAAGCTTCTTCCGCGCTACAGACTCATTCACAGCCCAGAACGGTGTAGAGGCAAGCATTTCTACGGCTGGCGGCGCTGGTAATGGTTCAATCACCATTCGCCATGGAGGAGGAGCCAGAGGAGTTCCCTTTATTGTGGGCGACGCCACTCAAAATGGAACCGCCGCCGCCCTCACTACTGGAGAATTTACCCTTGAACCCGTTCGCTCAATTCCAGGCATCTTCATTGAAAATGACATCGCAATCATAACGACCCCAGATGATTTCACGGATGACCTCGAGCCAAAACCCGAAGAGCCTGCCCCCCCGGACCCTCCAGATGAAGACCCTTTGAATCGAATTGTTGTCAATTCGTTCAGAAGAGCTATCTCGAATGAAGAGATTTTCGACCTCGAAGAAGACTACACCAATCAGTTTGAAGACTATCTGGGATTAGAGGATACGCCAATCAAAGACTTAGTGGCGACCCAGAATGCGTTACTGGATCTGGAAACCAGGGCTGGCGTCAAACCGGCTCTGATTTATGTCACGTTTGCGCCCAGCTTCAACAACTCTGCTTTATTCTCCAACCCAATCAAAGCAGACTCAAAGAGCGCCGAGCTGCCTACTCGACCAGTGAACATGCTTGAAGAGCCCCCCGATCGCGACCAAGATCGACTAGAACTCATCCTAGTCACGGCAACAGGAGAACCGATTCGGGCAAGTGTGCACAATGCCACCCGGGGGAATGTTCTGGCTGTCGCCAGACAGCTTGAGGACGCCATTACTAATCCAGTTCGTCGAAGAAACCCTCGTCCTTTGCTGGAGCCTGCTCAGGAGCTTTACCAATTGTTGGTCAAGCCGCTTGAATCGGAGCTGAAATCGGATGACGAAGAACAAGCCATTAATAACCTGGTCTTTATCATGGATATCGGGTTAAGGTCCCTGCCGATGGCGGCGCTGCACGACGGTGAGAATTTTATTATCGAAAACTATAGTGTTGGCTTAATGCCGAGCCTTAGTTTGACCGATACCCGGTATGTCAGCATTCAGGATTCCCAAGTTTTAGCGATGGGAACGTCTCAGTTTTCAGAATCCACCGCCCAAGGCGCCTTGCCTGCTGTACCTATGGAACTATCGACTATCCAACAAAACCGACAGGTTGACATTCTCAAAGAGACCGACTTCACATTAAATAACCTACAGTCTCAACGCCAAGAGCGTCACCAGATTGTGCATTTGGCTACCCACGCCAGTTTCCTCCCAGGAGATCCCGACAAATCTTTCATCCAATTTTGGCAAGGAAGACTCAGTCTAGATCAATTTCGAGAGCTAGGTTGGAATGATCCCTCAGTGGAGCTAGCGGTACTAAGCGCCTGCCGCACTGCATTAGGCGACAAAGAAGCTGAGTTAGGGTTTGCTGGGTCTGCGACGCAAGCTCGAATCAAGACAGTCTTAGCCAGTCTGTGGTCAGTTAGTGATATTGGAGCTTCTGGGTTGATGGCGGAGTTCTACAATCAACTGAACACTGCTCCCATTAAAGCAGAAGCCCTCAGGCAGGCTCAGCTGGCTATGTTAAGGAGAGAAGTTCGAATTGCCGATGGCAGGTTACATTGGTCAAACGGCGATATTGAACTACTGGCAGGTCTAGAAGGAGATTTGATGCAAGAGTTTGAGGAAGCCCTAGCTGGCTTTGGGGACGTCGATTTATCCCATCCCTATTATTGGTCCGCCTTCACCTTAGTCGGCAGTCCCTGGTAGTCCAGCTCAACTATTCGGCCCGCTCCTAAAACGTTACGCCATAATCAATGGTGAAATAAAAACCATCGTCCTGCAGATTGTCGCCGCGATCGTCCAGATCAATAAACGGCAATCCATAGTCAAGCCGAATATTCAGATCCTGAATCGGCTGCCACAATATCCCTAACCCCGCTCCGGCCAAAAACCGCTGATCGGGCTGTGGGTTAGGATTCTCCGAATTATTCCAAACCGCTCCCAAATCAATAAATGGAGCAAACTGAAGTAAATAGGCGGCCGTCTTATTGCGCACCACGGTAATGCGGTCTTCCACCGAAAACCGCACGCCATTGTCCCCCGAACGAATATTCTGTTGATAGCCCCGCACGGACTGGCCTCCGCCAATTACAAATTGCTCCGACGGCAACAGACTATCCGGGGTTAACTGCAAATCTAACCGTACGATCAACAGATGGTCCTGATTCAGCCTCTGCGCTCGCTGCGCCTGCGCCAGCCAACTAAAGAATTGCCCGTCAGGAATTGAGCCTGAATTTCGAGTCGCGTCGAACAAACCAGTCCCAACGTTAAATAGAGAGCGAAAAGACCAAGCCCCTTGAGGATCTCGCAGAACATAGTCTTGCCCAAACTGAACCACACGGGTGCGGCTGTTCCCATCTTCATCTGGACCAATTCCAAATGGGGTCGGTCGGTCAAACACAAATGTCTGGCCATCCTGGAAGGCGAATCCCAAGGAAAGCGCCAGCTCTTCAGTCGGAGATCGCACAATCGGCTGACGATAGTTGATTTCATAACGCTCCGAATTGCCTTCAATCCCCAATTCATCTAAGGGTGATTGAGTGATTTCATTCCGATTGATCTGAGCCGCCAACTGTAATGTCCCCTCATGGGGGCTCAAAGGAGCCTGATAAGCCACATCCACAATATTGGATCCCCCTGAGGTAGTTCGATAATATGCGGCGCTAAAGACATCCCCAAACCCACTGAAGTTTTGAAAGCGTACATTGGCTCCTAATCGTTCTGAACCAATACTAGGCGGGGAGTAATTATCGAAACTCAAACGCCCTTCAAAAGGATCCGCCTCACTCACTTTAACTGTCAGGATACTCAGACCTTCCTGGGTTCCAGGTTTCAGCGTAGGTTCCACAGTATCTAGCAACGGATTGGCCAGCAGCAGCCTTAATTGAATCTCCAAATTATTTACATTCAGAGGGGTCTCTACCCCCAACCCCACCCGACTTCGAATATAATCTTGACTTAAACGATGGGTCCCTTCAACGTTTATTTCCCCCTCCAATTGACCTTCAATCACTCGAATCTGGACCACTCCACCCTCAAGAGCTTGAGGCTCGAGTACGGCTCCAGAGGTAAGATAGCCTGCGTCGAGATAGAGCTGAGTAATTTTATCTCGCACTTCCCATAGGATTTCCAACGAGACTGTCTTGCCCGCCAGTGGTTCAGTGATGGCATTAATTTCCTGATCGAAAAGACTATTCCCTGTCACCTCAATTCGACTTATCTCGAAGGGTTGAGTTTGAACTGTTCCCCTTGTCGGCTCAGGAGTGGGCGGGTCCAAAGGAATTGGAATGACTTCCTGTTCGATGGGACTAGGGAGCGACTGCGGGAAGCGATCTTGATCTGCCCGAGTTGGTTGGTTCTGCGCCCAAAGAGACTCACTAGCGATTCGAGTCGGCTTGAGCGCCGTCTTTGCCCAAGCCGAAGGAACCAGCCATAAAAACGGCAAGAAATTACATAGAAAAAGAATGCGCCTCCAATCCATAAACTTTCCTTACACCCCGATAAGCGAACATTTAAGCCAGGAAAGATATCCAGCCCTCTTCTATTACAATCCCAAACAATTCATGAGCAGTTCAAGTATTCAAATTCCTATAGATAAAGAGTTTGATAAAAGGTAGGCAACTCAATTTATCTAGGAGTAATAGGTTAGGAATGAACAGGAAGATAGAGAGCTGACACAGCGAAATATACCTCGATTTTGCGCTGTTCTAAATGTATTAAAAATAAATTAATGGTGATTTGAGAGATTCCGGATTCGTTTGTTAATCTTGACTTCCAAATCGCCCCTTTAATCGCTAAATTCTTCGAATAGAGTGACCAAAACCACATTAGAGTAGAGAAAACCTTCAGGGTCAGTGAGCTTTAAAGATCCTTCGCCGCTCTTCAGTTGCGTTTCAATTGGGGCGGATTTTAGGTCAGCTTTATTGACGCGATCGCACTTTCCCTCAACCTCAACCACCGTTACCCAACCCTTCTGAATATAAGGCGTCAGACAGCGTTCTAGACGCGCCAAAATATCCTCTCCAAATTCTTTTGCCAGTTCCCTTAAGTCCAATCCCTCCGCCAAGCGCAACCCCACCATAAACTGATCCAGCAGCTTTTCTGCCAGGGAGGTGATGGGGCAGTTTATTTGTCCACCTGCCGCCACAAACTGCTTAACCCACTGCTTGTACTCTGGGGTTTTGCGAGGACGACTAAAGCGCTGGCCTTGAACATAACTGGCGGCGCCCATGCCAAACCCATAAAAGGGACGATTTTTCCAATAGGTGCGATTATGGCGGCACTGGCAGCCAGGCTTCGCATAGTTGGAAATTTCATAGTGCTCGTACCCTGCTGCTGTGAGGGTTCTCTGGGCCAATCGATACATATTGGCGGTCAGCTCATCACTGGGCAACGGTTGGGCTCCGGGTTCATACCAACGCCCAAACGCTGTCTGCGGTTCAATGGTGAGATCGTAGATGGAGAGATGATTTGGCTGCAGTGCGATCGCGCGCTCTAGAGAGTCTTGCCAATCCGCTATGCCTTGAGTCGGCAACCCTGAAATCAAATCCAAGCTAAATGACGGTAAATTAACCTGGCGGAGCAAGGCCACTGCACCTTCAATATCAGCAACCGTATGGGTTCGCCCACAGGCCTGCAATAACTCTGTCTGAAATGCTTGCACTCCCAGACTGACTCGATTTACCCCAGCCTGGCGGTACCCTTGGAGGTGTTCTAACCCAAACGTTCCAGGATCCATCTCCATCGAAATTTCCGCCCCCTCAGCAATCCCAAACCGCCGTTCCAATGCCTCTAAGAGACAGCGGAGTTGATCAACGGATAGAAGCGAAGGGGTGCCGCCGCCAAAGAAAATAGTATCCAACTTCGTCTTTGCCGGAGGCGCTGCTGCAATCTCCTCACACAGAACCTCTATGTACTGGCGAATCGTTCCAGAATTTTCCCCCCGTAAGCGATCGCCCACCACCGAAACCGGAAAATCGCAGTAATAGCAGCGCCTTCGACAAAACGGGATATGAATATATGCAGACTTCGGTTCTAAGCCCCTAGAGTCTGTTTCAGACAATACAGCCCCACTCTTGGCGGTAAAACTATCCATATTGACCGCTGACAACATCTTCCCTCTTTACATTGAATGGTGCTGAATTATGGCGCGTGGGCAATGCCCACCCTACGGTAGATTTCTCTAAAGTCCCGTCGAAGATTGCTTTGGGCGCTAGCGAAGCCATGCCCCGTGGGTATAGCATTTGGAGCAGGATTAACAGAAGTAGCTGAAGAGTTGCCGCCAAATGCTTGGCCCCTACAGTGGCGCACCACTTCTTCGTCCCCCTATCCCTTAAGAGCATTCTCCTGCAAAAGCTCCCCTCCCCCTCTCCCTATCTCCCCCCTCTCCCAATCTCAGCATTTCCCTGTTCTACCTCTCCTATTAAAGAACTTCTTCAAGAACTTCAATTTAGATTAAGCTGACGCCGATTCGCCCGAAAAGCAGCTAAAACAAAGGCATTACAGGTGAAAGATATAATGGCTGTAGCTAGCTGAGCTGAGTTACAGGTATCTTTCAATTTCTAAGTTTGGTCTATTAGGTACAGGAAATTGAGTTAATCTGCCTGTAACCTATTAAGGCTAAGCTTTATTATCCCCGCGTTACCCATTGGCCTTTGCGGCTAAGCATTATGCTCAACGTACTCATTGTATTTTCATTCATCCTAGCAGGGGCGGGAATTGGCTTCTATGGGGTTGATTTCCTGCCAGAGACGGCTTTACGGCAGGTAACCAACCTTGAAGGATTGAGTTTTGTATCGGCAGGATTTGGCGCTTTGATTGGCTGCGCTTTAGGTTTGACGGTTCAAACCAGTTACCGTCGACTAGAGCGGCAGATTCGTGATATGCCTGCCGACAAACTCTTGAGTCGGTCGATCGGTCTGCTGATTGGCTTGTTAATCGCCAACTTGATGTTAGCCCCCCTTTTTCTACTGCCTATTCCGAGTGAATTTGGCTTTATCAAACCCTTGACCGCCATCTTGGGCAGTGTGATTTTTGCAGTGTCTGGCATGAATCTGGCGGACACCCATGGTCGAGCCCTGTTACGCCTGATTAATCCTGACAGCGTAGAATCTATGCTGCTGGTGGAGGGAACGCTAAAACCTTGCACCACTAAGGTTTTGGATACTAGCTGTATTATCGACGGTCGAATCGAAGGTCTACTGGAGACGGGGTTTCTTGAGGGCCAACTTTTGGTGCCCCAGTTTGTTCTCCAAGAATTGCAGAATGTTGCCGACGCCTCCAATGATCAGAAACGGATTCGAGGCCGCCGGGGACTGGATATCCTCAACAGCATTCGGGACAGCTACCCTGCCAGAGTGGTGATCAACGCCTTAGATTATGAGGACATCCCCACCGTTGACGCTAAGTTAGTCAAATTAGCCCAGGAACTCAACGCCACCTTACTAACAAACGATTACAACCTGAACAAGGTGGCTAGTCTGCAACAGGTTGATGTCCTCAACATCAATGATTTGGCTCAGGCTATTCGCCCCACGTATTTACCAGGCGATGATTTGGACCTCAAAATTCTCAAAGAGGGTAAAGAACCGTCCCAAGGGGTGGGGTATTTGAACGATGGCACCATGGTAGTGGTTGAAGACGGTAAACCCTACATCGGGGACGAACTTTGCGTTGTTGTAACTGGCGCTCTACAAACGTCGGCGGGCCGGATGATATTCGCCCGTCCAAAAACGTCTGTCGTACCCTCTTAAAGGATCCATAGCGATACCCTGCTTTAGCTGTGTCAGACCGCTATGCAACTTTAGAGATAAGGGCGTCCGGTCTGAAACACAGCTTTTTTGATACTGCTTAAGCGACGGATTCAAGCGACTGTAACTGTAAACGAATCGCCTCTATTCGTTTGCGGTTAACCCCTAGATCCGATTCCCCTAGACGGGCGGCAGAACGCACTTGGATTAGCTGATTTTTGGGATCAATCGAGAACTCTACATCATCGACAAAGCCCATTAACCGACTGGTGAATTCCGCATAGAGATAACTATCGCTCTGCTCAACAATGGTGCTGTTAGGCATTTCTTCAATCACCGCGATCAGGTGGTTCATTGCGATCGCTGGTTCAGAAACATAATTCAAAGGTGCAATCCCATGTTCAGTATCCGTCGCTTGACTGGCGACACAATTCGGAGTTTGGGGACAAGGAGCTAGTTGCCCCTGCTTGACGCCAAGGTTAGTGGGGCGCGTTCCAGAAAATACGCCATTGAGTCCCGGCAATACTCCTAAGGAAGGATTCGGAAGACCTTGAGCTAAACCGGGCAAGCCTGTCCCGATCCAAATTGAAGTCGCGAGCAGCATAGAGAACATTAATGACAGGAGAAATCTAACCATAGAGTTACCGCAAGATAAATTCAGAAGTTACACAAGGTGCTTTAACAAAAGTTTAGAAGACTCTGTCCCTGATTGAACTGCTTGGGCTTAGATCTTGAAACAGATATGGCAAAAGGCCGATGGGAAAACTATACACAACGTGTCATTAGCGTGTCATTTAAGTTGGGAAGGCCTGATAGAGAAAGACTGTGAAATGTAGAAGTATAGAAGATAGGATTCAGTCAGGAACTGGATTCTGTCTCTCCTTCTTTTGTGTTTTGATCTAGAGGGAATTGTCCGCTTTAAGTTGATGGCTGTTGATAGCCAACCAATATAGTTTAAGTTACTTAATTCTGCCTTGACTCGAATAGGGTAAACTCTGATATATACTGTCAGATTATTTCGCTGTATCGAAGGCTACATCAAAATTTTAAGTTAACTTTCTTAAGTTGACTTCTGAATTGAATTTGTCAAATCAAGGAGTTTCAATATGGATATTGTTGGAATCTTAACTGCTTGGTTGATTACCACCATTTGTTTTTTGATTATTTCAAAGTTGCCGATTGGCGTTGAGATTGATAGCTTTGGGAAAGCAGTTTTCTCGGCTGCGGTTTTTGGGATTCTTAATGCTATTTTGGGACCAATTCTAAAAGTTTTGGCCGCTCCAATTAATTTGATCACTTTTGGACTATTTCTGCCAGTCATTAATTTGATCATCCTTACGATCGTCTTTGCATTGGCTGCTAAGCTGGTTGAAGGCTTCAGATTACGCCATAAGCTTTGGAGCGCTCTTTTAGGCGCCCTTTCCCTCACAATTATCAACTCTATTGTGCTCAGGATCCTGTCAAATTTTGCTTAGTTAAAAGGGGGCTGATAGGAAGACGTAAGACAGTATTGAACAAGGATCCCGATTCGAGTCAAATCAGACGAGACAGGGATTTTCTTTTACCTGGCCGCTCTGGTTGAAGCAGATAACGCGTTTGGTAAATTGGCGATCGCATTGCTTGGCGATCGCATCATTATCCAATCGGTCGCTTTCGAAGTTGGGCTGATTAAAGTCAACATAATTACACAAGGGCCGGATGATCCACAGTGTTGCCCCACTCAAGCGACTATCCAAACCTATGAGCTGCAGGATCAGCAACTGAAACTGATTTCTGAAAAAGTGGTAGACAGAGATAACGAGTAAAGCAAAGGCAATCTGTCAGACACTCGACATTAAGTGAAGACGGGATAGACTATTACAACAGATTATTACAAAGGATTGAGAGCGGTTTGTTAAAGAAGCGCTTTGCTATCGTATACCTACATTGAACGGTATAACTGCCTCCAAACAGTTCTTTTATAAAGATGGTTAAAGCTGCTTCTACCTCTATCGAGTCAGCGCGTAAACTTCCGTATGACAAGGTTACTAAGGCCATTACACGGGATGTCGGAATCCGAGAAGAGGCCCTGCCGCTCTTTGACCCCGCCTGCGGCTCCCGATTTTTTCTCCATCCCCATCTGACTCCAAAAGTTTGTTTGTTCTTTCACGGCTTCACCGCAGGACCTTATCAGTTTGTTCCATTAGGCGAACGCTTGTTCAAAGCAGGCTACAACGTTCTGATCCCGCTAATGCCCGGCCATGGCAAAGCAGGTAATTGGAGCAAAGATAACCCGCCGCCGCTCCCCACCGATGCGAAGGATTACCTGAAATATGCATTGCAATGGCTAAAGATCGCGCGCATGTTGGGGGATAAGGCGGTTGTCGGCGGTTTATCTGGGGGCGGCACTCTAGCGGGTTGGTTAGCCCTGGAACAAGCCAATAACATTGATCGAGCGATATTATTTGCGCCTTACCTAAGTAGTAGTAATCGGGTAATTGATTTATTTGTCAAAACTTTTGATGACTACTTTGAATGGAGTAAGCTCTCAGGTCCCAGTTATCAAGGCTTTCCACTAGCTGCGCTGCGGGCGATTCTAACCATTGGTCAATTCAATCTAAAACGTGCGCGCAAAGGTCCGGTGGCGCCTATGTTTATTATTTCTAGCGAAAGTGACAAGGCAGTTAGCAACAGCGATCACCACCGGCTGTTTGAATTGGCGCTAGAGCATCAGCCAAAGTGTTGGTACAACCGATTCGACCGGGTTTTGGATATTCCCCACACCATGATGACTGAAAGTGAGGGAAACAAATTTCAGAACCTTCTGAATGTGATGGCCAAAGCCTATATCGAAAGCGATCTCACCTGGAGCGAAGTGGAGGAAATTGCCTATCGGATGACGAAGCGAAAAACCTTTAAATCGGTGGTGGCTGAACTTAATCTGCAGGATAAAGTCTCGCGTGATATGCCCGCAATGATGACGATGGTGGATAAATGGTCCATCGTCGTCAGTCGAGAGCTGGATGGTAGAAGGGTAGGGCGAAGCAGACGAAGACGCCAGCGCCCTCGCGATCGCTAAGAGCGAACACCCGATTCTTCCGCCGGACACAAGTAGCCTCAGTCCAAACCCCAGGTTTTCTATTTTTTCTATTTAAGGTATTTTAAGCTTCTATTCACATTTGTCCGAATTAACAAGAGCAATCACATCGTTTTTTGTTAAAGTTGGTTAAACTTCATTTTGAGGAGCGGATAATATGCCATTTACCGTTGAAGATGGGGGACGCCTGAATAATTTTGCGAATGAACCCAAGATGTATGTCGAAGCGCCTAAGAAGAGTAATTATGTACTCTTTGCCGTGGTGGGACTGGTGCTCTCAGGCGGCCTGATTGCGGTAGCATTCGCTATCTCTTAGCAAATTACCTGGCAAATCCCTTCAGCTTTTTGCTCGAAACGGTAAGCTTTTGGTGAATCAAGGCTTTTATATTTTTGTATAACTTTAGGGATGCCCTCTGTTGAGGGCATCTGCTTTTTTATGAACCTTCTCCCTCCATGCCCCTCCCCTCCCTCTGGCTCACCGGCCCGACCCGCAGCGGCAAAACAACTCGGCTAGTCCAGCAACTTCTCCTCTGGGCGGAAACCCTATCCCAGAACAGCAAAAAAAAATCCGCGCCGCCTCAAACCGGCCCCAGTTTGCTGGTATTTGCGGCGAATGGCGATAACCGCATCGTCCTGGCGGATCAAATTGCAGCCGCAACCCAGGGTCGATATTCCGTTCACTCCACGACCCCAGCTGGCTTTATCCAGGATGAGGTGATGTTGTTTTGGCCCTTGCTGATCGAGCAATTAGGGTTGAAGGCGCAATTTGCCTTGAAATTGCGGCCTGAAAATGAGCAGGAGTTGGCGACACGCTTCTGGCGTCAGGAAATCGATCAGGAAATTCTGCAGGTAGAAGGATGGCGGGAATACGAATTGGTGCGGCGGTCCCTGGATTTTCTGCAATTGGCGGCCTCTGCGGGTATTCCGACGGAAGATATCCCCGTCATGCTGGCACAGGGGATGATGCTAGGGCAGGAGGCTGACGATCCGTGGCAGGCGATTGGGGCGGCTCTAGTTCGCTGGCGAGACGGATGTTTAAACCGGGGGTTATTGACCTATGGCATTATGACGGAGCTGTATTGGCGGCATTTGCTCCCCAATGAAACGTATCAAGCGCGGCTATTGAATCGGTATTGCCGGGTTTTAGCGGATGATGTCGATGAATATCCCGAGATCGCGCGCCACTGGTTTGAATTCTTCCTGGAAAATGACGTTCCCTGCGCTTTCACCTTCAATCCCAAAGGCAAAGTCCGTTTGGGAGTGGGGGCTGACCCCGATGATCTGGAGGAGCTGAAGCGCCACTGCACCCTAGAGACCTTGTTTGTCGATCCGGAGTCAACCTCTGTCCCCATTTCCCTGGGAACGCTTTGGGCGGATGATGTTGTGGAGTGGGTCAGTAATCCCCTGGCCTTACCCGATTTGCCTGAGACGATCCAGTCGATCCAGGAAACGACTCGGGGGCAATTGTTGCGGCGGACGGCGGAAACCATCGCGGAAGCCATTCATACCCGCCAGGTCAGTCCCAATGAAGTGGCGGTGATTGGCCCCGGATTAGATGCGATCGCCCGCTACACCTTTACCGAAATCCTGGCTAAGAAGGGGATTGCGGTGGAATCCCTCAATGATCAGCGCCCTCTGGTCAGCTCACCGCTGATTCGAGCGTTACTGACCCTGCTAACACTGGTGTATCCCGGCCTAGGCCGACTAGTTGACCGGGACGCCGTAGCGGAAATGTTAGTGGTGCTGAGTCAAACCCCCAGTTTAGATGTGGGCGAACCTTGGTTTGATCAGGCCCGGATTGACCCGGTGCGGGCGGAATTAATCGGCGATCACTGCTTCGCGCCCGCTGTAGAGGAGCCCAAACTCCTCCCAGTGACGAGTTTCCCCCGTTGGGATCGACTGGGCTATCGCGCTACTCAAGCCTATGGAGAAATTCTCCAGTGGTTGGACGACCAAAAGCAGCAGCAACAGCAGCGCTTAATTCCCAATGCCATTACCTTGCTAGACCGAGCCATTCAGAGATTTCTCTGGCGCGGCAATTATCTGCCCTACGATCAGCTGGCGGTGCTGCGGGAGTTGATAGAAACGGCCCAGCACTACTGGGAGGTGGAAGCACGGCTACAGCAGTGTGGCGGGGTGGAGGGGGAGGGTGCGATCGCTCCCAACACCCCCAACAGCGACGTGGTGCGTTTCATTCAACTCTTGCGTCGAGGCACCGTCACCGCCAACCCCTACCCTGTCAAATCCCTAGACCCCAAACGCCAGGGCGTTACCCTAGCTACCGTTTTCCAATATCGCTCTCAACGCTTGTGCGATCGCTGGCAATTTTGGCTAGACGCCAGTTCCCCCCGGTGGCTAACGGGGACAGACGCCCTCTTCGGAGCCCCCATTTTTCTAAAAAACTGGTCAGGCCGTCCCTTAACGGCAGTGGAGGTTGAAATCGGGCATGAAGAACGCCTGGAGCGCATTCTCCGAGATCTCTTGGGACGGACGACAGAGCGCGTATATCTCTGCCACAGCGATCTGGCCACCAATGGCCAAGAGCAAACAGGCCCCCTGTTGACGTTGGTGAATGCAGCGCAGGAGGTGGAGGCGAGGAGGGAGGATTTGGTGGATGGGAAACCGAGTCATCCAGGTAGAACCGGATGAAATGGGAGAGTTAGCAGAACAGCTCATCAGTATTGGGATACTACTGGTGTGGCACAGCTAAAGCGAGGCATTAGCGTAGGGTGCTGTATAGCCCAAGGGTCAAAAACGGAGCGTAACGCACTGAATGAAAGGGTTCTGGCGCTTCATGGGTTATTGATTTCTTGCCATTTTAGCTGTGTCAGTCCACTACAAAACTGGAGGTAAACGTTTGCGGAGGGGCGAGATCCCGGGATTCTTCAAGAACCCCGGGATCTGATCTGGGGGCGGAGCTGGCGGAAAACGCCCACAGTAGCGCCAGTAGTGGACTGACATGCCTAAAATGGATAACCTAGGGCGCCGTTAGAGAAGCGTAACGCGCCAAATCCGAGGTTTCTGGGGCCTCATCAGCCATAAAATTCTGCGACATTTTAACTGTGTCTCACCACTACTGAACTAATGGGAAACACTACCTCCACGGTCGTCGCACTTCCCTGGAGGCAGAGCCTCTAAGCAGGTTCCGCAGGCAGAGCTAGGGAACCAGAGATTCCGTGTGGAGAGGGTTCGAATAAAACTTTTGGATCGGACTGAAGCTCTTATCTGCTAAATCTTAATAATCCGCCATACGAGAGAAGAGGAAACCAACCGCCCCCACCAAAAAACGAATACATTCTACGGGGAGGTGTCCGTTGGGTGCACTGGTATCAAAGGTAAAATTTGAGTAGGTAGTCACTCCTCTCCACCCATTGCGATCGCACATTTTTCTGTAAGCTCTTTTCAAAGCCTCATAGTCCTCCCCAAAGTCTAACTTACCGCCGACATCTACCCAAATTTGCTTCTGCACACTGAAGCCAAACTTACCGCCGCTAAATTTCACCCACAGTTGGTCGATCAGCTTAAGGTCATAGCACGGAAAGTTTTGAACTTCTTCAAGTTGAAGGTATCGTCGCTTCATAGCTTCTTCGCCCACTGATTCGAGCATTTGCTTATTCGTTTCCTGGTCGGCTTCTTTCCACCGTCCGTTGGCCAAATAACTCATCAGGTTGCTGTAACGATCTGGGATACGCTGCCGTACTACCCGCAAGGCTTTGCCGGGTTGGGTTGGGTCAGTTGTCCAAAGGGTTAGATCCCCCCTCAGTCCCCCCTTCAAAAGGCTATCCATTAATGGGATCTTTCTTAACATATCTGGCGTTGACAATAGGGGTAGAGTTAGA
>JASJDH010000431.1 GCA_030065175.1 Leptolyngbyaceae cyanobacterium MO_188.B28 | reverse complement strand
AGAACCCGGCGTCAAAACGATTTGGCAAGGGTTACGACGGCTTCATGATATTGCCCAAACATGGCGCTTAGCCACCTCTAACTCTACCCCTATTGTCAACGCCAGATATGTTAAGAAAGATCCCATTAATGGATAGCTTACAAAAGGGGGACTTTGAGCTTGTCCCTCCCTTTTATAAGGGGGGTTAGGGGGGATCTCACCCTTAGCGGAGGCGATTAGATGACTTGTGTGTACACAGTAGACCCTGGATTGGGGATGAGGGCAGTTCATCCAGGTATTCAGCAACGCCTGGTCAATCTTGGATTGACAGGACACTCGCCTATTCCCGAAGCAAGTACGCCTCCCCAACACCATCTAAGTAATGTTCCAGTTGAAGCAATGTTCCAGTTGAGAGCACCCTATGCGACAGCCTGAAAAAATCATGGAAGCCTCAACAGATCTTCTTCTTTAGTATTCTGCTGTTGTTGAACCCAGCCTCACCTTTATTCAAGCGTGTTGATCGCAATTGTGACAGGTATTGACAACTTGTCTGTGGATAGCTTTCCCATAGATGTATTCAACATCAGCAATCATTGCTATCAATCAACCCATTGACAGTTGACGTAAATTGCACGAACGAATGTGAATGATGGACTCATTGATGCACTAAGATGGTGATGCAGGAGAGGACTGCGCGAGACATCTCTGGGGTCGATGAAATTGTCGTACCATGAAGTTTTCATACGAATTCTTGACCAAACAGTCGGCGACAGTAGTCTCTTGTTATGAACAGCTGCAAGTTTTCTGGGCGGCGCCATTTGTTCTTTTAAGCTTTCCTCTACAGGTGATGTCATGGTTGATTCGACTCTTTCAAAACTCTTGTCTGTTGATTCAGACTTGGTGGCGCAGGAAACTGAGCTGACTGCTCAATTAGAGGCTATTCAAGTTAAACGTGCAAGTCTTCAAACGGTTCTGCATCTGTTCGGCGCCAAGAATGAGACGACAGTGTTAGATGCAAAGAGTACGGTTGATTCCCCTGCGATCGCAGCAGCAGCAGCAGCAGCCTCACCGACAACGGCCCCCGCCAAGGTTGCGTCAAGTCGTCAACCCCCCCAGAAAAAAGGCAAGGCGGCAAAGCCGCGTAAATCTTCCAGCAGTCCCAAGTCATCTCGTCGTGGGTGGCGGGAGTATGTGCGTGATGAGTATCGCCAGAAACCACTCCCAGCAGTGGTGCTTGGCGTTCTGAAAAGTAAACCCAAAAAGGTATTTGAAATTGCTGAAGTCGTAAACACCATCTTTGTACCCAAGATGCCTTCCGCTGCTCGGACAAGTGCGCGGGAGCGGGTCTCCAACATTCTGGCGGAGGGGGCTCGCAATAATCAGTGGAACCGGGGTAAACCGGGGTGTTATCGCTTTTCGAAATAACCGCCCTTTCCGCGGGTTCGGAACCTCAAGGCGTTGACTAGTGGATGGGTGGATGAGTGGATGAATGGGTCTAAGTTCGAGCGCCGCGTGCTTCAGAGGGCTCTAAAGGGCATTGGCGTTCAGCCAAGGGGTGATGGAGGTGATATTTTCGACGCTCTGTTAGCGGCATACAACGCTAAGTCCAGGTATTACCATAGTCAACAGCATATTTCTGATTGCCTTGTCTGCTTTAGCAATTATCGCCATCTTGCCGTCTATCCCGACGAAATAGAGGTGGCCCTTTGGTTTCACGACGCCATCTATGATCCTCGGCGACAGGACAATGAGGCGCTCAGCGCCCAGTGGACTGAACACTATTTAACAGCTGTAAACGCCGATCCAAACGTCATCGATCGCATCGTAGAAATGATCCTGGCGACCCAAACCCATCGGGCCCGGGGCGGGGACTCTAAACTGTTAGTCGATATGGATCTCAGTATTCTGGGCGCTCCCCCCGCCGTGTTCGACGCCTATGATCAAGCCATTCGCCGGGAGTATGCTTGGATCCCCGAAGCCCTCTATCGCCAAGCGCGCTGTGAAGTGTTACGGGACTTTTTAAGCCGAGAAACCCTTTATCAAACAGCAGAACTCCGTCAACACTATGAGGGCCAAGCCAGATGCAATCTGAGGCGAAAGGTGGAAGAACTTACCCAATCCTGATTACCCCATTTCAATCTCCTTCACCTTCAAATCCTGGCCGCGAATCATCACCAGTTCGACACTGCCGCATTCTTCACAGACACCCAGAGGTTTATCAAGCGGGATTTCCGCCCCGCATTTACTACAGCGGGCTAATCCCGGTATTTCCTGAATGGCTAATATGGCGCCTTCCGCTACGGTCCCTTGACTGCAAACATCGAAGCAATACCGAACAGCCTCCGGCATAATGCCCGACAATTTGCCAATTTCTAGTAAAACTCGCTGGACTTTGGCGCCTTTGGCTCGTTTGCTGATAGTGGCCACTACGTTTTGAGTGATTTTTAGTTCATGCATGACTGTTATCTCAACAGATTCTGGGAAATTGTTCACCGACCAGCAGATCAATGACGCGTTCGGCGCCGAACGCGGTTTGTAGTGTCACCACTCCCGATGGTGCAGAAGTGACTTCCCCAATCATACTGGCCTCACTGCCCATTGGGTGAGATTTCATGGCCGAAAGGACTAAATCTGCCTGCGATCGCGGCGCCACGACAACCAACTTGCCTTCATTGGCCAGATACAGAGGGTCCAAACCGAGGATTTCACACACTCCTTTCACTTCTTCCTGAATAGGAATTGAGGACTCATACAGCCGAACGCCGACCGCTGAAGCCAGCGCGAATTCATTAACCACTGCTGCTAGACCGCCGCGAGTCGCATCTCTCATGGCGCGGATCTGGGGGCAAACCGCCAGAATCGCTTCCACCAAACCATTTAAGGGCTGGGAATCACTTTCAAGGGAAGTAGACAGGGCCAATTCCCCCCGGGCGATTAAAATAGCAGCGCCATGGTTTCCCAAGGCGCCATTGACCAGCACACAATCCCCCGCCTGCAGATTGTGGGCCGACATCTCAACTCCCTGACGAATCACCCCGATTCCAGCAGTATTGATAAACAGCTTGTCCGCCGATCCCCGCTCTACCACTTTAGTATCGCCTGTGACAATATTGACGCTGGCGGCGATCGCTGCTGTCTTCATACTAATGGCTACCCGCCGCAATGTCTCCATCGACAGCCCTTCTTCAAGAATGACACTACAGGTCAGATACAAGGGTTTAGCCCCGCTCACCGCTAAATCATTCACCGTTCCATTGACGGCTAATTCGCCAATATCTCCCCCTGGAAAGAATAGAGGATCCACCACATAGGAATCTGTCGTTAGCGCCAGCCTATCCCCCTGGGCCGTCAACGCCGCTAAACTTAAGCTGGCCTGATCTTCGAGTTGAGCCAGCACAGGATTGTCAAAACTGGCCACAAAAATATCGTCAATCAAGTCACGCATGGCCTTGCCGCCGCTTCCATGGGCCAGGGCGACCGCCGCATCCTGCAACTGACCTCGACGGCGCGACTGTTGGAGGGTTTGGAATAGTGGGTGTTGAGTCGTCATTGTCGGCCTGGGGCGACAGGAACTTGCGTAGCCGCAGAGTGGCGTCCATACCTATAATAAGCGGCGCAGGCCCCTTCGGAGGAGACCATACAGGCCCCAATCGGGGTTTCTGGTCTACAGGCCGTTCCAAAGACTTTACATTGCCAGGGTTTCAAGGCCCCTTTGAGAATTTCTCCACACTGGCAAGCGCGATGATCGGGCACGGTGAGATTGGGTAAGCTAAATTGTAATTCGGCGTCAAAGCGAGCATAGTCGGCCCGCAGTTTTAACCCGGACTGGGGAATCATGCCCAAACCGCGCCAGGCAAATTCTGGCCGCACTTCAAACACTTGGTTGATCGCCTTTAATCCAACTGGATTTCCGGCTGGCTGAGCCAGACGGCTATATTGATTCTCCACTTGGCGTCGACCTGTCGCCAGTTGCCGCAACGCCATCCAAATGGATTGAAGGATATCTAACGGTTCAAATCCAGAGACGACTACGGGCTTATGGTATTGGTCGGCGATAAATTGATAGGGGACGGTCCCAATCACCGTGCTCACATGCCCTGGTGCAAGAAATCCGTCCAGTTGCAAATCGGGATTCTGCAACAAGGCTAACAGGGCTGGGATCACTAAGACATGATTGGCAAACAGGCTAAAGTTCTCGACCCTTTCGGCCGCCGCTTGTAATACCGTTAATGCGGTGCTGGGGGCGGTTGTTTCAAAGCCGATGGCGAAGAAGACCACTGACTTTTCTGGCGTTTCCCGGGCGATTTGTAGGGCGTCTAGGGGGGAATACACCATGCGAATATCTGCTCCCTCGGCTCTGGCTTGCAGCAAGCTTTTTTGGGAGCCTGGAACCCGCATAGCGTCTCCAAAGGTGGTGAAGATGACATCGGGGTGTTCGGCGATCGCAATGGCGTCATCCAACCGACCCTTGGGCATCACACAAACCGGGCAGCCTGGACCGTGGATCAACTCAATGGCGTCCGGCAGGATAGCCTCCAGACCATATTTAAAGATGGCGTGGGTGTGTCCTCCACACACCTCCATCAACTTGATGGGCTGCTCTTTTTGGCTAGCCGCTCGACGATCAATAACCGCTTGACTTAATCGGTGAATGTCTTTCAGTAGACCTTGGGCTTTCTGCGGATCCCGGAATTCGTCAACGTATTTCATAGGCCGCCAATTGATCAAATAGGGCTAATGTTTTTTGGGCCTCCTGTTCGTCAAGTCGGTTCAGAGCAAACCCGACATGCACTAACACCCAATCCCCTACACAAGCCTCAGGGGGATGATCCTCATCCACAATACAGGCAATGTTGACCGGACGCCGGACGCCGCTAATCTCTACGATCGCCAATTGCCGCGTAGTATCTGTAATTTCTACAATTTGACCAGGAACGCCTAAACACATGATGTTTTAAGTTGCGGTGAGCCGAGCCGCTGCGATCGCAGCTTGGCCGAGGGATAATCCGCCGTCATTGGCGGGAACCGAATGATGAGTAAAAACCGTTAATCCTTGTGCTTCTAATTTAGCAGTAACCCGCTCTAGCAACAGACGATTTTGAAACACCCCGCCCGTCAACGCCGCCCGATGGTTGAAAGCCTGGCCAGGCAGATGATTGACCATGGCTACGATGGCGTTGGCCAGCCCAGCGTGAAATTTAGCCGCCATTTGGGGGGGCGGCGTATCCTGCCGTAGGTCCTCCAGTAAAGCTTGCCACATGGGGCGCGGCTCTATATAAAGAAGTGAGGGATAGAGAAGTGAGGGACCGCTTAACTTGGAATCGCCTAAATTGCAAATATTGAAGGGGTAAGCCTGTGCTTCCGGCAGATGATGGAAATAGTCTAAATCAACCCCCGCTTCCATCTCTATCGCCGCTTGGCCTTCATAGCTGCAGGCGTCCCGACAAATCCCCAGGGCGGCGGAGACGGCGTCAAACAACCGCCCGCAGGAAGAAGCTAGCGGCGCATGAAGACCTTTTTCGACCAGCTGCTTCAACAGGACGTGGGGCTGTTTCTGCAAAAAAGTGAATACCTCTAATCCACCATACCGCCTCAGCAGTTCAGGCCAGTTAAAAGCTGCGGTCAAATGGGCGTAGGTATTGCGCCAAGGCTGATAGATCGCCTGTTCGCCGCCAATCATCGCAACCGGTTTAAACGTTCCCAAACGGTTATAGTGACGATAGTCCGCCAAGAGAAATTCGCCGCCCCACAGGCTTCCCCCCTCGCCATAGCCCAATCCATCTAAAGCAATGCCCAGAATCGGGGATGCATCAAGCGGGACGCCATTTTCCACCATACAAGCGGCAATGTGGGCGTGATGATGCTGGATCGGCTGCAGGGACAATCGGTTGGCAGCCGCTAAGTCGTTTCCTAATTTGCTGGAGAGATAATCGGGGTGTTGATCGATCGCGATCGCGGCCGGTTTATGCTCAAACAACTGCAAGTAGAGATTCAAGCTCTCTTGGTAGGCGTTATAACTAGCCGCCTGCTCTAAATCCCCCAGATGTTTGGAGAGAATGGCTTTTCCCTGTCGCAGTAGGCAGAAAGTATTTTTCAGTTCTCCCCCCATCGCCAGAATATCCGGCGCGGCTTCGAATCCAATCGGTAAGCAGATGGGGGCGGGGGCGTAACCCCGGGCTCGACGCAGCAGTTGCGCCTGCTCTCCCACCGCCCGCACCACCGAATCATCCACCCGATTGACGATGTCGCGATTGTGGAGGATCAAATAGTCGGCAAGGCGCCCTAATTTATCCCGCGCGGTTTGATTATCGATGCATTGGGGTTCATCGGAAAGATTGCCGCTGGTTAGCACGATGGGGCGATCCAGCCGCTGCAGAAGCAAATGGTGCAATGGCGTATAGGGCAGCATAAAGCCCAACTGATTTTGATTCGGAGCTACTGACGCGGCGATCGGGGGGAAAGGGGAAGGGGGAAGGGGGAAGGGCCTTGCTAGTAACAAGACGATCGGCGCAGGCGGACTCGTGAGTAAGTCTCTTTCTGTTTGGGTGACGACGCAGTATTGTTGAATCACCAAAAGGTTTCGGGCCATCAGGGCAAATGGTTTGTGAGAACGATGCTTGCGCTCACGGAGTTTGCTTACGGCGGCTTCGTTGGTCGCATCGCAGGCTAAATGGAACCCTCCAACGCCCTTAACCGCAACAATTTTTCCCTGCTGCAATAAGGTGCAGCCGATGTCCACTGGATCAATGCCGGCAATAGAAGACTCTATCGGGGCGCCGTCAGCCCTTTCTAGCCAGACTTTGGGACCACAGACCCAACAGGCGATGGGTTGGGCGTGAAAACGGCGATCTCGGATGTCCTCATAGTCCCTAGCGCAGTCTGGACACAGTTCGAATGACGCCATGCTGGTGTTGCTGCGGTCATAGGGCAGCGATCGCACAATACTGAGGCGGGGACCGCAATGGGTGCAGTTGGTGAAGGGATAGCGATACCAGCGGCTCGAGGGATTAAAGGTTTCGGCCTGGCAGCGGGCGCAGGTCGCTGCATCTGGGGCGATTTCGGTCTGGATAGCGCTGCTGAGGCTGGGGGTAATGACAAAGTCAGTAAAACTGCGATCGCCTAAGTAAGGATGCCGACTAATCGACTCAATCCTGGCCAACGGCGGACTGTCTTGCCGCAATCGCTGGACAAATTCATTTAACGCATCCACCGTCCCCGACGCCAAAATTAAGACCCCTTCCCCATCATTGCAAACCTCTCCGGTCAGTCCACAGGTTTGGGCCAGTCGGTATACCGTAGGACGGAATCCAACCCCCTGAACTCGTCCTCGCACTCGGATGACTTCAAAATATTCCCTTTCCCTTCGCAACACAACCTCAGCCTCTACATCGCTCTACCCCATAAACCCCTATTAGTTTCAAAGCGGCGGCGGACCTTGGTCAGGCATGCTTGGAGGGGGAGGGGATGGCAGCGAGATGGATTGCTCCATACAGGCCCACCTAAACAAGGGATTCTGGCAGGTTGGACAGATAGCGTCCACCCCTATTGACTCCGAGACCAGGGTATGACAGCTTGCACATTGAAGATGTTTAAACCAACCGCAATGTTTCATCCATCTCCAGCCCATGCCCCAAACAGCCGCCTGTAAACCTAACCCCAGTAGCGTCAATCCAAACAGCATCCATTCCAATCCTGAAACATCAACAATATCGGGAGAGTGCATCCTGACACTCAGGCTAACGTGCGCCATGCTAGTCGTTACAAAGCCTGGCAGCAGAGCCACAATCGAGACGGCAGTCAGAAATCGTCTTTTACGGTGAGGGTTTTGGGCGCCTGTATGACGAGAGTATAGAACCTTTGCCAGCCGCTTCAAGGGTAAAAGCCAAAGCCAAAAAGTAACTGCCCAGAACAACACAAACAATGGAAACACTGTCGGAGGAACCCCTAATAGGGAAAGCGTACTAGGCACCGGCGTCAGTAGGCAACCCGTTACAAAACCCAAGCCCATTAGGAGAGATAGCAGAGCCAGTCTGCCCAGCGTTGTATAGCGCTTTGAAGAGAGTTCGCCCTGACTGACAAAGGCGGCGGCCTGTACCTGTAATCCCACCGCACCGGCAATAGGCAACACGCCAAATCCAATTAAAAATGCCAGAATTAGCGCTAAGTAAAGAACTATTACGCCAATGACGAACAATTCCGCAAACAGTAACCCTAAAAAACTACCTAGGGAAGTTGCTGGCCATGCCCGAGCAAACTGATTAACTATACCCGCTAGATCCCACAGTTCAGTTAGCCCAGAAGACATCAAAAAGGCGACATTGAGTGAGAGACCTGACAATAATCCCGCCAAAAAAGCGACTTCGCGGCTGGGTCGATATAATTCAAGCGGATTAAGCAGCGCCGTGATGCGATGCTTGTGGCTGGGGTGAACTGGCGCTAATT
>JASJDH010000430.1 GCA_030065175.1 Leptolyngbyaceae cyanobacterium MO_188.B28 | reverse complement strand
CACTAAGGCAGCTAAATTGGCTCTGGCAAATTGCTAAACTCTGGCGACATTTTCAGATGGAGAACGTCGCCTCCAGTCTCATTAACTCTGAATTATTACGAGTTGATGGGTCTATTCTCAGATTGCTTGAGCTGTCTCATGATCGGGGGGGGCAATCAGATCTGACGCTCAATCACCTTGGCCGCTTCTGGTCGACTTTAATTAAGACGGCCCAACCAGAAGTTAGGCCATTTCTCCAAGAGCTTTGCAAACAGCTCAGCCGTGACCAATTCAAAACGGCAGAGCAATTGACGACGTGTTTAGATAAAGCCCTAAGCGCTTGCGGCCAAGGACAAACCTTAGAGTTTAAGCTCGCCACCTTTACCGATCAAGGCCCTACCCGCCAGCGTAATGAGGACGCTTGCTTCCCCCCCAGCGGCACAATCAACACTTACACTATCGGGGCGGGGCAACCTGCTTCCCCCCGTCTTATTCCCTTGCTCATCGTATGTGACGGAATTGGCGGACATGAATCTGGGGATGTGGCGTCTAAATTAGCAATCGAGGTCATCCAAAAAGCCCTCCAACCCTTATGCAACCAATCTTTGATTGACCCCGCCGCCTTGATGGTGGGACTAGAGCGAGAAATTTGCGCCGCGAATGACGCCATCGCTCACCGTAATGATCAGGAGCATCGGTCTGCGCGCGAGCGTATGGGCACAACTCTGGTCATGGCGTTCCTACATGGCTATGAACTCTATCTGGCCCATATTGGAGATAGTCGAGCCTATCGAATCACCCCCTTTAGCTGTCGTCAAGCCACCTTAGACGATGACGTAGCGACGCGTGAAGTTCGCTTGGGCTATGGGTTTTACCGAGATGCGGTGTTGCAGCCCGGCGCTGGTAGTCTGGTGCAAGCTTTGGGCATGGGATCTTCCCAGAGCCTTTATCCAACGGTTCAGCGATTTATTTTGGACGAAGACAGTATTTTCCTGCTTTGCTCAGATGGCTTAAGCGACAACGACCAGGTTGAGACCTTTTGGCCAATGGAAATCTTGCCCGTTTTAGAGGGGCAGCAAAACTTCACTACAGCGGGGCCGCGATTGATCGAAGTGGCCAATAATTACAACGGCCATGACAATGTCACGGTGGGCTTGATTCAAATCCAAATCACTCAAACGCGCCCGACAACGATCCTACCGGAACTAGCCATTCCTCAATCCTCCCCCCTACCCAAACTGACTCAAAATTCAACGCCTACTCAAGCTTCTCGGGCGCCATCAGCGTCCACTCGGCCTGATTTGGCGACTCCCCCCCTGGCGCAACCGACATCCGCTCAATCAGCACCGGTTAAATCTACCTTAATTCAGTCTAATTCGGCCCAATCCTCTCCACCCCAGTCAAACTCCGCTCAAACCAAATCCAAAAGAAAACCTTCAGAACGAAAAGCGCCCGAACGAAAAGGGTTGGAACGCAAGGCTGCAGAATTTGAGGAGCCAGGTCAACCCGCATCGGTTCAGCCAATGGCGGCTCCTATAACATCTACGCAGCCAACGACTTCCCAGCCGCCCCCAATTCAGTCTCCCTTCGGCCAACCCGTGTCAAACGAGTCGATGTCGGTTGTTGATGGGGCGGCTAAACCGACCGAAAAGCAACCGTCGTTATGGCCGCTTTTATTTGGGATTGCGCTACTTTTGCTGATCGGGGGAGGGATGGTATTTTTCTTTATATTCGGTTTTTATACCCCGATTGCTCGGTCAGTTCGGGAAGGTTCCCCGCCTGCCCAGTCTGACTTTCTCCCGCCTTCCACACCGACTATTCAATCGACGTCCACCCTCGGTGAGGAGCGCCCCCTCATCGTTGGCTCCTTTATCCAAATCAGCGCTTCTTCCTCGAACGCCATCGCGAATACTGCAACAACCGCCTTAACCTTGCAAGCCCAACCCGGCCCAGCAGAAATTCCCCCCGCTTCTGAAGCAGTAGAGTCCAATCCCCTTAAACGAGTGATCCCAACAGGCGGCGTTGTGCAAATCCTCGACGAAAAAGAGGTCGCTAACCAGGGGCGTTGGGTTCATCTTAAGGTATGCTCAATTCCATTAGACTCTGCCTCAGACGCCGCACCCACTGACGCCGCATCCACTGACATAGATTCCCCCCAGGATGGATTAACATCTGAGGATAATTCAGACCCTTTCCCCAAACACTTACTTCAACCGGGAGAAGAGGGATGGATTTTGGAATCCCAGGTGAGGCCAATGGCCCAATCCACCGCCGACCTAGGGCCTGGTCAAAAAGGGAGCTGTCATCAAGAATAAATTTATCCGTATTTTATTTGCTTATTTTCCATAGGCTTTTAGCATATAGTTGCACTTTAGCTGGGTCTTTTTTTTCCCAAGTGCATAGGGAGGGATTAGCCCCATATATAAGTAAGTAGAGAAGCACCCCAAGTTACATGACTTCGTCTGATAATCTCTGCCTCAACATCGCGATCGCGCGTCTAACCGCCGCCGATCCTGACCATTACGCCATCTGGGTCTTACAGGCGCCCTATCCAGGCGGATATGTCCATCATGACTGTGTTTGGAACAATGTTTTGAGTCAGGGTTGGCAGGGTTGGCAGCAAATGTTTTCCTTGCGAGGCTTGCCTCAAGTTCCCCATGTTCCCTCCGCTTATGTCCCCCAGTTTGTTTTGGACGCGGTGTCTGAGGAGGATGAAGCCGCTGGCCAACCCCGTAGCTACAGCAGTCGACTGATGCAGCATTTAGGGGTTAATCTCTGGCAGTGGTTGTTCGATGGTCCGATTCAAAGCAGTGTGGATCAAAGCTTGGGCATTGCGATGGGGCAAAATAGGCCCTTAAGGCTGCGGCTGGAGATCCGCGATCCTGACTTGATTGCGCTGCCTTGGGAAATTATGCAGCCTCAACCGGGTCGTCAGGCGATTTCCCTTAGCCAACAAATTCTTTTTAGTCGCACCACAAGTATCGTAGACCCACTGCCTGAAGACCTAGAGCTGGATCCCAATCTCCAGATTCTATTGGTATTGGGGCAAGATGATCCCTCCCATATAGACGAGGATGCTGAATCCAATCCCGATCAGGTCGATCGGTTCTTGCAATTGCAGGAGGAGGCGGAGGCCCTTAAAAACCTTTTGGAACAAGGGGCGTCCAGTATAGATAGTTTTATTCCATCGGTACCTTGTCAGGTTGACACCTTACTGCGGCCCAGCCCCGCAGACCTGATTAAGCAACTGGAGAATGGGGAATATAATGTCTTTTTCTATGCGGGCCATGGCGTTCCCGCCCCCGATGGCGGCCTATTGTTCCTGCAGCAGAACGCCGCCCTCAATGGCACCGAATTGGCTCAGGTGTTGACGCGTTGTCAGGTTAAGTTAGCGGTCTTCAATACCTGCTGGGGAGCCCAGCCTGACCAAAACGCCCAACAGGCCATTCCCCGCAGTAGTCTAGCGGAGGTCTTACTTCACCACGGCGTTCCGGCGGTCTTGGCCATGCGAGATTCCATCGCTGACGAAGAAGCGCTGAGTTTCATTCAGGTATTCGCCCAATCCTTGGCTGAGCGGCTCCCAGTGGATCAGGCGGTGGCGATCGCGCGGCAGCATTTGCTAACCCTTTACAAATTCAACCAGCCCGCCTGGACATTGCCGGTCCTCTACATGCACCCCGAATTTGACGGAGAATTGGTGCCGCCGCCCCGCGAAAGCATGACGGCGCTCCCATCTGAGTCCGGCGCTTGGCTGGGGGGACAAATGGAAGTGGCGTCAATTCGGTCAGTGGATCAACCGGATACGGTCTGGCCCATCTATGGCGGACTCATGCGGGTGGGCCGTCTGCCCGACAACGATCTGGTCATTTCTGAACCCTGGGTTTCCCAAAAGCACGCTGAAATTTTCCGCCGAAATACCCAATCAGCCGACTCACCGGACGAGTTTAAAGCCACCTACTTTTTGCGGGATTTCTCTCGCTATGGAACTTTTTTCCGAGAAGCGGAGGGTTGGAAACAAGTCCACCGGCAGGAAGTCCCTCTGAATGCGGGCACCCAACTTAGATTCGGCAGTTCCCGAGGACAACTCCTTGAATTTATCGTAGAAGGCCCATCCCCCTCTTCCCAAGTCTAGGCGATTTGGCCTAGATTAAGCTTGATTGCGGAACTCGCTACAGTGGAGGTGTAGCTATTTTTATCAACGCTACTCCAACTGTGAAATCTATGGGCAATATCATGGTAAAGGACAAGGATTCCTCCTCAATGTCTCATCAAACCCGAGCTGAGCTAGAACTCCTCTACTCGATCTTGGATCAGGAACGCAACTATCCTTGGAATCCCTCTGAGTCAGGCGCCGATTCTTATTTTGCTGAATTGGAAGCTGATTGGCAGGCTGAGGTGTCGGCGGAAGAAGCGGCCACTGGCTGGAAAGCCGTATCTAGCCAACTTGAGCAGCTCTGGTCTGAAGCGCCGACAGCTTCCCAACTACAATTGGCTCTCACCGAGAAATTTTCCGGACGTATGCCGCAATCCTTGCTGCAGGAAATTGCTCAGCGGGCTCAAGAGGTGGTCGCTGCAGGTCGCCCCCTCGCCGAACAGCTGATCCACTGTGTTCAGGAAATGATGTCTGCTTGGGATGAGGCTGATTTACAAGTGATGGCCCGTCCCTATGCAATGGCGATGCGAGATGGCCAGGGAGAAATAACGACAGTCACATTAAATTCCATGGCAAACCGCGAATGGTCAGAGCTATCAGATCTTGAGCAGCTCCGGTTGAGTCTAGCGATCGCCCGCTACGCGATTACCCAGCTTAACGACTCAAAGGCTGGTTAAGTTAGGGATTTGCTGAAATTAAATCCCATTTTCTAAGTCTCATCTAGCTGGAGCTGGTCGTTCTTGCCCACACTCCAAGAACGACCAGCTCGGCGCCCTCAATATCTTGCCCAGATTGGCAGAGAGATTGAGGCTATTCAGATGGCTTCGTCTGGGTCAAACTCTGAATCTGTTCTTCAAAGTAACCTTGGCGATAATTCAGTTGTCTGGCTAGAATCAGGCCCTCCCTAAGGGCGTCAATGGCCTGCTCAGTTTCTCCCTGCCCCTTATAAATTTGGGCGATTTGGTCAAAGACGTTCATGATGCCATAGGCGTTGTAAGACTGCTTCTCCACTTCAACCAACAGCTGCAGAACATAAAGCGCATCCCCATAGCGATTGAGAGAACGGTAGAGATCCGCCAAACGCCACAACACATTACTGGAGTATCCATACTGCTGTAATCGCTGAGCCGCTGCATAGGCGGCTTGATAATGGATAGCCGCTTGATCGGGACGATTGACGGCCTGGTAGTTTTGGGCCAAGGCGAATTCAAGGGCGGGAATGGGGGCGTCCGTCCCTTGCGCTTGGTAAAACGCAATCAGCTCTTGCTGATAGGGAATCGCTTGAGCCGGTCGCTCACCCTGTTGAAAGGCGGAAACCAGCCTTTTCAGCGCCTCTTCCTCCAATACCGACTCACCTTCTGCGCGGGCAATGGCCAAAAGCTGCCGATAAGTTTCGCTGGCGGCATCAAACTCGAACCAGTCCAGATGAATTTCGCCAATTCGGATCAGTCTCGCTGCTTGCGCCTCAATATCTCCTTCCTGGACGGCAACTGAAAGCAACGCCTGGTAAATTCCCAAAGCAGAGTCTTGATCTCTCAATACCAGAAATAAATCCGCCAGAGTTTCTAGTTTCTTTGCCTCTCTCGGATCTTGAGCGTCAAACGTTTCTCGGATTTGTTTCAATCGCAGGGTAATCAACTGGGTTGCGCGGGTGCGCTGATTTTCCCAAGCCAATGTCCCGATGCGCTCTAACGCCATCATTTCTTGCGCTTCGCCCAATACTCGACGGAGTCGCAATTCACGGAGCCACTGTTCAAACGCCAAATTTGTTTCTCCGGCCGCCAACAGGACCCGTGACTGACGATCCAAGGCATTCAGCTGGTTTTCTAATTCAAATCTTTCTAAGGGACTGAGGGGTCGACGGATGGGGATAAGAGGCAGGAAAGAATCGCGAGGTTCAGTGGTTAGCGGATCGGAGAGAAACTGCTGACGCGCCTCAAAATCCGCTGGCTGCCCAATCACGGAGCCTGGACTGATGATGAGTCCGCCCAAGGCGATCGCAAACAGAATTCCACTACGGCGCAAAGACCCGGAAAGCAGCTTCAAACTGCTAGACAAACCATTCATGTTGCACATCTTCACATTCAGCCATTCCCCCAAATCATTATCTCTCCAAGCGATGACCGCCCTGAGTTTGCAAGGTTCCTAAAGCAATAAGGGGACTTGTTACGGTAACCTATAAGATCTTGCATCCCTATATTCGATTTGCGGGTGCGCCTTTAACAATACTCTTTCGCACCTTTACAGTACACGTCAACAATAATTATGTCGCCTATCGCCTCATCTGCTGCTTCTACCCTCAATCGCACCATTCGTATCAGTTCTCGCAAAAGTCAGCTAGCGCTCATCCAAACCTATTGGGTACGGGACGAACTTCAGAAACACTTCCCTGACATGACCTTCGAAGTGCAGACGATGGAAACCCAAGGTGACAAAGTTTTAGATGTCTCCCTCTCCAAAATTGGAGACAAAGGGCTGTTCACCCAAGAACTGGAAGATAGTATGCTGCAGCGGGAAACGGACTTTGCCGTCCATTCCCTGAAAGATCTGCCGACTCGATTGCCGGAAGGTCTGATGCTGGGCTGCGTCACCGAACGGGAAAATCCCGCCGATGCGCTAGTGGTGCATGAAAAGCACAAGGATAAGCAGATCGATACGCTGCCGGAGGGGGCTGTCATTGGCACCTCTTCTCTGCGACGATTGGCCCAACTGCGACACCATTATCCCCATTTAACCTTTAAGGATATTCGCGGCAACCTAAATACTCGTCTCCGTAAGCTGGATGAAGGTGGCTATGACGCCATTATTCTGGCCGCCGCTGGATTGAAGCGGCTCGATATGAGCGATCGCATTCATCAAATTATCCCCTCAGAAATTTCCCTCCACGCCGTCGGCCAAGGCGCCTTGGGAATTGAATGCCGCAGCGGCGACGACGAAATTTTGTCTCTGCTGAAAGTCCTGGAACACGAACCCACCGCCCATCGCTGCTACGCTGAGCGAGCGTTTCTGCGGGAATTGGAAGGCGGCTGCCAGGTGCCGATTGGCGTTAATACCACGATTGTGGACGGTACGCTAACCCTAATAGGTGTTGTCGCAAGCCTGGACGGTAAACGCTTAGTTCAAGATAAGATCCAAGGTCCAGTCGGCGAAGCGGAGGATCTGGGGACTACGTTAGCTAAGCAGCTGAGACAACAAGGGGCTCAAGAAATTCTGGACGAAATCCTGGCGGAGAACCGGAGGTAGCGGAAATGTAGCACCACTACTTCTACTTCTTGGATCGCCCGGATTTTAGATCCCTGGGTTCTTAAAGAACCCAGGGATCTCGGCAGTGACCGGAAATTTAAGGGGAATGGAAAGGGTTCAGGGAACTCAATTTAGAACTCCAAAATTTTAGATCCCAGGGTTCTTGAGAACCCTGGGATCTTGGCGATGACTAGCGATTTAATGGAAATGGAAGGAGATTTGGGGAAGCGATCGTTTTTAAACCGGCTGCAGATGCATTGTGAAAACTATAAATTGTAAAAACTATAATAGGCGCACTATTCAGTTTCCCCTAGATTCATCAGCCTAATGCTGAGGGCGATCGCAACAATTGAGAGCGGAATCACTAGAAAGTCCCAATGCAGTCCAGTCGTAGAAACTGTCTCCAGCAAACCTTTAACGAACACCACACTCAATAACACCACCAACAATTCCAACAAAGTTTTCTTTAAGGTAGCGATGTTAGACACCTTCAGCCATTGGGGAATAAACTCGGGGATGCTTGGATTCAAGCTGATAAAGAGTGAATATATCCCGTAGGCAAAGTATAGAAAGGCGAGCCCCACCAAAAAATTATCTAAGGATTCCAATAACAATAACGTAGCCTCTTCTCCAGGCTCAAGATCACCCACGGTTTCGGGATGTTCGGCGAAAAAAACCACAAAGGCTTTCAAGGTATTTTGAGAGCCAATTAGCAGCATCAAAACGGTGGCCAAGAGAGAAGAGACAACGGCGATCGCACTTAGAAACCGGGTCCAGACAATTAACCGCAGCAAGCGGGGAATTTTTGATTTGGGGGGTGGTGGATTTGTTGGAAATTCTGTGGTCATAGCGCCGGATACGGGATAGTCATGACTTCATGTCTAAACTAGATGAAATTGGAGCCGCAATTTGCGGGTGTTTGGCGCGTAACGGCAGATCGACTACATCAGTTTTTTTGGTAGATTGTAACCGCCTAACAAACTCTACACTGTTGAAGCTGAAATACAGCGAATAAAATTCATCCAGATTTTAGATCCCAGGGTTCTT
>JASJDH010000429.1 GCA_030065175.1 Leptolyngbyaceae cyanobacterium MO_188.B28 | reverse complement strand
CCCTCACCCCCGACCCCTCTCCCAAACTTGGGAGAGGGGAGAAAATCCTGTTCCCCTTCTCCCAAACTTGGGAAAAGAAGTTAGGGGATGTAGAGCTTTGCTCTTCTCGAAGAGTGGGCTTGAATAGAGAAGGCATAGGTTTTACAGATAATGAAATAGCAGGGCTATTTCAGAAACGTGATAAATCTGTTGAGATCGAGCAACTAAAATTTCCAGACTTGCATTAACAATATCTCACGATCGCAATGAATATTTCTTGAAATTTACCCCATAAAATAGTAATTCAATTATCAAAAATAAAATTAATTTAATAGTCGAAATCGGTATTCAATCACACTGAATGATAATGTGAAATATCTG
Source organism: Leptolyngbyaceae cyanobacterium MO_188.B28 (assembly GCA_030065175.1). Lineage (GTDB taxonomy): Bacteria > Cyanobacteriota > Cyanobacteriia > Phormidesmidales > Phormidesmidaceae > JAKSDM01. Next base: position 8,068 of record JASJDH010000429.1, on the reverse strand, counting down.
ATGATAATAGAATCCTTTCAGATCACATAGTAAAGCTAGAGATTTGACGGAAATTAGATTGCGTTCCGACTGATTTCGAATTATTCACAATTGAATCCTTTGAGCTTTTCTCAACCCCAAAAATAGAGATTTCATCTAGCGATTTACAGCCGTTAACTATCTTCAGATGGTGTTGACTATGAGTGAACAACCCCTTTCAAATGAAACAGCCTTGAGAATCGCCTTAGCTGCACGGGCTTTACCTGAGGTCTCGGTGAGAGATTTAATCGAGGCGCTGCAAGACTGCCTCGGCGATAGGCTCGATGAAACGAGCCTGGGTAAAATCACCGTCACTAATTTGAAGACGGCGTTTGGACAAACCTATGACCTGGATGGCGAAGAGGATGGCGAAGATGCAGACACGACCGAAATAGCTGCTTTGAAAGAAGCGGTGAGAATCTTATGGGGTCAAATGGAAGAAGCAGAAGTCTTGCCGTCTATAGAAGCTTATCAGGAGGGCGATATGCCAGGCTCCCTTCGAGTTGCTGTGGCGTCTAATAGTCAAGAGCAGTTGGACGGACATTTTGGATCTTGTCTACGTTATTTGATCTATCAGCTCTCGGCGGAGGAAATCAAACTGATCGATATCCGATCTGCTGTTGAGGCAGACCTATCGGACGATAAAAATGGTTTTCGAGTCAATCTGATCGAAGACTGCCATGTTTTATTTATCGTCTCAGTCGGGGGACCCGCCGCCGCTAAAGTGATTAGGGCTGGCATCTATCCGATGAAAAAAGATGAAGGGGGAACCGCCAGAGAAATACTGGGCGAGTTACAAACCGTGATGTCTTCCTCACCGCCCCCCTGGCTAGCGAAGATTATTGGCGTTGCTGAAGGGCAACGGGTGAAAAACTATGCGGCTGTAGATTAGAGGAGCGATTTCACCTTTGCAGCAGGGGCAGGGACATTACGTCAACAAGGGACGAAATTATGCAAGTTCTGGGGACTTTCAGTCGGTTCGAGCAGTGCGTTTTGAATATGGCGCTGATCAATATCTGTGATATTGAGAGTTATGTGGGGCAAGAGATGCGCCGACAATATAATGCTTGGAAGCAATTAGCTAACGAGGCGGTATATAGCCCTTGGCTGGATATTCACAAGTTTACAATTTATCTGCCCCACCCCGACCAAACATATGAAGATATCACGTTAGAGCAGGGACTGACCAAGGGGTATAACGTTGAAGTTGAACCCGTTAAAGATCCCAGTGAATTGGTATATAACATTCCTGCAGGCGGACATTTTGTCGTTGTTCTCAAACAAAGACGAGTGAATGGTGAGTTTGCGATCGCTGCAACCGGTATCTTTGTCCGCCCATTAGGTGTTCTCTGCTTGGATGTTATTGTCGATCCAGACCAAGGGGAATATCAATCGCTGGTGGTCAAACATCCCATCATTAGAGATTATCCCCAAGACTGGGAAACCCAACTGAGACGGTTTTTGAAAGGAGAAACGAGAGGGGAAGAATTACCTCGTGTAGTGGGATATGTCGATCGCGGTTTGAATCAAGATTACAGACCCCCTGCTTGGAATGAGGTTTATGTGAACTCCCTCTATTAACAGGGTTCTGGATAAATCGATAGCTCGTTTACCCGAATCTCAAACTCATCGAGCATCTCTGAAGTTGGGTAAATCCGCAGTTTGGCGTCTTGAGAAAACTGCGCCATCCCAATAGTTTAAAATACCACATAGATCAAAAATTGGTGTCTGACGTCAGTTTTGGAAATTGAAGTGTACGCTCTAATTGGCAAAAAACTTGCGCTGAAGCTTCTAAAGCCAGAACTTCAAGCGCAAGGATTAAACAAATAAGTTGATCAGAGTGTACATCATGCCCGGAAAACCCAACAATAAGCAACGGACTGCGATTGTCTACTTCGGCCCCGAGCGAACCGATTATCTGAAGTTGGCGGAAGCAGAAGCTAGAAGTGAGTTTCTAGAGTACATCCAGACGCCGCTACAAGCCCAGTTGGGAGCGGAATTGCACAAAGAAACCTGTAGAGCACTGAGCCGTTACACGGGGCACGGTCGGAGAATGCGACGTCTCCAAGGCTGGGTAGGAGAAGCTCAGGAGATCCCCATTCATCGGGTGCGCTGTTGTGAGTGTAGAGCTGTTTTCACAGTGTTGCCGAGCTTTATCATGCGCTACCGTAGACAGGATACAGATTGCTTGGAGAAGCTACTGAGACTCTCGTTAGCGATGCATCTGAGTCAGAGACATACCGCACTGGTCTACACTTGGGGAGGAGCCGAACGGGCTTGGGGACCCACTTGGATGTGGAATTTAGTTCAGTGGTTGGGCAACTTAATGCCGGTTGCCTGGTTGCTGATGCGATTGGGACTGACTCCACCGAGGCATGTGCTTAGTGATGAAAAGTTTGCCGTTTTAGACGGAGAACGCATCTATCTGTTTTTAGTCAGCCAAGGAGAATTGATTTGGCATGCCGAGTGGCTTGACAACTTGGACGAAACTGCATTCGAGCCCGCCATTGAGCGCTTTCTCACCCAGATTGAGCAAGCGGCCCAGCAGCAACAACTCTTAGCGTCTGAGCAATCTTATCAACCTGAAACCATGAACACCGATGGCTGGAAAGCGGCCCAAAATGCCTGGAAACAGAAAGTGCCGCAAGGCAATTTACTGGAATGTTTATTACATGGGCGCAAACGGGTTGATGTGACCCTGGATACCTATGCTCAGGCGCACCCAGAACTCAACGAGTCAGAACGTGATCACCTCAAAGAAAAATTTGACCATGTTTTTGCCGCTCCTTCACTAGCGGCTTATTCACAGAGACTGCGACGTTTGCGAGAAGCCCTTGGAGATGATCCGATTTTGGCTCAACGTCTTGATATCCTTCAAGATAAACGCTTTCTGTTCACCAATTATCTGAAGTTCCCAGAGGCTTCCGCTTTCTCCTCTCCCATTGACCGTTCAATGCGATTCTTAGATGAAAAACTGCAGACCTTTGGGCAGTTTCGAGTCTCGAAGACCATCAACACAACGCTCAATGCCTGGGCCATCGTCAACAATCTGCGACCGTTCTTGCCCGATGCAAAAAAGGCTGGTCAATCTTTAGCGGCAACATTTGGGGCTAAGCTTAAGGGCATTCCCTGGATGGAAGCGCTTAATATTTGCACAGTTGGTGTACTCGATACTCTGATCCCATCTCCTGGAACCTTGAAAATCTCAGACACCAATTTTTGATCTATGTGATAAGGTTGAAATCAATGCCCCAGTCGAAAAACTATGGAGCTTGCTGATCGATAAAATTGACCATCCCGATCGGTATGTTCCGGGTGTCGAAAAAGTTGAAATCGTGCAGCGATTTGCCGATGACGATATTGAGCGAATTATGCACACTAACTCTGGAAAAGTCGTTCACGAAATTATTGTCGCCAATAGGCAAACCTACTCGGTGTTATTCAAACTGGTGGATGATCCGGTCTATAGCGGCTTTGTCTTGAACACAATTTTTGCCGAAGGCGGCAAAGTCTGGCTGGATTTCACCCTTAACTGGACCCCAAAATCTGGCCAAGACCCAGATGTCGGACCGGACTGGCGACAAACCATTCACGCCGCCGTTGAGCATACCAAGCAACTTGCCGAGCAAGGTTGATTTGAGCGATGGAGGAATCAGGGATTTGCGGCTACGACCCCTTAGCCCCGAATCCCCTGATTCGCCTTAACGGTGACGAAATGTTCTCGGCGTCATGCCTACAGATTTCTTAAAGTGCTTGGTTAAGTGGCTTTGGTCGGCAAAGCCACAGAGAAGAGCAATTTCGTTGATGGGCAGATCGCCTTGTTGAAGATATCGTTTAGCGCGTTCAATCCGTTGGAGCAAAACATAGCGATAAGGCGGCGCACCGAGAGATTGTTTGAACATTTCGGAGAAGTGACATTGACTGAGGCCAGCTATTGTCGCCAATTCCTGGAGCCCAATGTTTTCCCCCAAATGGGCGTCAATGTAGGCCAATACTCGCTTAAGTCGCTTATCCCCCAACCCGGCGGCGTACTGGCGAAATTTTGGCGGCTGATGGCAGTAGTTCCTCAATAAATGGAGCAGAAACAGATTTCCCAGAGATTCGCAATAGAGCCGTCCGCCCAAGCCTTCCTGTTGCATTTCGGCAAGGTACTGTTTAGCCAACATCTCCAGCAAGGGGTCCATACCAGAGGTGAGCTTTTTCAACTCCAAGCGCTCTGCAGCCCCATAGCCGTTCTCCGCCGCAACAACCTGTAAGTGTAGGGGATCAACCACGAACATGATGGCCTCATCCACACTTTCCCAGGCCCACCGACAAGGCGTATCATCCGCCGCCGCCAGAAAGAACATTCCAGGCGGCTGGGGACCATCATACTCCTGTCTCCCGAGACGAGTAACTTGGCGAGTGTTGCCATGGCTCAGGGTGATGGTTAGCATATGATGGGTCAGGGCGGGCGCTGTGACTTCAGCGGGCTCCTCAAAGTGATGTTCAACGATCAACCCCCCAGCCTGAATTGACTGGTGTGAGACAACCCATTCCTGCGGAATAACCTTTGATGGATGTAAAGCCTGAACGTTAGAACTCATTAGAAACATGTGCTCCATTGATCAGCATTTATTATGCTGATTTAGATTCAAAATGGCAATGCATCTCCCTCTATAGAACCGCTCTATTTGGACATTTTTTAGATAAATTTCCGAAAGATTTGATCAAGCGATGTCCAAACTCATCCTTGAATCAAATTTCACAAAATCTAAAGATTGGACATCCCTCAACCTCTGAAATAAATGGGTGTCATCATTGTGGAATTATTGATCACATTCATCAAGAAAAAAGGCAGCTTGAAGTGATTGGAGAACAGAAGCTTCAGGTTCCCGTCCTCGCCTACGGCGGACAATATGTAGTGTCGCTCACCTATGAGCAGATAAAAATAGTCAGTGATGACGTGACGGGCGGTATTATTGAGAACTGCGGTCACTTGGCGCCTAAAGAAGCCCCTGATTTTTTGGCTGAGCCATTTTTTCAAGTCTCATGAGTAGAACATTTCCCTGAAATAGGGAAAGAGGCCATCAGTATCCCCGAGTTCTATCGACACTTGGCGGTATTTCCCCCTTCGACAAGTATCTGTTGATATTTTTGGCGGCGATCGCCGCCGCCGTTTGCTTATTCGTTGGGGCTGAAATATGCGGAAGAATGGTGATGTTGGGATGGGACCAAAGAGGACTCTGCGGCGACAGCGGTTCTTGATCGAAAACATCCAGAACCGCATGGGAGAGACGCCCGCTATTCAAATGAGTGATCAGGGCTTGGGTGTCAACAATGGGGCCTCGGGCGAAATTGATCAGCGATGCGCCATTGGGAAGTAATCCAAGGGTGTCATGATTCAAGAGCCCGTGAGTCTGGTTAGTTAAGGGCAAGAGGCAGACGAGAATGTTGCTTCGCTGGAGAACTTGGGGGAGGCCATCGGCTCCGCTAACTGTTTCCACCCCTTCTATGTCAATCTGCGATCGGCTCCAACCGCAGACTTTAAATCCCTGTTGAAGTAGCCGTTTAGCGGCTGCCTTGCCCATATTGCCGAGGCCAAGCAACCCTACAGTTCTTTGGTGAGGAAGCGGCAAAGGGTGTTGCCGCCAAATTCGGTCTAATTGCTGCTTGCGATAGCGAGGCATATCTCGGTGCAAATAGAATGTCCAAGCAAGCACTGCTTCAGCCATGGTTTCCGCAAGCTGTGGATCAGTCATCCGCACAATGGCGAAATTGGCGTCTCGGGTGTCGGCTAAAAGCCCTTCAACACCCGCCCAAAGACTTTGCACCCATTTGAGATTGGGCAGATCAGCCAGATCAGCCGGATCAGGGTTGACGACAATGGCGACTTCTGCGGCGGCGCACTGCTCTGCTGTTAGTTCCTCCAGTGGCGACAAATTGTGCTCAGGCATCACCGCCCGCAGCGCGTGGAGCCAGGCAGTCCCATCGTCAGCCAGTTGCGTTACAAATGGGATGACAGCCTTCACGTCGCGTAAACTCCGGCAACATCAGCAAATCCCTTAATTTCAATTGGATTACCGGACGGATCGCGGAAAAACATTGTGCCTTGCTGTCCTGGCTCTCCAGGAAATCGGATCGTGGGAGCAATCTCGAAGCTGAGTCCACTCTCTGTCAGTTTTTTAGCGATCTCTTCCCACGTAGGCATATCGAGAATCACGCCGAAATGAGGCATGGGGACTCTATGCTCACCCACCATGCCGGTATTTTCTGTGTTAACGGGTTCTCCAAGGTGTAGCGAAATCTGGTGACCGAAAAAATTGAAATCTACCCAAGTTTCTGTGCTGCGACCTTCTTGACAGCCAAGTACTCCGCCATAGAACTGTCGAGCTGTTTCCAGGTTATCCACATGATAAGCAAGATGAAAAAGCGAATTCATAGCAGTCTCCTTTTTTACGTCACATGTGTGGCCCAACCATGCTAGGGAGGCGAGCACAACCCGAGTATCGCCTGGACGATAGAGCCGTACATTGAGGATCAGAAGAAAGATGCCAAACAATAGAACAATAAATCTGTATAGCGATCGTTTCTTCCTCTTTTATCAGCCGCTCCTAATTGAACCATAAAAACCGGTAGTCCCTACCAAACAACTGTAGACGGATAGAATCGCGGCAACGGGTGGAGTACTTGACGACCTCTGACTTCATTCGCTTCGTTCTAGTCCATGACCCCATTTCCAAAGAACTATCGTTTATTGAATTCCACTTGCCCCATATAGTCAAACTCAGTAGTCCGCAGTTCAATTCAAACAGATGAAGCTCTTGCCAGATAAGCTTTAGAGTTGAGTCAGCTCCAGACTTCCACATCAGACTTCGCGGTTTGGTTCTGAACCACAAGCAGAGCCCTCTCCCTTGTCATACCCATTGCCATTGAGAATTGTTAAGGAGAAGGTAGGACAGCTTTTAAGGAGTCTGCTCATGAAAACTCCATCCCCTAAACTCGATTTCCTTAGCAAGGACCGTGTCCATCAGATGGCTTTTGAGAGTCTCAATCAACACCTGAATCTCAATAGCAAAGGGAGCCAATCATCCTCCCAGATGGTCTGGAACATCTTGTTGACTGCAGCAGCCAATAACACCAGTATTGACTACGAATGCGACCAACATGAAGGCGCCGCTAGCGCCAATACAATTCGTGGCGTGTTGGCGGACTCATTAGAGTTACAGAAAGCTGAAATCCAGGTCAATGAGTCGCTGTGGCATCATCTCGACCGGCGCTACTGGAAGCGCGCCCAGTCAGTGGCCGTGGATTTAGTCGCGGTTCCCTACTACGGTCAAGCCGCCAGTGACCCCAACGAAGTGCGTCGGGGTAAAGCCCAAAAAGGAACCACCTATTTTCATGTATTTGCTACGGTCTATGTGATTCGGAAAAACCGCAGGGTAACCCTAGCCCTCCATTACGTGCGCAAAGGCGAATCCCTGGTAACAGTGCTCAATATCCTCAAGGGGTATTTGGATCAACAGCGCATCCAAGTCAAACTGTGGTTAGCTGACCGGGCCTTCTGCACCGTGGCGGCGCTGAAATGGTTTGACCAACAACCAGAAGCCATTGTACCGATGATGGCCCGTAGCAAGCAGGTCCCCCCTTCCGGCAGTCGGGTCCTCTTTCAGCATCGATTTAGTCAATGGACTGACTACACCATGCACAGCGCTACTGACGGTGAGATCCACCTCCGGATAGCGGTAGTGCGTCGTTATAGCCGCTACTCCCGTAGACGAGCTAAGCGTTTACCCGCCACAACCCTGGTCTATATCGTGGTAGGCAAAAAAGTACACTCGTCAAGCTACCGTCGCTCTGTGGACTCAGTGGCGGCCCAATACAAACGTCGCTTTGGCGTCGAATCGAGCTACCGCCAAATGAATCAAGCCCGCTTACGGACCTCATCTCGTTCTCCCAGCTTAAGATTCTTGGCGGCGGGTATTGCTTTCCTGCTGCGTAACCTCTGGGCGCTCTGCGGTTGGATGACCTTAGCGCATCCGGGGTTTGGACCTAGAGGAGGGCATAGTAA